>NZ_JACUUA010000002.1 GCF_014859565.1 Marinospirillum sp. | reverse complement strand
CGCTCTACAGAAGAGTCCAGCTCAACTTTCCATGCCCTATGCCTTGGCAAACGCCTGAATCTCCTTGTTGTCAGTGGCCTCGCTCCGTTACAATAGTCGGTCTGGTAAACCCTTTATAACCCTCAAGCAGGTGTCGCCCTAATGGCTCGAGTTACTGTAGAAGACTGTCTTGAAAATGTCGCCAACCGTTTTGAGCTAGTAATGGTTGCAACAAAACGCGCCCGTCAGCTGACCATTGGTGGCAAAGAACCCCGTCTGGCATGGGAAAACGACAAGGCAACTGTGGTTGCTCTGCGCGAAATTGCAGAAGGCATGACCAGTGTTTCCATTCTGGATGAAGCTGATGTGAAACCGATGGTGGTGCAGGAAGAGATGTCTCACCAGGAGTTCTGATTTCATGTTGTTGATCCCCCGCCTTTTTATTGCACTGATTTCCCTGGGGTGGGGTGATGAACACCATTGATGATCTTTGTGACCGATTGAAGGGATATCTGCCTGCTGATGAAATTCAGCAGGTTCGTCGTGCCTATTTTTATGCTGAGCAGGCTCACGATGGTCAAAAGCGTAGTTCCGGTGAACCCTATGTCACCCACCCTCTGGCTGTTGCCACCATTCTCGCCAATCTGCATCTGGATCATCAGGCGCTGATTGCTGCACTACTGCATGATGTGATTGAAGATACCGGCATCAGCAAAGAAGCTGTTGCTCGGCAGTTTGGTGATGCGGTTGCCGAGCTGGTGGATGGTGTTTCCAAACTGACTCAGATCAAATTTGAATCCAAAGCGGAAGCCCAGGCGGAAAACTTCCGCAAAATGGTGCTGGCGATGGCCGAAGACATTCGGGTTATCATCGTTAAGCTGGCGGATCGCCTGCATAACATGCGGACGCTGGGTGCACTTCGTGCTGACAAAAAACGCCGCATTGCTCGTGAAACCCTCGATATTTATGCCCCGATTGCCAATCGTCTGGGTATCAACACCCTGCGCCTTGAGCTGGAAGACCTGAGCTTTCAGGCTATTTATCCAATGCGTTATGAACGCCTGCGTCGTGCAGTGCAGCAGGTACGTGGTCATCGCAAGGAAGTGGTGAAAAAAATCCAGCAGCGTTTACAGGAACGGCTGGAGCAGGATGGTTTAAAAGGTCGGGTGGTAGGGCGCGAAAAAAATCTGTTGTCCCTCTACCGCAAGATGAAACACCAGAAAAAATCCTTCAGTGACATCATGGATGTGTATGCTTTTCGCATCATGACGGAAACAGTGGATGATTGTTATCGGGTGTTGGGCACAGTACACAATACTTATAAACCAGTACCCGGACGCTTCAAGGATTATGTGGCTATTCCCAAGGCCAATGGTTACCAGTCCTTGCATACCAGCCTGTTTGGTCTGAGTGGTATACCGATAGAAGTGCAAATCCGCACCCGCGATATGGAAGCCATGGCCAACAACGGTGTGGCGGCTCACTGGTTATATAAAGCCGGACAGACGGATCGCCCGATTGCTGAAGGCAGCCATGCTCGTGCTCGACAGTGGGTAAAAGGCCTGCTGGAAATGCAGCAACGCGCTGGAGATTCACTGGAATTTATTGAACACGTCAAGGTCGACCTGTTTCCGGACGAGATTTATATTTTTACCCCCAGTGGCGAAATTATGGAGTTGCCAAAAGGCTCCACGCCGGTGGATTTTGCTTATGCTGTACATACGGATGTAGGCAATGGCTGTGTAGCCTGCCGGATTGATCGCAAATTGGCACCGCTTTCGGCACGACTGCAAAGCGGGCAGACCGTTGAGGTAATCACGGCTCCGGGTGCGCGCCCCAATCTGGCTTGGTTATCCTTTGTGACCACAGCTAAAGCCCGTTCGGCCATACGCCATTTTATCAAACAGCAACAGCGCAGTGAGTCAGAAGTGCTGGGGCGTCGATTACTCGACAAAGCCCTGGCACAGTTTGATGTACGGCTGGAGCTAATCCCAGAAGAGCGGTTGAAGCCTCTGCTGCAAGAAATGGAAGTAACCTCCATCCATGAGTTGCTCGAAGCCATTGGGCTGGGGCAGCGCATGGCTTATGTGGTGGCTCGCAGACTGCTGAGTGAAGCTGAAGCAGCGGTTGCTGGCAAGGCTGAAGAAAGCTCCATGATCATTCATGGCACAGAGGGTATGGTGGTCAGTTTTGCTCGTTGCTGTCGCCCGATACCCGGTGACTCCATTCTTGGTCATATCAGTTTTGGCAGCGGTATTGTGGTGCATCGGGATAATTGCCGTAATCTCAGCGAGATTCGTGATAATCCAGACAAGTGTGTGACCCTGCGCTGGGCTGAAAAAACCGAAGGTGATTTTAACGTTAATCTTAAGCTGGAAATTGAACATCAGCGTGGCATTATTGCCCGTATTGCCACACTGGTGACCGAGATGGATGCCAGTCTGGAGCGTATCAGTGTGGATGAGCGGGATGCACGCCTGTCAACACTGACGCTGGAAGTGCTGGTGGCCAACCGGATCCATCTGGCTCGTATCATGAAAAAACTGCGCCTGATTCCGGAAGTGAATCGGGTGGTTCGACTCCGTTAATTTAACTGTTCTTTTATCCAACTTCATATCTGGCAGGAAATAATTATGAGTAATCGTGCAGCCATTAGTACAGACAAGGCACCTCAGGCTATTGGTACCTATTCACAAGCGGTCAAGGCGGGTAATACGGTTTATTTATCCGGACAGATCCCGCTTGATCCGGCCACTATGGAAGTGGTACAGGGTGATTTTGAAGCCCAGGCTGTACAGGTATTTGAAAACCTGAAAGCCGTCTGTGAAGCAGCCGGTGGCAGCATGGATGAGCTGGTGAAGGTCAACCTGTACCTGGTGGATCTGGCTAACTTTGCCACCGTTAACGAAGTGATGGCGCGTTATTTCAGCAAACCCTATCCCGCTCGTGCTGCTGTACAGGTCAGTGCGTTGCCCAAGGGTGTGGATTTTGAAGCCGAAGCCGTTATGGTCATTGGTGATTAAACCTATGCCCCTTCGCTGTTTGTTAATTCTATTGCTGCTATTGCCGATTTCCGGACAGGCTAAGGCTGGCTCGGCTCTGATCTGGCAAACAGCGGTGGTCTCTACGCTGGGTGTGACGTTGGCGACCAACCCGATAGGTGCAACAGCTGCAGGCGTTGAGCAGGCTCAGGGTGAAGATGTGAGTGCAACACGCATCTACTGGCGCTGGCGCTGGCAGGAGCATCAATTAAGCCAGTCTACCCGTCTGACATTATTTGGGCAGGTCGCGGTGGAATACTGGCAAGGAAAACGCCTGGATGATGTGCTGGACAGAAATAATCTGCTGGTGCTGACGCCAGTGTTTCGTGTTGACTGGCCGGAATATCGCTGGGCTCCTTATCTGGAAACATCCATCGGAGCAACACTGATGTCAAAAAAACGCTTCCCGGCCACGGGGCATGAATTTGGTCAGCATTACCAGTTTGAAGACACATTAACACTGGGCTGGATGCTGGGTGAATCAAAGCAATGGGATCTGGCGCTGCGTTACCGTCATTATTCCAACAATGGTATGTCAGAGTTAAACAACGGCATCGATTTTCAGTCGCTATCGATCTCTTATTATTATTGATAGTCCTCAAGTTTCATCATGTGCCCCAGCTTGCTGGCCTTGGTATCCAGATACCCTGCGTTATGCGGGTTAAGTCCAGTGGTCAGCGGGATGCGTTCGGCTACCTTTAAACCATAGTGGGTGAGTGCATCCACTTTGCGAGGGTTGTTGGTCATTAATCGAACGGTGCTGATCCCCAGATGTTCAAGCATCGTGGGTAGCATGGAATAATCCCGTAGGTCAGCAGCAAAACCCAGTTGTTCGTTGGCTTCCACCGTGTCGGCTCCGGCATCCTGCAGATGATAAGCACGGATTTTATTCACCAGACCAATCCCCCGACCTTCCTGACGTAAATAAAATAATGCACCACGCCCTTCCGTGGCGATGCGCTGGAGTGCTTCCTGCAACTGGAAACCGCAGTCACAGCGCAATGAAAAAAGTGCATCCCCAGTCAAGCATTCAGAGTGGATACGTGCCAGAACAGGTTGGTTGTCTGTCAGATCACCCAGAGTCAGCGCAATATGCTCTTTTCCGGTTTCACTGTCCTCAAAACCGTGCATAGTGAAAACAGCCCAAGGGGTTGGCAGACGGGAAGAAGCAACAAAACGCAGGGTCACAGGGCGGTCTCACTGATCGATGGAATAAAGTCTGACCATTCTACTCGGTAACCTGCTTTGTGGCAGCATTTCACAGAGAAAAATTAACCTGCCGGACTGACCTGCGAGACGAACAAGGCTAGAATGGTAGTCACTTAATAGTCCGTAGATTTTTATCTCCAGTATAGGGAAACTCCATGTCTGAACTGAAAAATGACCGCTTCTTACGTGCACTGCTGCGCCAACCGGTTGATATGACTCCGGTGTGGATGATGCGTCAGGCGGGTCGTTATTTGCCCGAGTATCTGGCAACCCGCAAGCAGGCAGGAACGTTCATGGATCTTTGCCGTAATGCTGATCTGGCTTGTGAGGTAACACTACAACCACTGGAGCGTTTTGATCTGGACGCAGCCATCCTGTTTTCTGACATCCTGACCATTCCTGATGCCATGGGGCTGGGTCTGTATTTTGAAACCGGTGAAGGTCCGCGCTTCAGAAAAACTGTGCGCACAGAAAAAGACGTGGTTGATTTACCGATTCCAAATATGGAAAAAGATCTGGGTTATGTAATGAATGCCGTGCGTACCATCCGTAGTGAACTGAACGGTCGGGTACCTTTGATTGGTTTTTCTGGCAGCCCCTGGACCCTGGCCACTTACATGGTCGAAGGTCAGGGTAGCCGGGAGTACCGTCACCCCAAAGCCATGCTGTATGGTCAGCCGGATGTGATGCACCAGTTGCTTGATAAATTGGCACAGACCGTCACTGCTTATCTGAATGCCCAGATACTGGCGGGTGCTCAGGCTGTGCAGATTTTTGACTCCTGGGGTGGAGCACTGTCAACTCCGGCTTATCTGGAGTTTTCGCTCAAATACATGGAGCAGATTATCCATGGTCTGATTCGTGAACATGAAGGCCGTAAAATCCCGGTGATCCTGTTCACCAAGGGTGGTGGTCAATGGCTGGAGCACATGGCCGTAACGGGTGCGGATGCACTGGGTCTGGACTGGACCACTGAGCTGAGTGATGCGCGTGCGCGAGTTGGACATTGTGTTGCCTTGCAAGGCAACTTTGATCCAAGTGCACTATTTGCTTCACCTGCGGCCATCCGTGCTGAAGTAAGGCGGATTCTGGACAGTTACGGCAAGGGTACGGGGCATGTCTTTAATCTGGGTCACGGCATTAACCAGCATGTTGATCCGGAACACGCCCGTGCCTTGATTGATGCAGTACACGAACTGAGTGTTTCAAAACATCGTTAAACTTAAAACTTACAAGCGCCAAGGCTTTAACCTTGGGTAACGCTCTGCTAATGTATGCTTACATAATTGCAACGCAGGAGATGGAGAATGGCTGCCATGAATCATGATTTGTCAGAATGGATGTCAAAGTTTGTGGCGGGTGCTCCGTCTACACCCCGTTTGAGTGCTGATCTGCTGGATGGAATTTTGGGTGTGAGTGTTGCAGATAACCCGTCCGGTTTGCGCGATGCTCACCACTGGTTAAGTGCATTCAACGGCTTGTGTCTGAAAAACATGATGGCCGTATCGCGTCAGCAGAATGATTTTTTTGGAGCCATGGGTGTACCGTCCGAGCTTTTCACCGGGTGGCTTAAACCGCTGGTGAAAGCAACGCAGGATGCTGTGGCTAATGGGCGCAATCCTGATGCAGTTGCTGTGGATGAGCTACGGATTGAGGCTGCTTATGCTGCGCGAATCAAGCGCTTGGTGACTTCACTGACCAAAGAAGTGAAAGCCACCAAAGAAGAAATTGCAGCGGATGGTGACACCATCAACCGCAAGGGTTACAAGCTGGCTTTTGACCGTGCTTATTGTGATCGTATTTGTAGTGAACCAGCTGGACAAATGTGGTTGCTAGGCCAGTTGGCGGCGTTGCAGCAGTTGGAATGGCAGTATCACAGTTTTGGCCAGACACGCCTGCGGGCGATGAAAAAACTGCTGCGTTCTTTGTTGCAGGTGATTGCCGGTGAACCCTTAAGTGAACTACGCCGTAACCCTTACCGTAAAACAGCTCCCGATGGCTCACGCCTGCAGTCAGATGAAGACTATCTGGCCGATTGTGAGTTACGTCTGCTGGCTTTGTTGGCGCATGATGCTTTTGATATGCGTCGTTTTGCCCTGGAATCACCCAATGCTCAATTGGGTGCCTGCGCCTGGGAAGAAGTGCCGGGATCAACACTGTTTACCGTAAAACTGCGCCACTACCTGCGCCCGGAGGGTGTGAAGCCGAATGGCAAAACCCTTTATATGGCCAGCCCAATGATCAACCGTTGTGAGATCTTTGATCTGGCACCGGGTAAATCGGTTGTTGAGGGTATGCTGGCATTGGGTTATGACGTTTACATGGTGGATTATGGTAATCCAGATGCTGATCAAAGCCATCTTGGCTTGAGTTTCTACGGAAAAACGGTGCACGACAAATACCTGGATATGATCAACGAGCGGCATCCGGATCAGGTGATTGAGGTGATGGCCTACTGTATGGGCGGCACCTTGTTTATGCCCTATCTGGCACGTCGTGTGGAGGAAGCTGCACTGGAAGGGCGAGAGGTTAAAATTCGCCAGGTGGTGCTGATGACCACTCCTATCCTGTTTGATGATGCAGACAGCGGACACAAAGCCATGCGTGATGTAATCCGTGAACACTATAGCCCCGAGGTGATGCAGACTTTTTATGGCAGCTGTAATGTGCCCCCTCAGACTATTGAAGTGGGCATGCATGAAATACAGCCGGGTGTGGCATTTACGGTGGCGGAAGGTTTTTATGCCCGCGCCAACTTCCCCGGTGCCATTGATGATGCCGCGCCTTTCCTGCACTGGTTAAATTCCGGTACACGTTTCCCGGCACAAGCGCACCGCGAATGGATACAGCGAATTTTCCTCGACAACGAGATCTGGGAAGGAAAATACCGCCTGCCTTCAAAACATCCCGAGCTGGACGGAAAGCCGGTGAATATGGATGTGTTGAATGATGCCAATATCGCCCTGTTTGATTATCGTGGGCTGCGAGATCCAATTGCACCGGTTGGTTCCTGTAAAACCAGTGAGCGCTGGGGGCGCAAAGATGACAACCTGCAGATGACTCGTGGTGGACTGAACCGTACCATCGAGAAAAATGTTGGGCATATTTTTGTGGTCAGCAAGATACTGTTGACAGACTTTATGCAGTCCGTCAGTGACTTCCTGCAGGATGAACCGCCACCCCATGCTCCTGCTGCCAATGACACAAAACCGGCTCAGGCGAATGTGCCGACAGCCAAGGTGCCCGCTGCTAAAACTACTCCGCACCCTGCGCAAAAACCGGCAGCGCCTAAAAAGACACCGCCGGCCAGCAGTTAATTTTTACTTCTCTCTGGGCACCCGCCCCATCAGGTAAAACTCCTGATTGGGCGGTGTACCCGTCAGGGAGACCATACGGTTGGATAAACCAAAAAAAGCACTGATGGCACCAATATCCCAGATATCTTCACGGGTGAAACCTACGGCCATGAGTTCTTCCACCCAGCTTTCATTCAACTCTCCGGCTTCCACTCCGATATAGAGTGCAAAATCCAGCATGGTGCGATGACGTTCACTGATGGGTGAGGTGCGGTGATTAATGGCCAGTTAATCCGCCAACAGCGGGTTTTTGCTGTAAATACGCAGAATAGCGCCGTGAGCCACCACACAATAAAGACAACGATTGTGTGCGCTGGTGGATGGGTACAGCAACGGCATGTTGGTTATCCGGCTGGTAAGCATGGTGCAGTGCAATTGTTTCACGCTGCATGGTGTATCCTTATTCTATGGAGTGTTTTATTTTTGGTTATAATGCAGCTGGTCTTTATAACTGTCAATACAGGGCAAGCAGGACAAGATGGCAAAACAGAAAACGGCCTATGTCTGCATTGAGTGTGGTGCAGAATACAGCAAATGGCAGGGGCAGTGTGTTGCCTGTAAAGAATGGAACAGCATTCAGGAAGTGCGCCTTGGATCTTCTTCCGGTCGTTCTGCCCCCCTGTCCTCTGCCCGCAGTGGTTTTGCCGGTGCTTTATCCTCCCAGGTGCAGGATCTTTCAGAAATCAACCTGCAGGATCTGCCGCGTTTTTCCACCACCTTTAATGAGTTTGACCGTGTGCTGGGTGGTGGCTTGGTGCCGGGTTCCGCCATTCTGATTGGTGGTAACCCCGGTGCCGGTAAATCCACCTTGTTGCTGCAGACCGCTTGCAAGCTGGCGCAGTTGATGAAGGTGCTGTATGTCACCGGCGAAGAATCCCTGCAGCAGGTGGCACTGCGAGCCCAGCGACTGGGTTTGCCAACCCAGGGTCTAAAAATGCTGGCGGAAACCAGTGTAGAAAACCTGCTTGCCGTGGCTGAGCAGGAGAAACCCCAAGTATTGATTGTGGATTCCATTCAGACCATGCATGTGGATGAACTGCAATCAGCGCCCGGCGGTGTGGCTCAGGTGAGAGAGTCAGCCGCTTTCCTTACTCGTTTTGCCAAACAAAGCCATACGGTTTTGTTTCTGGTTGGGCATGTCACCAAGGATGGCTCACTGGCCGGCCCCAAGGTACTGGAGCACATGATTGATGCTTCTTTACTGCTGGAAGGTGATGGTGATTCACGCTTCCGAACCCTGCGCGGCCAGAAAAACCGTTTTGGAGCGGTGAATGAGCTGGGTGTGTTTGCCATGATGGAAACTGGACTTAAAGAAGTAAAAAATCCTTCGGCGATTTTTTTGTCGCGGGATGAAGAGCCAGCACCGGGCAGCGTGGTGTTGGCGACCTGGGAAGGAACCCGTCCGCTGCTGGTGGAGGTGCAGGCATTGGTGGATCAATCCCAGCTGGGAAATCCACGCCGGATTGCGGTGGGGCTGGATACCAATCGCCTATCGATGCTGCTGGCTGTATTACACCGTCATGGTGGGGTGTTTACCGGCGATCAGGATGTCTTTTTAAACGTGGTGGGTGGTGTTAAAGTGCTGGAAACGGGTGCCGACCTTGCGGCAGTTATGGCTATTGTTTCGTCATTAAAAAATCAGGCGCTACCCCATGATCTGATGGTGATTGGTGAAGTGGGCTTGTCAGGCGAGATTCGTCCGGTTCCCAGCGGACAAGAGCGAATAAAAGAAGCAGCCAAACACGGGTTTCGTAAAGCCATTGTTCCCAAGGGGAATGCCCCTAAAGAAACACCGCCGGGTATGCAGGTTATAGGGGTAACCCGGCTCAGTGAAGCACTGGAGGCGCTGTGATGATCTCACGAATTTCGGCGGTGAAAAGCTGGCAGCATCTAGTTAAAGCGTGAAAGCCTGCCCTGTCTGCAGCAGTGTCATAGAGGTGCCGATTTCGATCTGCGCCAGCTCGGCTTTGATTTCCTGAGTCTGACTGGGTTTCAAATGGGAGAGCCAGACTTGTTTTGGGGTGTAGTGCATGCCGGAAACGAAATCTTTAAGCAGTTTGGGGGTCAGGTGTTTGGATACTTTTGCCAGTTCCAGTAAGCGATCAGGGAAAGCGCATTCTGTCATCAGTACATCCAGCGGCCCCAGTTTGTTCAGCTCATTCATCACTGCCTCACCAAAGGTGGTGTCGCCCGTGAAAGCCAAGGTCTGCCCCGTCTCACTGGTAACATGATAACCACAGGTGGGAACAATGTGATCCACAGGGAAGGCGGCAAAGGTCAGGTCTGCCACAGTCATGGGCTGTTTCAGTGACACCTCATGAAACTTGACAACAGGATTGTGTTCATTGGGCAGCGTTGAAAAATCCGGCCAGATTTTCCAATTAAAAATATGCTCTTGTAGGGTTTTCAGAACCTCGGGCAGGGCATAAACATGGATGGGCTCTTCAAGAAACTCAAACATGTTGTCAATTAGCAGCGGTAAAAAACAGATATGATCCAGATGAGAATGGGTCAGAAAGATATGCTTGATCTTCAGCAGTTCGTCATGGGGAAGGTTTCCCAGTCCACTGCCGGAATCCATCAGGGTGTGTTCGTTAATGCGGTAGCAGGTGGTGTGTTGTCCCAGCCCCATGCCACCACTACAACCCAGAATTTCTACCTTCACGCTCTAGTTCCTTGCTTCTGTTTGAGTGATGGATGCAAGCTTTAAGCCCGGCAGAGCGTCCACATCCACATCGTCAATCTGTTCTTCTCTTAAGTGTGTCTTAGCGTAATCAAGGTAGACCTTTTTGTAAACAAACAAGGCGTACAAATCAGGGTCGAGGTGATGGTCTTCAACCATGCGTCCCATGATGGTTAAAGCTTGAGATAATGCCATGGGTTTTTTATAGGGGCGCTCATGAGCGGTTAATGCCTCAAAAACATCAGCAATACCCATGATGCGAGCAGGGATGGACATTTGCTCTCTGCTTAGACCCCGAGGATAACCCTTGCCATCCATGCGCTCGTGGTGTCCACCGGCATATTCCGGAACTCGCTGCAGGTGGCGCGGAAAAGGCAGCTGTTCCAGCATGGTTAGTGTATGCACCATATGACCTTCCATGATTGTTCTTTCTTCCTGATTCAGTGTGCCGCGACGAATAGAGAGGTTGAGTACTTCGTCTGCGTCCAGCAATGAATGCCTCTGGTTCTTATAATCCAGCCAGCCCTGCTCAGCAAGATTTTCGATTCTGGCGATATGCTCGTCTGACATGAACTCGCCACCAGTATTGGCACCCTGCAGGAAAACCAGATCTTTTTCAAGCTGTTGCTTAAGTTCGGTATAAAAATTCTGGCGCTCTTCGCTCAGGGTTGAGCCGGATTTTGCTGCAGCTAGCTCTTCCTTGAGTTGTTCTATCTCAAGGTCCCTGCGCAGAATTTCAAAACGGTCGATCACCCAGTTGATTCGGTCAACAATGGTTTCCAGTTTGGTGGACTTCTCCATGACGTGATGTGGAGTGACCACCTTGCCGCAGTCATGTAGCCAGGCCGCGGTCTTGAGTTCATACATGTCCTCTTCGGTCATGCTGAAACCTTCCAAGCCTGGAAAATTGGCACCGTTGGCCGCTTCGGCCAGCATCAGTGTGGCATCGGGAACACGACGACAGTGTGCGCCAGTGTGAGCGGACTTGGAATCGATCGCACTGGCGATGACTTGAGTGAAGCTGTCAAACAGGGTGCGCAGCTCATCAATTAACCGCCGGTTGGTCAAGGCAATGGCAGCTTGGGAGGCCAGTGATTCAGCAATATCCTGATCACTTTCATCAAAAGGAACCGGTTCCTGAGCTTCATTCAGTTTATTTAATAGTTGCAGGGCGGCTATCACTTCACCTTCGTGGTTGCGCAGGGGAACTGTAAGAAATGACTTGGAATGGTAGCCCGTTTTGGTATCAAACGCCCGGGTACCAGAAAAGTCAAAGCCCTGTTCATGGTAGGCATCTGCAATATTGGCGGTTTTTTTGTTGAGTACCGCCCAGGCTGCAATCATCCGTTCATTGGGTGATCCATCCGGCAGGTGGAGCGGAATCAGCGGGAAGTTGCCACCCACAGATGCACCACTGCCGCCAAGGTGAATATTCAGCTTGTCATTTTGTACCATCACAAAACTCAGGGACTCACCGTCCGGCTCCACCATATACAGGGTACCTGCATCGGCCTTGGTCAGCTCTCGTGCACTGACAAGAATCAGCTCAAGTAGCTGGTTCTGATCGCGCTGAGCAGATAATGCAATGCCGATGGCATTAAGGCGACGGATGCGCTCATAGCTTGGGCTGGAGCTGGTGTCGGAGGACATGCAGTAACCTCTGCGTAAAAAGCTGTAAAAAAACCATCTTAACAAAACCACTGCTAAAAAATGTGATCTGGTTCACACTTGTCAATTAGCCAAGTCCTTGTTAACTCAGTGGCTGCCGATTCCAGTATAATGGCAGATATAATTTCTTTGTAAAATTCTGTGAGGATCGAAATGATCAAGGTGGCAATCATGGGTGCCGGTGGGCGCATGGGGCGCACACTGATTCAGGCGGTGCAGGATAATCCGGATGTACAACTGGCTGCCGGCATTGTAGAGCCGGACTCCAGTTTGGTGGGCGTGGATCTGGGTGAGCTGGCAGGTCTGGGTAAGCTGGGTGTCCGTGCCAGCGGCTCACTGGAAGAGGCGGATTTTGATTTGTTAATCGACTTCACAACCCCCGCTGTAACCATGGCCAGTGCAGCTTTCTGCAGCGCTCATGGCAAGGCGCTGGTGGTCGGCACAACCGGTCTGAATGACAATGAAAAGGCGGAGCTGGCTCGCGCTGCTGAAAAAATTCCGCTGGTGTTTGCCCCCAACATGAGTGTGGGTGTGAACGTCTGCTTTCGGCTACTGGAGCTGGCTGCCGCAGCCTTGGGTGATGATTATGATGTGGAAATAGTGGAAGCACATCACCGCCACAAGGTGGATGCTCCCTCCGGGACGGCGCTGGGCATGGGTGAGGCAGTAGCACGCGCACTGGGTCGCAATCTTAAAGAAGTGGCTGTTTATGGTCGTGAAGGTCAGACCGGCGCTCGTAAGCGCGAAACCATCGGTTTTGCCACCCTGCGGATGGGTGATGTAGTGGGTGATCACACAGTGGTGTTTGGTACTGAGGGTGAGCGGGTAGAGATTACCCACAAGGCGTCCAGTCGCATGACCTTTGCTAAGGGTGCCGTGCGTGCTGCGGGCTGGCTACAAGGGCGGCCTGCGGGTCTGTATGACATGCAGGATGTTTTGGATCTGAAATGATTGGAACAAACAGATGCTCTGGAAACTGCTACAGAATTTTCTGCTCCGATTGGTGGACGTTTCTGGTTCATCTAAGGTAGAATAACGAAAATAAGCGCCCAAATGCAGGGCAGTAACGCTTACCCACCAAATTATATTTAAAAAGCGGGATGAACCATTAGTTCATCTCGCTTTTTTGCAACCCAAAATCGGTATTGGCCGTATTCAGGCGGCCCTGCTGAAAGCCTGTGATGGGAGGAAACTGTTTTGACCAGACCCGCTATTCTGGCCCTTGAAGATGGTAGTGTGTTCCGTGGTGTCGCTATTGGCGCTGATGGGCAGACCGTTGGTGAAGTGGTCTTTAACACCGCCATGACCGGTTACCAGGAAATACTGACCGACCCTTCTTATACCCGTCAACTGGTGACACTAACCTACCCTCATATCGGCAACACCGGTATCAATTCCGAAGATATTGAGTCAGCCTCCATGGGTGCTGCCGGTCTGATTATTCGTGACTTGCCGCTGATGGCCAGCAACTTCCGCAGTAAAATATCCCTGCAGGATTATCTGCAGCAGAATCAGCTGGTAGCGATTGGTGATATTGATACCCGTCGCCTGACCCGTATCCTGCGTGACAAGGGTTCTTTGAATGGTTGTATTCTGGCCGGTGAAGCTGCCGCTGCTGCAGATGCAACCGAAAAAGCCCTGGCTGCTGCCAAAGCCTTCCCGGGATTAAAAGGGATGGATCTGGCCAAAGAAGTCACCACCAAAACCATCCAAAACTGGACAGAAGGTGAGTGGACGCTGGGTCAGGGTTATGCACAGGTGGATGAAACCAGCCAGCCTTATCATGTGGTTGCATATGATTACGGTGTGAAGTTTAACATCCTGCGGATGCTGGTCAGTCGTGGCTGCCGTATCACCCTGGTGCCTGCTCAGACCTCTGCAGCCGAGGTGCTGGCAATGAATCCCGATGGTGTGTTCCTGTCCAACGGCCCCGGTGATCCCCAGCCCTGTGATTATGCCATCAAGGCTATTGCCGAAATTCTGGAAACCGACGTACCGGTGTTTGGTATCTGTCTGGGTCATCAGCTGCTGGCGCTGGCCTCCGGTGCGCAGACGGTAAAAATGCCGCATGGTCACCATGGAGCCAACCACCCAGTGCAGGATCTAGACAGCAAGGTCGTGATGATCACCAGCCAGAATCATGGCTTTGCTGTGGATGAAACCACACTGCCTGCTAACCTGCGTGCAACCCATAAATCACTGTTTGATGGCACGCTGCAGGGCATTGAGCGTACGGATAAAGCCGCGTTCAGCTTTCAGGGTCACCCGGAAGCCAGTCCTGGCCCGCAGGATGTTGCGCCCTTGTTTGATCGCTTTATCCAGCTGATCCAAGCCCGCAAAAACCAGACCGCCTGAACCCGACGGAAGATATAGAGAACGTCATGCCAAAACGTACAGACATTAAAAGCATACTGATTCTGGGTGCCGGGCCGATTGTGATCGGTCAGGCCTGTGAATTTGATTACTCCGGTGCTCAGGCGTGTAAAGCCCTGCGCGAAGAAGGTTACCGCGTCATTCTGGTGAACTCCAACCCAGCCACCATCATGACCGACCCTGTGATGGCAGATGCCACCTACATCGAACCCATTCTCTGGGAAGTGGTGGAAAAGATCATTGAAAAAGAGCGCCCAGATGCTCTGCTGCCCACCATGGGTGGTCAGACCGCACTGAACTGTGCGCTGGATCTGGAAAAACACGGCATACTGGAAAAGTACGGCGTGGAAATGATTGGTGCCAATGCGGACACCATCGACAAGGCCGAAGACCGTGAGCGTTTTGACCATGCCATGAAAAAAATTGGCTTGGAATGCCCGCGTGCCAAAATTGCCCACAGTCTCGAAGAAGCTTGGCAAGTGCAGGCTGATCTTGGTTTCCCTTGTATCATCCGTCCATCTTTTACCATGGGTGGCTCGGGTGGCGGTATTGCCTACAACAAGGAAGAGTTTGAAGAGATCTGTCTGCGTGGACTGGATCTGTCCCCAACCAATGAACTGCTGATTGATGAGTCACTGATCGGCTGGAAAGAATATGAAATGGAAGTGGTGCGGGACAAAAACGACAACTGCATTATTGTCTGTGCCATTGAAAACTTTGATGCCATGGGTGTGCATACCGGTGACTCCATTACTGTTGCCCCGGCTCAGACGCTGACTGATAAAGAATATCAGATCATGCGGGATGCCTCTTTGGCAGTGCTGCGCGAAATTGGTGTTGAAACCGGTGGTTCCAACGTGCAGTTTGGTATCTGTCCTGATACTGGCCGTATGGTGGTCATTGAAATGAACCCACGTGTATCCCGTTCTTCGGCACTGGCCTCCAAAGCCACAGGTTTCCCGATTGCCAAGATTGCTGCCAAGCTGGCCATAGGTTACACCCTGGATGAGTTGCAGAATGACATCACCGGCGGTGCCACTCCGGCCTCTTTTGAGCCATCCATTGATTATGTGGTCACCAAAATCCCGCGTTTTACCTTCGAAAAATTCCCGCAGGCCAATGATCGCCTGACCACCCAGATGAAATCTGTGGGTGAGGTGATGGCAATAGGTCGTACCTTCCAGGAATCTCTGCAGAAAGCACTGCGTGGACTGGAAGTGGGTGTTAACGGTCTGGATCCAAAGCTGGAAAAGTTTGATGACGAGTCACTGGCAATGATGCGCCGCGAACTGCAAAACCCCGGTGCCGAGCGTATCTGGTACATCGGTGATGCCTTCCGTTCTGGCATGAGTCTGGAAGAAGTGCACCGCCTGACTCATGTGGATCACTGGTTCCTGGTCCAGTTGGAAGAACTGATTAAAATAGAAGTGGATGTTGCTCGCACGGCGCTGAGTGAACTGGATTACGACAAGGTTTATCACCTTAAGCGCAAAGGTTTCTCTGATGCGCGTCTGGCGCAGCTGCTGGGTGTTTCTGAAGGCTCCTTCCGCAAGCTGCGTCATCAGTTGAATGTGCGCCCGACCTACAAGCGTGTGGATACCTGTGCGGCAGAATTTGCCACCAGCACCGCTTATATGTACTCCACCTATGAAGAAGAGTGTGAAGCCGCACCGTCCAACCGTGACAAAATCATGGTGCTGGGTGGTGGTCCCAACCGTATTGGTCAGGGTATCGAATTTGACTATTGCTGTGTACACGCTGCTTTTGCCATGCGTGATGACAGTTATGAAACCATCATGGTCAACTGCAACCCGGAAACCGTCTCCACCGATTACGACACTTCTGACCGTCTCTACTTTGAACCGGTAACCCTGGAAGACGTGTTGGAAATTGTGCACAAAGAACAGCCCAAGGGTGTGATTGTGCAATTTGGTGGCCAGACGCCACTGAAACTGGCGCGTGATCTGGAAGCAGCCGGTGTACCCATTATTGGTACCACACCCGATGCCATTGACCGTGCTGAAGACCGTGAACGCTTCCAGCAGATGATTGAGAAGCTGGGTCTGAAACAGCCACCGAACGCCACAGCACGTAGTTTTGATGAAGCCCTGGCTAAAGCTGCAGTGATTGGTTATCCGCTGGTCGTGCGCCCCTCTTATGTACTGGGTGGTCGTGCCATGGAAATTGTGTATGGTGCCGATGAGCTGGAGCGTTATATGACCAGCGCGGTAAAAGTCTCCAATGACAGCCCAGTACTGCTGGATCATTTCCTGAATGCAGCCATTGAAATTGACGTGGATGCAGTCAGTGACGGTAAGGATGTGGTGATTGGCGGCATCATGCAGCACATCGAGCAAGCGGGTGTTCACTCTGGTGATTCAGCCTGTTCACTGCCGCCCTATTCTCTGCCTGCAGATGTGCAGGACAAAATGCGGGTGATGATTGCACAAATGGCGCGTGAGTTAGGTGTTATCGGCCTGATGAACGTACAGCTGGCCTGGCAGGATGGTGAGATCTATATTATTGAGGTCAACCCGCGTGCTTCCCGTACTGTGCCTTTTGTCTCCAAGTGCATTGGTACCTCATTGGCGCAGGTTGCTGCGCGTTGTATGGCAGGCACCAGTCTGAAAGACCAGGGTTTTGAGAAAGAAATCATTCCACCCTTCTTCAGTGTTAAAGAGGCGGTATTCCCCTTTAACAAGTTCCAGGGTGTTGATCCAATTCTCGGCCCGGAAATGAAATCCACCGGTGAAGTGATGGGTAGTGGCACCACCTTTGCTGAGGCGTTCCTGAAAGCGCAGCTGGGTGCCGGTGAAAAAATGCCTAAAGCCGGTGGCAAGGCGTTTTTATCGGTGCGTGAAGCTGACAAGCCTTTTGTCACTGAAGTGGCAGCATCACTGCACAAACTGGGCTACAGCCTGGTGGCAACCAGCGGTACTGCGGCCATTCTGAAAGCAGCCGGATTTGAAGCTGAAGTAGTTAACAAGGTCGCCGAGGGTCGTCCGCACATCGTCGACAAGGTCAAGAATGATGAGATTGTTTACATCGTCAACACCACTGAAGGCCGTCAGGCGATTGCGGATTCGTCTGGTATTCGTCGTGCAGCCTTGCAGCATAAGGTGCCTTACACCACCACTCTGGCCGGTGCCGTGGCACTGTGTCAGGCGCTGGAATATGGTATGAACATTCGCGTGCGCCGTTTGCAGGATATGCACGCAGGGGAGATGTGATAATGCAGAAAAGCCCAATGACAGTGCAGGGTGAACAACGCCTGCGCAAAGAGCTTGAACAGTTAAAAGGTGTTGAACGCCCCAGGGTAATTGAAGCCATTGCTGAGGCGCGTGAACACGGCGACCTGAAAGAAAACGCTGAATACCACGCTGCCCGTGAGCAGCAGGGATTCATTGAAGGTCGTATCCAGGAAATTGAAGCCAAGTTGTCCAATGCCCAGGTGATTGATATCACCGCCCTACCCAAAACCGGCAAGGTGGTGTTTGGTGCAACGGTTGAACTGCTGAATCTGGATACTGATGAAGAAGTCACCTACACCCTGGTGGGTGAAGATGAGGCGGATCTGAAGGTCAACAAGATCTCCTACACCTCACCCATTGCCCGTGGCCTGATTGGCAAGGAAGAAGGTGACGTGGCACTGATCAAAACTCCCAAGGGTGATGTGGAGTATGAAATCAGTCAGGTGATCTACGGGCAGGAATAGTGTTTCACTGAGCTATAAAAAAGCCGCCTGTGGGCGGCTTTTGCAGTCTGGGCGTTTTATTCTGAATAACGCAGCAGGTTGGATAGCTTAGGGTTGGGTTTGGCCGCAGCGCGATAATACAGTCCAATTTTACCGATGGATTGAATCACTTCCGCTTTTAACTTTTTTGCCAGTTGCTCCATCAGTTCCTTGCGTTCATCCCGGTCATTCACGGCAAAACGAATTTTGATCAGCTCGTGATCCGTCAGGGCGCGTTCAGCCTCCTTGATCACGCCTTCTGACAGGCCGTTCTCAGAAACCAGCACCACCGGGTTAAGGTGGTGTCCAATGGATCGCAGTTCTTTTTTTTGTGTGCCTTTCAGGCTCATGTTAATCTACTCAGCTTTGGTTCAGTAAGGGCATTGCCCGTTTTGCTGCCTATTCTAGTGCCTGGGATACTTCAGGTCATCCTTTCCGGTCGCTAAATTTTTGTGAGGTTGTTTTGGCGCGTTCAAAAACCAGTGCTGCCTGGATGAAAGAGCATGTGGATGATGTCTGGGTGCAGAAAGCTCAGAAGGATGGTTACCGTTCCCGTGCCACCTACAAGCTGGCTGAAATAGATGATAAAGATCAGCTGTTCCGGCCAGGTATGACCGTCATTGATCTGGGTTCAGCTCCGGGTGGCTGGTCGCAGCTGTTGTCTGAGCGCCTGGGTGGCAGAGGTAAAATTCTGGCCTCAGATATTCTGCCGATGGATGCAATACCGGATGTGCAGTTTATTCAGGGTGATTTCACCGAGGATGAAGTGCTGCAACAATTGCTGGATGCCATGCAGGGCAAACAGGCTGACCTTGTAATTTCCGATATGGCACCCAATCTCAGTGGTATGAATGCCATAGATCAGCCCCGAGCCATGTATCTGGTGGAGCTGGCGCTGGATCTGGCAGAGCAGGTACTGAAGCCAGGTGGTGATTTTCTTGCCAAGGTGTTTCAGGGTGAGGGTTATGAAGATTACCTTAAACTGCTGCGTAGTCGCTTTACCCGTGTGGTGACACGCAAGCCGGAAGCATCAAGAGCCAGATCCAGGGAGGTTTATCTGCTGGCGAAGGGTTTTAAAGGCTGATTTGCAACCAAAGAAAGTTATCACAGTCATACATAAGTTAAATGAAACACAGTTCGGTTTTTATCGGTCTGATGCACAAATTGCTGTAAGATGTAATCATTCAGTAAGCCTGCGTTCTTATCCATTTTCAGCGCTGCGGGCTTGATCAACAAGAGGGCAACGCCTTGAACGACATGGCCAAAAATCTCATTCTGTGGCTGGTAATCGCAGCAGTTTTGCTGACGGTGTTTAATAGTTTTAATGTTGAAACGTCACCCAACACAGTCAACTATTCACAGTTTGTGCATGAGGTACAGCAACAACAGGTCAGAAAAGTCGTGATTGATGGTTACGACATTTCCGGAGAGCGTACCGATGGCAGTCGTTTCAGTACGGTTCGTCCAGCAGCAGAAGATCCCCGCCTGATGGATGATCTGCTCAGCAACAATGTATTGGTTGAAGGCCGCAAGCCAGAAGGCCAGAGCATCTGGATGCGCCTGTTGATTGCCAGCTTCCCGATTCTGTTGATTATGGCGGTGTTCCTGTTCTTTATGCGCCAGATGCAGGGTGGCGGCGGTGGTCGTGGTGGTCCGATGAGTTTTGGTAAATCCAAGGCACGTTTGCTGACCCAGGATCAGATCAAGACCACTTTTGCTGATGTGGCCGGTTGTGATGAAGCCAAAGAAGACGTTAAAGAGCTGGTGGACTTCCTGCGTGATCCCGGCAAGTTTCAGCGTCTGGGCGGCAAAATTCCCCGTGGTGTGTTGATGGTCGGTAGTCCCGGTACTGGTAAAACCCTGCTGGCAAAAGCTGTAGCCGGTGAAGCCAAGGTACCTTTTTTCACCATCTCCGGTTCTGACTTTGTGGAAATGTTTGTGGGTGTGGGTGCGTCCCGTGTTCGTGACATGTTTGAGCAGGCCAAAAAACAATCGCCCTGTATTATTTTTATTGACGAAATTGATGCGGTCGGTCGTCATCGTGGTGCCGGTATGGGTGGTGGTCATGATGAGCGTGAACAAACACTGAACCAGCTGCTGGTTGAGATGGACGGTTTTGATCCCAATGATGGTGTCATTGTTATTGCCGCCACCAACCGCCCAGATGTACTGGATCCTGCGCTGCTGCGCCCCGGTCGTTTTGACCGTCAGGTAGTGGTTGGCTTGCCTGATATCCGTGGTCGTGAACAGATTCTGAAAGTGCACATGCGCAAGGTGCCGCTGGCGGATGATGTGAATCCTTCGGTGATTGCCCGTGGTACTCCCGGTTTCTCCGGTGCTGACTTGGCTAACCTGGTGAACGAGGCGGCACTTTTTGCTGCACGTACCGATCGACGTCTGGTGGGTATGGAAGAGTTTGACAAGGCCAAAGACAAAATCATGATGGGTGCTGAACGCAAATCCATGGTGATGACAGAAAGAGACAAGATCATGACCGCTTATCATGAAGCAGGTCACGCCATTCTAGGTCGATTACTGCCCGGCCATGATCCGGTGTACAAGGTGTCCATCATTCCGCGCGGTCGTGCGCTGGGTGTCACCATGTTCCTGCCGGAAGAAGATAAGGTCTCTTACAGCAAGCGTTACCTGTTAAGCCGTATTACTTCTGCTTACGGCGGTCGTATTGCCGAAGAAATGTTCTACGGCGCAGATGGTGTGTCCACGGGGGCGTCCAACGATATTCAGCAAGCCACCAAAATGGCTCGCAACATGGTGACCAAGTGGGGTCTGTCGGATAAAGCGGGTCCGGTACTCTACAGCGAAGAAGAAGGTGAGATTTTCCTCGGCAAGGGTAATGCCGGTGGCGGTAATATGAATGTCAGTGGTGAAACCGCCAAACTGCTGGATGCTGAAATTCGCAAGATACTGGATGACTGTTACGCTGAGGCAACTCGTCTGCTGGAAGAGCACCGAGAGCAGATGGAGCTGATGAAGGATGCCTTGATGGAGTATGAAACCATTGATGCCCATCAGATCGATCAGATCATGGAAGGCCGTACACCAGAACCACCCAAAGACTGGAATAATGACGGTGAAGGTGGTGTAAAAGCTGAATCAGATGAAAGCTCTGAAGACGTTGAAACTGACGAGCAGGATGATGAAGTGAAACCAGCAACCAAGCCCGCTGATCCTCTGGGTGGTTCGGTACACTAAATCGAATCCGGTCAGTAGTGAAATCCTGAACCCCGCTACGGCGGGGTTTTGTTTAAGGGTATAAAACAGATAAAGGTTGATCATGCTGTTTAATAATCTGGATCTGCAGCAGCCGCAAATTATGGGCATACTGAATGTAACGCCGGATTCCTTTTCTGATGGCGGCAGTTACTGTCGTGTATCTGATGCTGTAGAGCAAGCACTCAGGTTGGCGCAGGAAGGGGCGACTTTTATTGACGTGGGTGGTGAGTCTACGCGCCCTGGTGCCAGTTGTGTTGGCTCTCAGGAAGAGATGGATCGTGTGTTACCGGTGATTGAGGCGTTACGACAAGCTTCTGATGTGCTGATTTCGGTGGATACCAGTAATCCACAGTTGATGCTGGAGTCAGCACGGTTGGGAGTCGATCTAATTAACGATGTGCGCTCTTTAACGCGCCCCGGCGCATTAGAGGCTGCCATACAGACCGATTTGCCGGTGTGTATCATGCATA
The DNA here is from genome assembly GCF_014859565.1 of Marinospirillum sp. The sequence continues at coordinate 55,741 of NZ_JACUUA010000002.1, read as the reverse complement.
TGCGTGGTGAGCCTTCTAGTATGCAGCAGCAGGCTGAATACACCGACGTAGTGGATGAAGTTAAAAGCTGGTTGATGCTGCGTCTGCAGCAATGTGTGGATGCGGGACTAAAAAAAGAGAAAATCCTGTTGGATCCCGGTTTTGGTTTTGCCAAGCATTTACAACACAACCTTGCTTTGCTGGCCGGGTTGCATGAAATTGTTGCACTGGGTCAACCGGTGTTGGCGGGAATGTCGCGCAAGCGTATGCTTGGCGAGCTGACCGGTAAGGATGTTAATCATCGTGATGCAGCGGGTATTGCAGCTCATCTGTTGGCCGTACAGCAGGGTGCAAGAATTCTGCGGGTGCATTCGGTGGCTGGATTAAAAGATGCTTTAAAAGTGTGGCAGGCGGTGGCAGCTGCAGACAGGAATTTACTGGGTAAATAAAAGAAAATGACAAGAAAATATTTTGGAACAGATGGTATTCGTGGGCGTGTTGGTGAGTTTCCTATTACTCCAGATTTTGTACTGCGCCTTGGCTGGGCGGCAGGTAAGGTTTTTGCTCAGCAGGGCAAAAAACGCATTCTGATTGGCAAGGACACGCGTCTTTCCGGTTATATGTTTGAGTCAGCACTGGAGGCAGGTTTGTCTGCTGCCGGGGTGGATGTTTATTTGCTGGGACCCATGCCCACCCCCGGTATTGCTTACCTCACACAAACCTTTCATGCTGATGCCGGTATCGTGATCAGCGCATCACACAATGCTTTTGAAGATAACGGCATCAAGTTTTTCTCACGTAATGGTGAAAAACTGCCGGATGAAGTCGAGCTGGAAATTGAAGCTTGGCTGGATAAACCACTTGAGACCGTAGCACCTGCACAACTGGGTAAAGCAAAACGCATCAATGATGCTGCCGGGCGTTATATCGAGTTCTGTAAAAACACCCTGCCATTCAGTGCTAGTCTGCAAGGCCTGAATCTAGTGGTGGATTGTGCACATGGTGCCACCTATCACATTGCTCCTGAGGTATTCAGTGAGCTGGGTGCGAGTGTGGATGTGATCGGTGCTGAACCCGATGGATTAAACATCAACAAGGGTTTTGGTTCCACCAATCCGCTGGCTTTACAGGCGCGAGTGCTGGCGATCGGTGCGGATCTGGGTGTGGGTTTTGATGGTGACGGTGATCGATTGGTAATGGTGACCCGTACCGGTCGTTTACTGGATGGGGATGACCTGCTTTATATCCTGGCAAAAGACATGCATCAGAAAGGTGTGCTGCAAGGTGGTGTGGTGGGCACTCTGATGACCAATCTAGGTCTGGAGCTGGCACTAAAAGAGCTTGGCATTGATTTTGTGCGTGCCAAGGTGGGTGACCGTTATGTGATGGCTGAGCTGCAGCAACAGGGTTGGTTGTTGGGTGGTGAGGGCTCCGGCCATCTGGTTTGTCGCCATGTGCAATCAACCGGCGATGGAATTGTTGCGGCTTTGCAAGTGTTGCAGGCCATTATGAAAGCAAATGGGCAGGTGGAAAGCCTGCTGCAAGGCATGAAAAAAATGCCACAGAGCCTGGTGAATGTCAGAACCAGTGCCAACAAGGAAGCTTTGATGCGGCACCCGCAAGTCACAGCAAAGGTTCAGGAAGTGGAAACACGAATGGCTGGTCGCGGCAGAATATTACTCCGTCCATCAGGCACTGAACCGCTGTTGAGGGTGATGGTGGAGGGAGACGATCAGGATGTGGTGCAGGCGCTGGCAGAAGAGATTGCAGCGGTGATTGCCGCTGTGGCTGGTTGAGCTTGGGGCGGTTTTTTAATAGAATCCACCTCCTTAAAATAACCAACAGGCTGAGCTGATGCGACAAAAACTGGTAGCAGGCAACTGGAAAATGCATGGCAACCTGCAGATGACACAGGACTTGCTGAAAAAGTTGCTTAAAAAACAGCTGCCAGCAGCACAACTGTTGGTCTGTCCGCCCTTCCCTTATTTACAACAGGCTGCACAGTTGTTGCAAGGGAGTACCATAGCTGTTGGTGCCCAGGATTGTGCGGTTGCTCAGGAAGGTGCTTTTACTGGTGATGTTTCTGCTTTAATGCTGGCTGATCTGGGTGTGACCCATGTGCTTCTGGGGCATTCCGAGCGTCGTCAGTACCAGCAAGAGAGTAACGAGCTGGTGTTGGCCAAGACTCAGGCAGCATTGGCTGCTGGTTTGATCCCCGTAGTCTGCGTCGGTGAAACCCTGCAACAGCGTGATGCAGGGTTAAGTGGTGAGGTTGTACTGGAGCAGGCCGGAGTCATTCTTCGGGGTTTAAATCGGGATCAACTGGATCGGGTGATTTTTGCTTATGAGCCGGTCTGGGCGATAGGTACCGGGTTAACGGCCTCACCGGAGCAGGCGCAGGAAATTCATGCCCTGTTGCGGTCGGTAGTTGCAAAAGTAGATAAAAAACTCGCAGAAAACATGCTGCTGCTGTACGGCGGCAGTGTAAAACCGGATAATGCCGCATCATTGTTTGGGATGACGGATATTGATGGTGGGTTAATTGGTGGTGCATCTCTGGATGCCGACCAGTTTTTGGCAATTGGATACGCAGCGGAATAAATTTATGCAAAGCATTGTTTTGATTGTGCATGTTTTACTGGCAATTGGTGTGGTTGCTTTAGTTTTAATGCAGCAGGGTAAGGGTGCTGAAGCGGGTGCGTCTTTTGGTGGTGGTGCATCCAATACCGTATTCGGCAGCTTGGGTCCTATAGGTTTCATCGGCAAGATGACGGGGTGGCTGGCAGCAGCGTTTTTTGCCACCAGCATGGGTCTGGCATATCTGGCGACTCAGCAGTACGGTGAAGATCCTGCTCTGTTATCTGAAGATGTTATTGAAGAGTTTGAACGTGAGCGCCTGCCGTTGCTGGATGATGCTCCTCTGACTCCAGCTCGCCCGCAAGAGTAAAAGGTTTTTTTTGCTGCGGGGGTTGCCAAGGTGGGGCTGCACCTCTATTATTTGCCCGCCTTGAGCACTTGTCAGTCAGTAATGGCACAGTGTAAAAGCCGAAGTGGTGGAATTGGTAGACACGCTATCTTGAGGGGGTAGTGGGCGTATGCCCGTGCGGGTTCGAGTCCCGCCTTCGGCACCAAGTGTTTAGTAATGTGGGAAGTATCAACAGGTATTTGGGGCTTTAGGTTGACCTTTGTGGTTGTCGCCCCTATAATACCTGCCTCTGATGCGGGGTGGAGCAGCCTGGTAGCTCGTCGGGCTCATAACCCGAAGGTCGTCGGTTCAAATCCGGCCCCCGCTACCAAGATTTATCAGAAGCCCCTTTTTTAAGGGGCTTTTTGTTAGGTCGAAAAAATCTTCGCACAGGCGGTTCCTATTCAGCCTCATCTCCGAAGTTTTCCGGCCTTTGATCATCTGATCTGCATTAGCAGAGTGCTGGAGCTTTTCCGTGGCAAGTAAAGACAAGTTGCTTGAGCAGCTGATTGAGCCTGTTGTTCAGTCTCTGGATTTTGAATTCTGGGGGCTGGAGTTAACCGGTCGTGGACAAAATACTCTGTTACGCGTCTATATTGAAAGTGATAAGGGCATCACGGTAGACGACTGTGCACGTGTGAGTCGGCAAATTAGTGCACTGATGGATGTCGAAGACCCCATTCCTTCTGAATACACCCTGGAAGTATCGTCCCCTGGTATGGATCGCCCCTTGTACCGGCTGGATCAGTATCAGCGTTATGCCGGTGAGCAAATACAGATCAAGTTGCGTCTGCCCTATGACGGTCAGCGCAAATTCACAGGTTTGCTGAAGGGCGTGGAAGAAGATGAAGTGGTTCTTCAGATAGAAGATGAAGAATATTGTTTTCCATTAGAAACAATCGACCAGGCAAGAGTCAAACCCGACCTGGACAAGCATAACAAGTAGCAAGGACAGTTTTCGAGAGGCCAAGGCATGAGTAAAGAGATCCTTTTGGTGGTGGATGCCGTCTCCAATGAAAAAGGCGTACCCAAGGACACCATTTTCGAGGCTATAGAAGCCGCGCTGGCAAGCGCAACCAAAAAACGTTTTATGGAAGACGGCGTGGATGTTCGCGTCAATATAGATCGCAAGACCGGTGAATATGAAAGCTTCCGTCGCTGGGCCGTGGTAGACGATGAAGATTTCAGTGAGCCAGACTGCGAGCTTCCGGCTTCTGAAGCAAAAGAAGAAGGATTAGTCGTCGGTGATGTGAAGGAAGAAATGATTCCTTCCATTGAGTTCGGGCGTATTGCCGCTCAGACTGCTAAACAAGTGATTGTACAGAAAGTACGTGAAGCCGAGCGCTCGGAAGTTATTCGTCAGTACCTGGATCACCAGGGTGAACTGGTTTCCGGTGTGGTTAAAAAAACCACTCGGGATGGCCTGATTGTGGATCTGGGTGGTAATGCTGAAGCCTACCTGTCACGTCACGAAATGATCCCTGGTGAAAAATTCCGTATGAATGATCGTGTACGCGCCATTCTGCTGGAAGTGAACCCGAATAATCGTGGTCCACAGTTGGTGCTGTCGCGCACCTGCCCGGAAATGCTGATTGAGTTGTTCAAAATTGAAGTGCCAGAAATTTCCGAGCAGCTGATCGAAATCCGTGGTGCTGCCCGTGATCCGGGTTCACGCGCCAAGATTGCGGTCAAAACCAATGATCGTCGTATTGATCCCGTTGGTGCCTGTGTTGGTATGCGTGGTTCACGTGTACAAGCGGTATCCACCGAGCTGCACAACGAGCGGGTTGATATTGTGCTGTGGGATGATAACCCCGCACAGCTGGTGATTAATGCTATGGCACCGGCAGAAGTTGCTTCTATTATTGTTGATGAAGATGCACATGCCATGGATGTGGCTGTTGCTGCTGACAATCTGGCACAGGCGATTGGCCGTGGCGGTCAGAACGTCAAGCTGGCACGTGACCTGACAGGCTGGCGCCTGAATGTCATGACGGAAGAAGAAGCCAGTGGTAAGCAGGAGCAGGAGCAGGATGGACTCATCCAGTATTTTGTCCAGCATCTGGAAGTGGATGATGACCTTGCACGCCTGCTGGTTGAAGAAGGTTTTACCAGTCTGGAAGAAGTGGCCTATGTGCCGCTGGAAGAATTTCTGGAAATTGAAGATTTAGATGAAGACCTGGTGAATGAGCTTCGCCGCCGCGCGAAAGACGAACTGCTGACACTCGAGATTGCCTCGGAAGAAGCATTGGCCGATGCCAAACCTGATGAAGCCCTGCTGAAACTTGAAGGGATGGATCGCATCCTGGCATCAGTACTGGCTCAGATGGGCATAACCACCCTTGATGATCTTGCCGAACAATCCATTGATGATCTTATGGATATCGAGGCTATGACCGAAGAGCGTGCCGGCAAACTGATCATGGCAGCCCGCGCTCACTGGTTTGAAGACGAAGCTTGAGCGCACGGGTCGTAGTTAGAGGAGATGGACACAGTGGCAGAAAACACCGTAAAAGAATTTGCTGAAGCAATAGGTCGACCTGTAGATGGTCTGCTAGACCAGATGAAGCAGGCCGGATTGGCGCACAAGAATGCTGATCAGACCGTATCCGAACAGGATAAAGAAACACTGCTGAGTTTTTTGAAGCGTAACAGTGTGGGTGGTGATGAACCGACACGGATTACCATGACACGCAAAGTCACTCAGCAGTTAAAAACCGATGGTCGTAAAAGCGTTAATGTTGAAGTGCGCAAAAAGCGCACCTTTGTTAAGCGCAGTGAAGTTGATCTGGCGCAGGCCAGTAAAGCAGAGGCAGAGGCAGAAGCGGCTCGCAAAGCTGCTGAAGCAGAGCAACTGAGGAAGGCGGAAGAAGAAGCTGAAATCAAGCGAAAACTAACTGAACAGCAGCGTCGTGAAGCTGAAGAAGCGGCTCGTGTGCAGTTGGAAGTTGAAGAAGCCAGCCGTCGTGCCCTGCAAGAAAACAAAGTGGCTGAGCCGGTGTTGGATGAAGAAGCTCAGAAAAAAGCTGAAGCTGAAAAAGAACGGCGCAAGCAGGACGAAAAACGTCGTGCTGAACAGGCTCGTAAAGCTCGCGCCAACCCAGTTGTGACTGGTGCAGATGAAGGCGTGGTGGAAGAGCCTGCTGAGTCACTGCTGAAAACAGCCAAGGTGACTGCCGACGACAAACCCAAAACATCCAAGCCGGGCAGTCGTAAATCCGCTGGTGGCAAAAAAACCGGCAGCAAACGCGAAGATGAGTTTGATGATCGTCGCCTGAGCCGTCGTGGTGGCAAGGATGACAAGCGTAAAGGCGGTCGTCGTGCGCCTGGTGCTACTCGTGAGCATGGTTTTGAGCGCCCCACAACCCCAATCAAGCGTGAGGTGCTGATCCCTGAAAGCATAACGGTTGCCGAACTGGCTGACCGTATGGCCATCAAGGGTTCTGAAGTCATTAAGGTGATGTTCAAGATGGGTGCCATGGCCACCATCAACCAGGTGATCGATCAGGAAACAGCCTCAATTGTGGTTGAGGAAATGGGTCATACACCCAAGCTGCAAAAAGAGAACGCTATAGAAACGGAGGTTCTCGATACCATCAGCTACGAAGGTCATTCCATTACCCGTGCACCGGTTGTAACGGTTATGGGTCACGTTGACCACGGCAAAACCTCGCTTCTCGATTACATTCGCCGTGCCAGCGTGGCAGACGGTGAAGCGGGTGGTATTACTCAGCATATCGGTGCTTATCACGTGGAAACAGATGGTGGCAACATGGTCACCTTCCTGGATACCCCCGGTCACGCGGCATTTACCGCCATGCGTGCGCGTGGTGCCAAGGCGACCGACGTGGTTATCCTGGTCGTTGCTGCTGATGATGGTGTGATGCCGCAAACCATTGAAGCAGTGCAACATGCCAAGGCTGCCTGCGTGCCACTGGTTGTCGCCGTTAACAAAATTGATAAAGAAGGTGCGGACCCAGATCGCATCCGTAATGAGCTGTCCCAGCACGAAGTTATTTCGGAAGACTGGGGTGGTGATACACCTTTTGTGCATGTTTCTGCCAAAAAAGGTACCGGACTGGATGCCCTGCTTGAGGCAGTATTGCTGCAATCCGAGATGCTGGAACTGACCGCAGTACCCGAAGCGCCCGGCAAGGGTGTGGTGGTGGAATCCCGTCTGGATCGCGGTCGTGGTTCGGTTGCTACGGTACTGGTACAAAACGGCACTCTGCGTAAGGGTGACATCGTACTGGCTGGCCTGAATTATGGTCGAGTACGGGCATTGATCGACGAAAACGGCAAACAGATCGATTCCGCGGGTCCGTCTATCCCAGTTGAAATTCTGGGTCTGGATGGTACGCCGGAAGCCGGTGATGAATTCACGGTAGTCAAAGACGAGAAAAAAGCTCGCGAAGTGGCGCTGTTCCGTCAAGGCAAATACCGCGAAGTCAAGCTGGCGCGTCAGCAGAAAGCCAAGCTGGAAAATGTGTTCAGCCACCTTGAGAAGGGTGAAACCGCCAGTGTTAACATCGTACTTAAATCGGATGTTCGTGGTTCTGTTGAAGCCATCATTGGCGCCCTGAAAGATCTGGAAACTGATGAAGTGAAGGTCAACATCGTTTCTTCCGGTGTTGGTGGCATCACCGAGACTGATGCCAACCTGGCGCTGGCTTCTGATGCCATCCTGCTGGGCTTCAACGTCCGTGCGGATGCTTCAGCTAAAGCCATTGTTGAACGTGAAGAGCTGGATCTGCGTTATTACAGCATCATTTATGAGCTGATTGATCAGGTCAAACAAGCCATGTCCGGTAAACTGGCTCCTGAATACCGCGAAGACATTGTGGGTATTGCAGAAGTCCGTGATGTGTTCCGCTCACCGAAGTTTGGTCAGGTTGCTGGCTGTATGGTGGTGGAAGGCACGGTTTACCGTAACAAGAAAATCCGTGTGCTGCGTGACAATGTGGTTATCTATGAAGGCGAGCTGGAATCTCTGCGCCGCTTTAAAGATGATGCCGGTGAAGTTCGTCATGGCATGGAATGTGGTATTGGTGTGAAGAACTACAATGACGTTAAAGTCGGCGATAAGATCGAAGTCTTTGACAAGATCAGGGTAGAGCGTAGTCTCTGAACCTGATCACCACCTGAAGCACACAAGAGCAGCCTCGGTTTTCCGATTCGTCGGGATCGAGGCTGTTTTATCAGGAGTCAGCATGAAAGAATTCAGTCGTTTGGATCGCATAGCCGATCAAATGCAGCGAGAGCTGGCAGTGATGATCCAGCGTGAAATAAAAGACCCACGCCTCGATGCCATGATTACCGTCAGTGGTGTCAAAGTCAGTAAAGACCTGGGTTATGCCGATGTTTATGTCACGGTGCTGGGTAAGGAAGACAAGCCGGAAGTGATCAAGGAAAACATGGCTATCCTCAAGCAGGCGGCCGGTTTTCTGCGTGGTCGTATTGGACAGAGCATTAAACTGCGTGTTGTGCCCCAGCTGCGTTTTCACTTTGATGAAAGTGTGCAACGCGGCCAGCAACTGAGCAGTTTGATTGAGCGGGCTGTTGCTGAAGATCGTAATCGCAACAAAGGATCTGACGAGGAATAAACCCCTCAGCTGCTGTTATGCAAAAAAAGATCCCCCGTAAAATAGTTGATGGTGTGTTGCTGCTGGATAAACCTCTGGGTTTATCCAGTAATCAGGCGCTGCAACGTATCAAGTGGCTGCTGAAAGCAAAAAAAGCCGGTCATACCGGAAACCTGGATCCATTGGCCTCGGGTGTTTTGCCCCTGTGTTTTGGTGAGGCCACCAAGTTTGCCAGTCAAGGATTGGATGCAGACAAGGTGTATGTCACCCGGATTCAACTGGGTGAAACCCGTGATACTGGTGATGCAGAAGGTCAGGTGGTGGAACGTTTTGTTTTGCCTGATCTTAATGCCAAGTATATACAGCAGGTGTTGCAGTCTTTCCTTGGAAAACAGCAGCAGGTGCCGCCGATGTATTCGGCGCTTAAGTATCAGGGGCAAAAGCTTTATGAGCTGGCTCGTGCCGGTAAAAGTGTCGAACGCCCCCCGCGAGACATCACGCTGCATCAGCTGGAACTACTGGAGTTCACATCCGACAGCCTGACGATTCAAGTGCATTGCTCCAAAGGCACTTATATTCGTGTGCTGGGTGAAGACCTGGCTCGTGCACTGGGTAGTGGTGGTTATCTAGCCAGTCTGCGGCGGACTCGCTCCGGTGATATCGGTGATGACTCACTGGTGACCTTGCCGCAATTGGAAGCCGCTTTTGAGCAGCAGGGTGAGGCCGGTATTCTGCAGTATTTGCAGCCAGTGGATTATCTGATCCAGCAGCTGCAAAAGGTGCAGGTGAATGCTGAAGATGCCGAGCGTTTGCTGCACGGACAGGCGGTTAAATTACTGGACGCGCCGGGTGCAATCGGTGAGAATGTACGCCTTTATACTTCGGATGAGCATTTTCTGGGGATGGCACAGCTGCAACAAGACCCCGTTAAGGACTGGTTGTTGCAACCGGTCAAGATGCAGAATACCGCATCCGACTGAAATAAAAGATGAATCAGGCAGGCTGTAACGTCGCACGGCTTTGCCCATGTATCGAAGCGACTGTGGAGTTTTAAAAATGCTGACCGCACAACATAAAGCTGAAATTGTAAAAGACTATGCCCGTGGCGAAAACGACACCGGCTCCCCAGAAGTACAGGTTGCTCTGCTGACTTTTGATATCAATACCCTGCAGGGTCACTTTGAAGTGAACAAAAAGGATCACCACAGCCGTCGTGGTCTGATCCGTAAGGTTAACCAGCGTCGTAAACTGCTGGACTACCTGAAGAAAAAAGACATGACCCGCTATGCGGATCTGATCAAACGTCTGGGTCTGCGCCGCTAAACCTTGGCGTAAGTCCACAAAAACCCCCGCAGCTTCGGCTCCGGGGGTTTTTGTTTTGTATCCGGTAATACTTTGTTTGTGTTGCAAGGCAGCGTATGATAGTCGGGCTAATTAATGGCGAAAAAAATTGTATTCAAAGGAAAAATCTGTGACTCCAGTAGCGATTAAAAAAACCTTCCAGTATGGTCAGAACACCGTCACCCTCGAAACAGGTCGCATTGCCCGTCAGGCCAGTGGTGCCGTTCTGGTCACTGTAGATAACACCAGCGTGCTGTGTACCGCTGTTGCTAAAAAAGATGTTAACCCAGCCCAGGATTTTTTCCCGTTGGCTGTTTTTTATCAGGAAAAAACCTACGCTGTCGGCAAAATCCCCGGTGGCTTTTTCAAGCGTGAAGGCCGCCCGACTGAAAAGGAAACCCTGATTTCCCGTTTGATCGACCGTCCGATTCGTCCTCTGTTCCCTAAAGGCTTCATGAACGAAGTGCAGGTTATCTGTTCTGTCGTTTCTGCCGAACGTGGTATGGAGGCAGACATTGCAGCCATGCTTGGTGCCTCTGCTGCTCTGTGTATTTCGGGTGCGCCATTTAATGGTCCGTTGGCTGCTGCCCGCGTGGGTTATACCGATGCCGGTGGTTACATGCTGAACCCCAGCTCGGTACAGCTGAAAGATTCCCGCCTGGACATGGTGGTGGCCGGTACGGAAGCGGCGGTACTGATGGTTGAATCCGAAGCCAAAGAACTGACCGAAGACCAGATGCTCGGCGCAGTGCTCTTCGCCCATGATCAAATGCAGGTCGCTATCCAAGCCATCAAAGAATTCACTGCTGAGGCCGGTAAGCCAGCATGGGACTGGCAGCCTGCGCCACGTGATACCAGCACCGAAGAACTGGTGCGCCCGCTGGCAGAAGCCGGTATTCGTGAAGCTTACAAAATCACCGACAAAATGCAACGTTACACACGTCTGGATGAAGTGCGCCAGAATGTAATCGCCCAGCTGGTAACTGATGCTGAAGGTGCCCCATCCAAGGATGCGGTCAAATCAGTATTTGCCAAGCTGGAAAAAGAAGTGGTTCGTAACAACGTGCTGGATGGCGCACCGCGTATTGATGGTCGTGACCTTAAAACCGTGCGCCCGTTGACCATCGAAGTGGGTGTGCTGCCCAAGGTTCACGGTTCAGCATTGTTCACCCGTGGCGAAACTCAGGCGCTGGTTGTTGCCACGCTGGGTACCAGCCGTGATGCACAAATCATCGAAAGCCTGGAAGGTGAGTTCAAGGACAGCTTCCTGTTCCACTACAACTTCCCTCCTTTCTGTGTTGGTGAAGCGGGTTTTATGGGTGGCCCCAAGCGTCGTGAAATTGGTCACGGTCGTCTGGCCAAGCGTGGTGTTCAATCCATGCTGCCATCCGAGAGTGATTTCCCCTACACCATTCGTGTGGTTTCAGAAATCACCGAGTCCAACGGTTCCAGCTCCATGGCTTCGGTCTGTGGTTCTTCTCTGGCACTAATGGATGCCGGTGTACCGCTGAAGGCTCCGGTAGCGGGTATTGCCATGGGTCTGGTCAAGGAAGGTGAGCGTTTTGCAGTACTGACCGACATCCTGGGCGATGAAGACCACCTGGGTGACATGGACTTTAAAGTAGCCGGCTCTGCTGCCGGTGTGACTGCTTTACAGATGGACATCAAGATCGAAGGCATCAATGAAGAAATCATGGAGCAGGCATTGCAACAGGCCAATCAGGCTCGTATGGAGATTCTGGAGCAGATGAATCAGGTGCTGCCCAGCGCTCGTTCTGAGTTGTCTGATAATGCACCCACCATGACCACTATCAAAATTGATACCGACAAGATCCGTGATGTTATTGGTAAGGGTGGTGCCACCATCCGCAGTATTACCGAAAAAACAGGCGCATCCATTGATATCAACGATTCCGGCGAGATCAAGGTGTATGCTGATTCTCAGGAATCTGCACGTGCTGCCATAGATATGATTCTGGGTCTGACTGCCAGTGCGGAAATCGACAAGGTCTATATGGGCAAGGTTGCCCGTCTGGCTGACTTTGGTGCTTTTGTGACCTTCCTGCCGGGTCAGGATGGCTTGGTGCATATTTCTCAGATTGACAACAAGCGGGTTGAGGCCGTCAAAGACTATCTGACCGAAGGTCAGGAAGTACTGGTCAAGGTGATCGATATTGATAACCGCAACCGTGTAAAACTGTCTATCAAGGAAGTAACTGAAGAAGACAAGGCTGCTTTTGCGGCTGCCGCACAGGGTTAATCCTGATCTTCTGCAATAAAAAACGGCCGTAAGGCCGTTTTTTATTGCAAGGTGGAAAAACAAACTCAGTCTTTCACTTCCTGTAGTTCAACCTTGAAGATCAATGCAGCATTCGGGCCGATAGCACCACCAGCACCGGCTGGGCCATAAGCCAGATCAGCAGGGATATAAACCATCCACTCACTGCCTTGTGGCATCAGCTGCAGTGCTTCCTGCCAGCCGGCAATGACCTGATCAACACGGAAATCCACCGGCTCGCCGCGCTGGTAAGAGCTATCGAATACCGTACCATCAATCAGGGTGCCTTCATAGTGAACTTTCACGCTGGAGGTGGCCTGAGGCTTGTTACCCTTGCCGGCTTTGATGACCTTGTATTGCAAACCGCTATCGGTGACTTTAACACCAGATTTGCGGGCATTAGCGGCCAGAAAATCCTGGCCTTCTTTTAAATTGCGCTCCGCTGCTTGATTAGCAGCCTGTTGTGCTTCAGCCATCAGGTTCTGCTGCAGTTCTTCCAGGATCTGGCCGATTTCGTCATCACTGATTTTTTGTGGTTGACCGGCATAAAGATCCTTGAGGGCGCTGCTGAAGCTGTCCACATCCAGATTCTGGATATCCTGTTGCAGCTGGCGGCCTACCATAATGCCAAGACTATAACCCACCCGCTCCTCGGTTGTTTTGGGGGTGGCTGCTGAGGCCGTAATCGGTAAGGCCAGCGAGAGGCTGACTGCTGTGGCTAAGGTCAGCTGGCCCAATTGTTTGTACATGATGACTCCTTATAGGTTTTTCTTGGTTATAACAACTGAGTTGTTTTAGGTGTTGCCGTGGAATATAAGTTCCTTAACGACGCAAATGGCGTTTTTCCAGCTGTTCACGCAAGCGAACAGAGACCGAACCTACATCCTGCTCATCCAGTATAATCGCTAGCATGACTCGGAGTGGCGCGTCATCCACGGTAGTGGGATCAGAAAAGCAGTGGCAGAGGTTTTCAATCAGTGCAGCTTCCTTGTTCTCACACTCAATTAATCCCTGGCGCTCCTGGTAATAATAATAAAGTACGGCCTGTTCCTGCTGCTCAGCCAGCAATTCCGCTTTCAGAATATGCTCACGCATCCGGTGCAGTGGGCCATCTTCGTGCATATCTGCTTTTTCGGCCAGACGTTTAAGATCATTGGCCTGACGGCGCAATTGCAGGGTGTAATCCCGGTGCCAGTTTTCCAGCTGCTGAAATGCTTGCGGCCAGTCAGGGGCAAAGCGCAGCTGCTGCTGTGCAACCCAGAGGGCAAAAAATATCAGATTAACGTTGGCACCACTTTCATCCTGAAGTTGCAGACAGGCATCCTTGATGCGCTTGAGCTGATAGAGGCTCAGCGAAAAACGCCAGAAAGGGTTATCATGCAGCAGCATTTTTTTATCCTTATTACGGGAAACTGGTCGGGAGCAACAAGCTATGATGACATTTCGTGGTCTGACACTGCAACGGGGCGATTTGCGCCTGTTGGAAAATACCAGTGTCAGCCTCCACTCAGGCTGGAAAGTGGGTCTGACTGGAGCAAATGGCTCAGGCAAGTCATCTCTCTTCAAGCTGCTGTTAGGTGAACTTACACTGGATGCCGGTGAGCTGCAAATGTCCGGCTACGACCGCATTGCTCATATGGCTCAGGAGGTGGCGGGATTGATCCAGCCAGCCATAGACTATGTGCTAGAGGGGCATCAGGAGCTGACCGCTGTTGAGCAGGGGTTAAAGGAAGCGGAGGCCAGTGGCGACAATCATCGGCTGGCAGAATTGCACGATCAGTTTGACCTGCTGCGGGGTTATTCCAAACGGGCTGAAGCAGAACAACTGCTGGCGGGACTGGGCTTCCCGCAGGATACCTTCAACAATCCGGTGAACAGTTTTTCCGGTGGCTGGCGTATCCGTCTGAATCTGGCGCGTACCCTGTTTATGCCTTCTGATCTGCTGTTACTGGATGAGCCCACCAACCACTTGGATCTGGATGCTACCCTCTGGCTGGAAAGCTGGTTACGCACTTATCCCGGCACCCTGTTATTAATTTCTCATGATCGTGATTTTCTCGATAATGTCGTGGATCACCTGCTGCATGTTGAGGCACGCCAGCTGAACCTCTACAAAGGGGGTTATTCTGCTTTTGAGCGGCAGCGGGCAGAACGGCTGGCACAACAACAGTCGATGTTTGAAAAGCAGCAGCGTGAAATGGCACACATGGAAGACTTTATCCGCCGCTTCAAAGCCAAGGCCACCAAAGCCAAACAGGCACAGAGCCGTATCAAGGCACTGGAGCGGATGGAAAAAATTGCTCCAGCACATGTGGATTCACCCTTTCATTTTTTATTTCCTGAAGCCAGCCAGTCATCCGATCCGTTGTTAGTGATGCGTGATGCCACGCTGGGTTATCAGACAAAACCCATTCTGCAGCAGGTGGGTTTTACTCTGCATCCGGGACAGCGGATTGGTCTGCTGGGCCCCAACGGTGCGGGTAAATCCACCCTGATCAAAAGCCTGGTGGGAGATTTGCCGCCAGTGACAGGGCAACGTACACCGGGTGAACATCTTTATATTGGTTATTTTGCCCAGCATCAGCTGGAAGCACTGGATGTGAATGCCACACCGCTGCTGCATCTGCAGCGTTTGTCTCCCGATGCCCGTGAACAGGAGCTGCGTAATTTTCTGGGTGGTTTTGGTTTTCAGGGTGATGAGGTATTATCACCGGTCAGTCGTTTTTCCGGCGGTGAAAAAGCCCGTCTGGCACTGGCAATGATTGCCTGGCAGAAACCCAACCTGTTGCTGCTGGATGAGCCAACCAACCACCTGGATCTGGAAATGCGTCATGCCCTAACATTGGCATTACAAGAGTTTTCTGGGGCAGTGATGGTGGTCTCTCACGACCGACATTTGCTGAGCAATACCGTGGACGAATACTGGCTGGTGGTGGATGGTGGCATCAGCAACTTTGAAGGGGATCTGGAGGATTATGCGCGTTGGTTAAAAGAACGCCAAGCCGCTGAACGGCGAGTGGATAAAAACAGGGTAGCTCCGGTTGTGGAGCAGAGTGTGGCCGCTCCTGTAAATAAAAAAATGGATCGTAAAGAAGCGGCACGCCTGCGGGAACAGCTCAAACCCTTAAAAAACCAGGTCAACAAGCTGGAACAGCAGATGGATCAGGCCAGAGCCAGTCTGACGCGCATTGAGGAAGCCCTAGCGGAAACCTCACTCTACAGTGATGCGGGTCGCAAGGCAGAACTCCAATCACTGCTGAAGGATCAGGGCAGCCTGCAGCAGCAAGTGGATACCCTGGAAATACAATGGCTGGAAGCCAGTGAAGAGCTGGAAGCCCGCACCGCAGCGCTGGGGCTTTAGTCCTCTTTGTACACCATTTTACGGCTCATGCCGCCATCCAGTACAAAGTCCTGCCCAGTCACAAAACCGGCCAGATCCGAGGCCAACCAGAGCACCAGCCCGGCAACATCATCGGGTTTACCCATACGGCCAACCGGGTGTTGCTCATGGTCTTCGTCCGAGTGAAACGGCTGGTAACGTGAGCTGGCCTTCTGCCACTCACCCACTTCAATCCAGCCGGGGCTGATGGAGTTGACCCGTACATCCGGCCCCAGGCTCATGGCCAGCGCATGAGTGAGTGCCAAGACCCCCCCTTTGCTGGCGGAGTAGGCTTCAGTATCCGGTTCGGACTGGATGGCGCGAGTCGAGCCTAGGTTAATGATGCTGCCCCTAGTGTTGCGTAGATCTTCGGCTGCGTGTTTACTGCATAAAAAAACCCCGGTCAGATTCACATCCAGATAGCGTTGCCAGGTGGCAAGATCCAGATCTTCCAGCGCACCAGTAAAAGGATTGGCAATACCGGCATTATTGACCAGTAATTTTACCTGTCCCATTTTTTCATGGGTGGTACGCATCAGTTGTTGTACCTGATCTTCGCGAGAAACATCCACAGGTTGAAAGTGCACCGTGCCGAGGTTATCAAAAAGATGGATACACTCGGTTCCTGCCTCACCATCAATATCTGCAATCATGACCTGCCAGCCCTGTTGTAACAGTACGCCGGTAATGGCACGGCCAATGCCCTGGGCACCACCGGTCACAACAGCAACGGGTTTTGATTGACTCAAGGTTCTTCTCCTCAAATTCGGGTCAGGGGTGATTCAAGCATAAAAGTCACCGGCCCATCGTTGGTCAACTGCACCTGCATGTTGGCACCAAAACGACCGCTGGCAACGGGTGAGTGACAGGCATGTGCCAAACTCAGAAAGTAATTATAGAGCAACTCCCCTCGGGTTGGGTCTGCCGCACTGGAAAAACCCGGACGTAACCCCTTGCGGGTGTCTGCGGCCAGCGTGAACTGAGAAACAATCAGTAGACCACCGCCAGACTGCTGCAATCCAAGATTCATTTTACCTGCTTCATCAGCAAAAATCCGGTAGTGTAAAAGTCGATTTAATAACCACTCAGCATCCTGTTCGGTATCCCGTTTTTCTACACCCAGAAACACCAGTAACCCCTGCTTTATTTGACCGACCAGTTGGCCACTAACATCCACACGGGCTTCGGTCACTCTCTGTATTAATGCCTTCATTTTGTACCGGATTCCTTTAGTGTTATAACGCGCAATGCATAATATTAAATAATCAGAACGCTTGATATCCATAAACCGATTTGCCATTCTGGTTATCAGGCAGGGCTTTTGCTGTGTTCTGCAGGCTGAATTCTGGCCGAAACCGGAAAAAGAGGATAGATCAATGATGCTGAAAAAGATTCTGGCGACTGCCATCACAGGGGTGATGCTGGCAGGTCTGGCCGCTTGTGGTGGTGACAAGGACGCTGAAACCAGCAGTGCGGCTCCATCTGCTGTGCAGGGTCAAAACTGGCGTTATGCCCATGAGGAGTTTGAAGGTGATGTGCAGGATGTTTTTGCACAGCAGTTCAAGGAATACATTGAAGCTAACTCACCTCACACGGTACAGGTCTTCCGTTTTGGCGAGCTGGGTGAGTCAGATGACATCATGGAACAGACTCAGGCGGGTATTCTGCAGTTTGTGAACCAGTCTCCGGGTTTTACTGGCTCCCTGATACCAGAAGCCCAGGTGTTTTTTGTGCCTTATCTGCTGCCCACCGATGAGCAGACGGTTGTTGAGTTCTTTAAATCCAGCAAGGCAATTAATGAAATGTTCCCTGAGTTGTATGCCGAGCAGGGTCTGGAGCTGCTCAGCATGTATCCGGAAGGTGAAATGGTGGTCACTGCAGACACACCCGTGCGTAGCCCGGAAGATTTTCGCGGTAAGAACATTCGCACCATGACTAATCCGCTGCTGGCAGAAACCTACCGTGCCTTTGGTGCCACTCCGACCCCGCTGGCCTGGGGTGAAGTGTATGGTGGTCTGCAAACCAACATCATTCAGGGGCAGGAAAATCCCATTTTCTGGATTGAATCCGGTGGTTTGTATGAAGTTTCTCCCAACCTGATTTTCACTGGCCATGGCTGGTTCACTACAGCAATGATGGCTAATCAGGCGTTCTACCAGGGTCTTTCTGATGCTGACAAGCAGCTGGTGCAGGCTGCCACAGCCCATGCTTTTGAATACATCACTGAATATGTACCGGGTCTGAGTGAACGGATGCTGGATAAAATCATGGAAGCCAGTGATGCGGTCACCGTTACCCGCCTGACCGCAGAAGAGCGCCAGGTCTTTATGGATCGTGCACCCCAGGTGGAAGCACGTTTTATCGAGATGACGGGTGAGCGGGGTGAAGCCCTGCTGGAGCAGTTCAAAGCTGATCTGCAGGCCGCGGCTCGCTGATCTGGTTTTTTGTTTTCTGGTGGTCAGGGATGACCACTTTTCTGGGAGGACAGAAAATGAAGGATGAGCCGCCTGCGGCAATTCGATCCAGTTTGCCCGGTGTGCTGGGCAGCATAGATACCGGCATCAGCAAGGTTGAAGGGGTCATTCTGGCTGCTGGAGTGTTGTTGATGGCATTCAACACCGTAGCCAATATTGTTGGGCGTTTTGTGTTTGGTGAAAGCCTGTTCTTTTCTGAAGAGGTCAATCGTATTCTGATCGTGATGATCACCTTTGCCGGCATCGGTTATGCCGCCCGCCATGGTCGCCATATTCGTATGTCAGCCGTTTATGATGCCCTGCCGGTGGAAGCACGGCGTTACCTGATGATTGTTATCTCTTTTATCACCTCGGCCCTGATGCTGTTCCTGACTTGGTTTGCAATCAGCTACATCCAGAGTGTTTATGCAACTGGCCGAGTGTTACCGGCTCTGAGCATTCCGGTGTATCTGATGTACCTGTGGGTGCCTATTGGTTTGTTGGTGACAGCCATTCAGTACTTCATGACGGGTATCAAGAATCTGGTTTCGAGGGATGTTTATCTCTCAACACAGGTTTTGGATGGTTATGAAGACAATGAAACGGAGGTCTGAAGCATGATGACTCTGATGCTGGTCACCATGGTGGTGTTGTTGCTGCTGGGATTCCCGATGATGGTGCCATTGATTGCGGCGGCGCTGATCGGTTTTTATATGATGTTTGACGGCTTTGGCCAGATGAACACTTTTATCCAGCAGATGATGGGGGGTATCCGTCCTGCAGCACTGATTGCGGTGCCAATGTTTATTCTGGCGGCAGATATTATGACTCGTGGTCAGTCTGCCAATCGTCTGGTTAATATGGTGATGGCATTTATTGGTCACATCAAGGGTGGCTTGGCGGTCAGTACGGCCGCATCCTGCACCTTGTTTGGTGCAGTGTCCGGCTCAACCCAGGCTACAGTGGTGGCGGTGGGTTCACCCCTGCGCCCGCGTATGTTGAAGGCGGGTTACAAGGATTCTTTCACGCTGGCGCTGATCATCAACTCCAGTGATATTGCCTTTCTGATCCCGCCCAGTATCGGCATGATCATTTACGGGGTGATTTCCGGTACATCCATCGGGGAGCTGTTTATTGCCGGTATCGGCCCCGGCTTGCTGATTCTGGCAATGTTTTCAGCCTATTGTATTGTTTATGCAATGATCAACAAGGTGCCTACTGAACCCAAAGCCAGCTGGATGGAGCGTATAAAATCCGTGCAGCAGGCACTCTGGCCGCTGGGTTTTCCGGTCATTATTGTGGGTGGTATTTATGGCGGGATTTTTAGCCCCACAGAAGCTGCCGCAGCCTGTGTGCTTTATGCGGTGGTGCTGGAGTTTATTGTTTTTCGTTCACTGGGTCTGAAGGACATCTATCGTATTGCCAAGTCCACTGGGTTGATTACCGCTGTGGTTTTTATTCTTGTAGCCGTAGGTAATGGTTTTTCCTGGATCATTTCTTTTGCCCAGATTCCGCAGGCGGTATTGGGCAGTCTGGGTATCAATGAAGCCGGTCCGACCAGTGTGCTGATTGCCATTGCCGTGGCATTTTTTGTGGCCTGTATGTTTGTTGACCCCATTGTAGTGATTCTGGTGTTAACCCCGATTTTTGCACCAGCGATTGCCGGAACAGGGCTGGACCCAGTACTGGTGGGGGTACTAATCACACTGATGGTGGCAATCGGCTCGGCGACACCCCCGTTTGGTTGTGACATTTTTACAGCGATTGCCATCTTCAAACGCCCCTACTGGGAGGTGATCAAAGGCACGCCACCCTTTGTTTTTATGCTGGTCCTCTCGGCTGCTTTGATTATCATTTTTCCACAAATTGCGCTGTTCCTTCGGGATCTGGCGTTTTACTAGCCGTTGTTTTGGATGTCCGAGCGAATTGCCAGTGGTGCACCTTGCCCAACTCTGGTGGTGTGATTTTCCTTCAGCGACATGCTTTGCCGACAAAATTTTGTGGCAGAATAGAAACACTTATGACCCATGATGATCTGATGCCACTGTGGAAAACCTCAATTCTATCTTTCTGATTATTTCACTGCTGTTATGCCTGAGTATTCTGGCCAGCGTGATTTCCGCCCGTGTTGGCATGCCTCTGCTGCTGGTATTTCTGGGTATGGGTATGCTGGCTGGCGAAGATGGTATTGGTGGTCTGGCTTTTGCCAGCTTTGAAGTCGCTTATGTCATTGGGCATCTGGCATTGGCGATTATCCTGCTGGATGGTGGCATGCGCACCCGGATGAAAACCTTCCGGGTGGGTTTGCGACCGGCCTTGTCACTGGCAACTCTGGGTGTATTGATGACCAGCGGCCTGACGGGTTTTCTGGCGATGTGGATTTTTGATCTGACTCTGCTGCAGGGTCTGCTGGTGGGTGCCATTGTGGGCTCCACCGATGCGGCTGCGGTTTTCTCAATGCTCGGTGGTAAAGGGGTGCATCTGAACGAACGGGTCAGCGCCACGCTGGAGATTGAATCCGGCACCAACGACCCAATGGCCATTTTTCTCACCATCACCCTGATTACCCTGTTAACTCAGGATGTTGCTGATCCACTCAGCGCACTGCTGATGTTTGTGCAGCAGTTTGGTATCGGGTTACCCATGGGGCTGGCAGTGGGCTGGCTTTTTGCCTGGACATTAAAAAAACTGCAACTGGCTACCGGGCTTTATCCCTTGCTGGTGACTGGAGCAGGTCTGGGGTTGTTTGCCACCACCAACCTGCTGGGTGGTAGTGGTTTTCTGGCTATTTATCTGGCAGGTTTAATGATTGGTAACAGCCGGTCTGCCAAGTTGCAGCATATTCTACCCGTTCACGATGGTTTGGCCTGGCTGAGTCAGATAGGCCTGTTCCTGATACTGGGTTTGCTGGTGACTCCGCATGAAATGTTACTGACCGCTGTGCCTGCCACGTTGTTGGCGTTGGGTATGATTTTTATTGCACGTCCTTTGGCAGTGTTTTTGTGTTTGAAGCCCTTTTTTAAATTTAACTGGCGTGAGCTGGGTTTTATTTCCTGGGTGGGTTTACGCGGTGCCGTGCCCATAGTGTTGGCAATCTTCCCGGTGATTGCCGAAGTGGACAATGCCAGCCTCTATTTTAATATCGCTTTTTTTGTGGTGTTGATCTCTTTGCTGATCCAGGGTTCAAGTTTGCCCTGGGTTGCTCGTTGGCTGAAGGTGGAAGTACCTGCTGACTTTATGCCAAAGCGTCGCAGTTTGCTGGGTGTATTTGCTGAGGATGATTATGAAGCCTTTGTGTACAACGTAAAAAGCGAAACGCTGAATGGTGTTGAGTTACGGCGTTTACGCTTTCCATCAGGTGCTCGTATTGCGGCCTTGTTCCGTGAAAAACAGCTGATCCACCCATCGGGCAGTACACGCTTAAAGCAGGGTGACCTGCTCTGTATTATCGGGCGTGAAGCTGATCTACCGGTATTCAGCAAGATGTTCAACGAGGAACCCCAGCCTGCCAAGGAAAAAGCTCGCAGCTTTTTTGGTGACTTCACCTTGTCTGGTGATGCACCGCTCAAGGATGTTGCGGATCTTTATGGTTTAACCATCAGCCCGAATCAGGAGGGGCTGACCTTGGGTGAATTACTGACACGACGTTTTGGTGGGCATCCGGTGGTGGGTGACCAGATGGAGTGGCATGGCATTCGTTGGGTGGTGGTTGCTGTAGAGGGTGATCATATCACCCAAGTGGGTTTAAAACCCTTGTGAGTTCTGCGGGTCCGGGTTGATGGTTGGTAAGAAGTAAGAGATGGAGGCCCTTCCGCAGCAGAGCAGCAAGAGCCTAGTCTTTTGGTGCGAACAACGTAGGATCAGTGTTGGCTTCCTGATCTTCTTGAGGCGCCTGTGGCTGCTCTTCCTGATCTTGCTTTGAGTGAAGTTCAGCATTTTCTTCCAACAGGTCGGGATCAAAGTCCATGGATTCCACAAACTTGTCTTCTTTTTCCTGTTGCAGCATTTCCTGATAACCACGCAGGGCTTCCACCATAAATTCATGATAGGCACGTGTATCCTGCAAGGTTTTGAGGTTGGCCAGCAGTGTATGCTCTTTGGACATCAGTGCAAGGCGTTTGAACTTGCGGGATCCCAGTCGAGAGTTAAACTGCACCAGCGGATAAATACGGTGCATATAACCCAGGCGGCCTTCCAGATTACGTATGTATTCAATCAAGTCACGCTTAAGGCGTTTACGCTGTGAGATCAGTCCTGGGTAACGGTTCAGTGATGGAAAATAACTCATCATGCCGGCACCGTGGGTCAGCCAGAGTACAAAGGCTATGCCGCCTGCAATACCTCCGACCCAGGAGCTAGTCAGGCTAAGCAGGCTGGCCAGAAACAGGAACAGCGCCGAACCAAGCGCAATGAACCAGAGGGTGCGGGCACGCTTGGCAGCATAGATTTCATGGTCGGTGGGGTAATCAATTAGCGACAGAAGATCATAGTCCAAGCCTTCCAGCTCAGCATAAAGTGCACGGCGTTCAGCTTCGAGACGCTCTTTTTCTGCTTTATCGCGCTCTTCAATCTTTTTTAGCCGTTCTTCTTCTTCCCACTGCAAGCGTTCTTTTTCGCGCGCAGCACGACTCTCCTTGACGGCATCAGAGGTAGATTTCTGATCGGTCGCCCAAGTTTCTTGATTCTTTTCAGCATCACCCAAGCGGGTGCTGCCGTGTCCATGGTTATCGTCTGATATATTCACAGCAAGACCACTGTGTTCCTGATAGTGAGTAGATTGCAATAATAGAGGTTAATCTATACTTTGTCCGTTTCAACCTGTAACCCTAGACTACTATTTGCAGGAGTCGTGTGCAATTGTGGTTTAATCATTTTACCCGTTTTACTCTTGGCTGATGAAGGGAAATTCGGCTGATGCTGTCATCTTTGTGGTGGATTTTTCTGATCAGCCTACTGTCGGCAACCCTGTTGCCAGGTGGGTCAGAGGTACTGGTTGCAGCTCAGGTCTGTCTGGGTAGCTCAGGATTGTTGTTATGGTTGGCCGCTACAGTCGGCAATACGCTGGGATCTTTTGTAAACTGGGGGTTGGGGCGATTTCTGCTGCATTATGAAGACAGGCGCTGGTTCCCGATCAAGCCGCAACAAAGACTGAGGGCGGAAGAGTGGTTTAAACGCTGGGGTAGGTGGTCGTTGTTTTTTGCCTGGTTGCCGGTGGTGGGTGATCCATTAACACTGGTGGCGGGTGTGCTGCGTGTACACTGGCTCACCTTTTTGTTGCTGGTTGGAGCGGGTAAAGCCCTGCGTTACGCCCTGGTGATTGGGCTGGCAGGGCTGGCAGGCTGTTAACGACTGGCGCGGATTTTTTCAATCAGCTGGTCAGCCACTTTCAGCATATTAGGCAGGCTACCGGCAGAGTTGCCGTCAATCACATAACGACCATCAACCACCAGTGCAGGAACGCCGGTGACTCGATAACCCCTGAGTCTGGCTGTATCCTGACGCAGACGACTTTCAACACCAAAGCTGCGGTACAGACGCTCGGTGTCTTCGGCTTTGATGCCAAAACGCTCAAAAAACTGGTTCAAGGCACGCTGACTGCCAAGGTTGGTATTGTCGCGGTGGATCGCATCAAACATCGCCATGTGTGCCTTGTCGGTGATATTCAGTGCATCCATGATGTAATAACCGCGCGCGAGATGTTCCCATTGAGCATTAAAAGCAGCGGGGAGATGGACGACCTGCACATCAGCAGTCTGTTTATCACTCCATGCCAGTAGTTGAGGCTCCAGCTGGTAACAATAAGGGCAGGTATAAGAAAAAATAGCGGTGACTTCAATCTGATCAGCAGCAACATGCACCGGCACTCTGTCTGCAAGGGTTTTGTAGCCTTGTGCAAAAAGTTGAGTGGATACAAATGTCAGCAGCACTAATAGTAGGCCGCGTTTTAAAAAGGGCATAAATAAATCTCCAGAAAGCAAAAAGGGGCTTTAAGCCCCTTTTTGATTCACCGCTTAACGGTTGGTTCCGTGCAGACCCAGCATATAAGAAGCAACGGCTTCCATTTCGGCATCAGTCATTTTTTCAGCAATCAGGCGCATCATGGAGTTCGGATCATTGCTACGCGCACCATCACGGAAAGCTTTTAACTGATTAACGGCATAGGTGGCATGCTGGCCGGATACAACCGGGAAGGCTGCCGGCGAGTTACCCTGACCGTTGGGCAGGTGGCAAGCTGTGCAGGCGGGGATACCTTTTGCCAGGTCGCCAGCGCGATAAAGGTTGCGACCACGCTCTGCTAAGGCAGGATCAGCCTGACCCAAGTTGCCCGACTGGCTGGCATAAAAGGCGGAGATGTCACGAATATCCTGGTCGCTGAGGTTGTCTACAATACCAACCATCTCGGGAACCGAGCGGCGACCATCACGAATATCCATGATTTGTTTGCTCAGGTAGCTGGCATGTTGACCGGCCAGATTCGGCCAGTTGGGTACCATGCTGACACCCTGAGCACCATGACATGCAGCACAAACTGCAGCTTTCTGCTCTCCCGCTGCAGCATCACCTGCTGCCTGAGCTACACCACTTACACCAACAACAAGGGTCAAACCTAAAAGTAATTTTTTCATCGTTCGTCCAGTCTCATCATTTGCTAGTCTTTGGAAATCTGTCGCCCGTTGACTGGCACCAGCATCGCGCCTGC
This sequence comes from Marinospirillum sp., assembly GCF_014859565.1. The sequence continues at coordinate 31,064 of NZ_JACUUA010000002.1, read as the reverse complement.
GGACTTCGAGTGATAGACTATCACCTGTAAAAGTTTCCGCATTATAGCTAAGGCTTAAGCTAACTGGAATGCCAGTGGTCTAATCCCTTTTGTTTAATTTTCCTCCAGATGACTCCTTATGCGCCAGGTCAAGAAAAAAAAGCCTCAGCAAAAAATTATTTATGAACCCGCCTCGGTAAAGCCCAAGGTATCTCAGCCCCGCCATTTCGCTGCCACCGACTTTCTGATCAGTGCTCAGACCTTGGCTCAGTGTCCGGCGGATGAGGGCTGGGAAATTGCGTTTGCCGGTCGATCCAATGCCGGTAAGTCCAGTGCGTTGAATTGCCTCACCTCTGCTCGTTTGGCACGAACCAGTAAAACACCGGGTCGCACCCAACTGATTAACTTTTTTTCGGTGGATGAACAGCGCCGACTGGTGGATTTGCCCGGTTACGGTTATGCCAAGGTACCGGAGGCCATGCGGCGTGAATGGGGGCAACACCTAGGTGATTACATCGGCCAGCGTGAGTGTTTGTGTGGTGTGGTGATCATGATGGACATACGTCACCCACTGACGGATTTTGATCACCAGTTGATGGAGGTGGCTGCCAGCCGTAATCTGCCGGTACATATCCTGCTGACCAAATCAGACAAGCTAAAGCGTGGACCGGCTGCGGCTCAGCTGCAAATGGTGCGTAATGAGCTCAAGCTGCTGAACGGTGAGTTCAGTGTGCAGCTGTTTTCATCTTTAAAAGCCAGCGGTACAGGTGAGGCCTGGAAAAAGCTCGATGAATGGCTGCAGATCAATGAGCCGCAGCCAGAAGTTATTCCGGACGAAACCCCAGGCGATCCCGATACAATAAACGACTGATCACCGCACCCAGATACTCTACAAACAGGGTATCCTGCTGACGAAAGTGCTGGCTGGATGGGTGAGCCAGCACCATCAACCCAAGAGTGCGGGTATGGCTTAAATGGCAGATCACAGCAGATCCACTGTTTAAGTTATCCAACCCTAGTTGCTGGCTGATGCTGGCATCAAGCTGCAAGCTACAGGCTTGGTGTTGCCCCAGCAGGTTCATCTGTTGTGCCTGCTGGGTTTCACTGGCACGAGGCAGGCTGCAGAGGTTGGTATAACTCCAGATCATCAACCGCGGAATGCCGAAATGCATTTGCAGGTCTTCTCGTAGCAGTGTGACCAGCTCCTCGGTGGTGCTGGCTTCGACCAGCTTCACCAGCAGGCGCTCAATGCGTCTCAGGCGTTTTTCATTATCCCGTGCATTGCTCAGTAGCTGCTGGTAACGAGTTTCCTGCTCCTGCAGCTGACAGCGCAATAAATTCAACTGCAAGAGCATCAGCGACTCGGCGTCACCACACTCATGCTGCAGTTGCATTCGGCAAAAAAGCGCTTCTCTGCCAATAAAAAAATCCGGCTGCTGTTGCAACCACTGAGCAACCTGTTCGGCATCCAGTGAGTGATGTACTGATATTTCATCAAGCTGAGAAGTACTCATATAAACAAGTGCCCCTCAAAAACGCGCTGTGCAGGCCCAGTCATTTTGACTGGGTGACCCTCACCGCTCCATTCCAGCTGCAGGCAGCCACCGGGTAGGTGCATTTCCACTCGGGAATCGAACCATCCTTGCAGGCGACCATACACCATGGCGGCACAGGCACCGGTACCGCAGGCCAGAGTTTCTCCTGCACCCCGTTCATACACCCTGAGTCGACCCTGGTTACGGGAAATGACTTGCAGAAATCCGGCATTCACTCTTTTTGGGAAGCGGGGATGGCTTTCGATTTGTGGGCCGATTTGTTCAACCGGATAGTTGAGCACATCGTCTACACGCAATACCGCGTGTGGATTGCCCATAGAAACCGCACCGATCTCCAGGGTTTGATCCTGCAGCTGCAAGGGATAACTGGTGGCTTGTTGGGCGGCCTGAAAAGGGATGTCGTCAGGCTGCAAGCGTGGCACGCCCATATCGACAGTGACTAGCCCCTTGTCGTTCAGCTGCAGAATCAGTGGCCCGCCAGCAGTCTCGACTCTTAATGTTTGTTTGCAGGTCAGTTTTTTATCATGCACAAACACGGCAAAACAGCGAGCACCATTGCCACAGTTTTCCACTTCGGAGCCATCGGCATTAAAAATACGGTAACAAAAGTCTGCATCCGGCTTGGTTGGAGGCTCCACAGTCAAGAGTTGATCAAAACCGATGCCAAAGTGACGGTCAGCCAGGCGGCGAATTTGTTCTGGACGCAACCTAGCTCTCTGGCTGATTAAATCCAGCACCATAAAATCATTACCAAGGCCGTGCATTTTGGTGAAATGAAGCAACATGGTGTTAGCTCACTGTCTGGGCAGGGTGAATTCACCCGCCATCTGCTGCTCATAACTTTCGCGCTGGCGCACCAGATGACGCTCCTGACCATCCACCATCAGTTCAGCAGCGCGGTTGCGGCTGTTGTAGTTGGAGGCCATGGCAAAACCATAAGCACCGGCAGAACGCACCGCCAGCAGGTCGCCGGGTTTTAAGGTCAGATCACGATCCTTACCGAGAAAATCACCGGTTTCACACACTGGACCTACAATATCCCAGCTTCTTTGCACACCATCCTGATGCGGGATGACCGGGATAATGGCCTGCCAGGCACCATAAAGTGCGGGGCGCAGCAGATCATTCATAGCGGCATCCACGATGGCAAAGTGTTTTTCCTGACCTTCTTTCAGGTATTCCACGCGGGTGACCAGAATACCGGCATTGGCTGCAATGGCGCGCCCTGGCTCAAACACCAGTTCGTACTGGCGATCACCTAAGCGTTGGCGCAGGGCTTCAACATAAACGGAAGGTAAAGGAGGGGTTTCATCGTTGTAACACACTCCCAGGCCGCCACCCAGATCCAGATGCTGGATGCTGATACCGTCTTCGGCTAGTTGGTCAATCAGCACCAGCAGTCGATCCAGTGCATCCAGGAAGGGTTCAATCTGAGTGATCTGAGAGCCGATGTGGCAATCAACCCCGACCACCTGTACGTGTTGCAGATTGGCCGCTTGTTTGTAGACTTCGCGTGCCAGCTCAAAACCAATACCAAACTTGTTGGCTTTTAAGCCGGTGGAGATATAAGGGTGAGTTTTGGGATCAACATCTGGGTTTACACGAATGGAAATCGGAGCAGACAGCCCCATTTCTTCAGCAACACAATCAATGCGTTGTAGTTCCGGGATGGATTCCACATTAAAACACTTAATACCCACGGCAAGGGCACGGCGAATTTCTCCAGCCTGTTTGCCAACGCCAGAAAACACCACTCGGGCGGGATCACCACCGGCAGCCAGTACCCGTTCCAGCTCGCCGGCGGAAACGATGTCAAACCCAGCCCCCAGCCGAGCCAGTACATTCAGTACTGCCAGATTGGAGTTGGCCTTGACGGCATAACAGATCAGATGTGGCTGACCGGCCAGCGGCTCGGCATAAGCGCGGTAATGGCGCTCCAGTGTGGCACGGGAATAAACATAAAGTGGTGTGCCAAATTCTTCAGCCAGTTGTTGAATCGGTAAATCCTCAGCAAACAACTGGCCGTTACGGTAGTTAAAAAAGTCCATGGTTGTCAGACTCTTGAATCGGTTGATAGGAGTGAAGTCTGCTGTGGCAGGTAAAGGTCACCCTTTTGACCACAGCCTGCCAGCAATACAAGTGCCAGCAGCAACAGGGATAAACGTAATGGCATAATCATGGCTCCCCGGAGTTTGTCAGCCACGCTGGCGTAACAGTGCCTTGGCACGTTTGGCGGCAGCCGCCACCTGTGCCGGTGCAGTGCCTCCCAGGTGATCGCGCGCGGCTACCGAGCCTTCCAGTGTTAACACATCAAACACATCAGCACTGATGACGGTGGAGAACTGCTGTAATTCTTCCAGAGACATTTCTGCCAGATCACGGTTTTCTGCCACACCAAAAGCAACAGACTTACCGACTACTTCGTGGGCATCACGGAAGGCTACACCCTTGCGAACCAGATAATCAGCCAGATCCGTTGCAGTGGCAAAACCACGGCGAGCGGCTTCACGCATTACATCCTTGCGGGGTTCCAGCGCCGGAATCATATCGGCAAAAGCACGCAGGCAACCCTTGACGGTATCCAGGGTGTCAAACAGCGGTTCTTTGTCTTCCTGATTATCTTTGTTGTAAGCCAGTGGCTGGGATTTCATCAGCGTCAGCAGGCTCATCAGATGACCATACACCCGGCCACTTTTGCCACGCACCAGCTCAGGCACATCCGGGTTTTTCTTCTGCGGCATAATGGAGCTGCCGGTGCAGAAACGATCCGGCAGGTTAATGAAGTTGAACTGGGAGCTGGTCCAGAGCACCAACTCTTCACTCATGCGTGACATGTGCATCAGTAACAGGCTGGCAAAACTGCAGAATTCAATCGCAAAATCCCGATCAGACACTGAGTCCAGTGAGTTTTCACTGGGACGATCAAAACCCAGCAGCTCAGCAGTTTGAATCCGGTCAATTGGGTAGGTGGTGCCCGCCAGCGCAGCAGCACCCAAGGGCATGATATTCACCCGTTTGCGGGTATCCATCAGGCGCTCGTAATCCCGCTGCAGCATTTCATTCCAAGCCAGCAGATGGTGACCAAAAGTGACCGGTTGTGCAGTCTGCAGATGGGTGAAACCAGGCATGATGGTGTCGTTATGAGCCGCCGCCAGATCAATCAAGCCACTTTGCAGGCGTGTCAGTTCTGCCGCGATGGTATCTATTTCATCACGCAGATAAAGACGCACATCCGTAGCCACCTGATCATTACGGGAGCGCCCCGTGTGCAGCTTTTTACCGGTGATGCCAATACGTGCCGTTAAAGCTGACTCAATGTTCATGTGTACGTCTTCCAGTTGCACTGACCACTGGAATTCACCACGTTCGATTTCGGCGCGAATTTCTTTCAGACCCTGCACAATGGCATCCCGCTCCATCTCAGTCAGCACACCCACCTTGGACAGCATGGTGGCGTGGGCAATAGAACCTTCGATATCGTGGTGATAAAGACGCTTATCAAACAGTACAGAGGCAGTGAAGCCTTCAACAAAAGCATCGGTCGGCTCGCTGAAACGGCCTCCCCAGGGTTTTTCGGTTTCTGCAGCAGGATTATGCTCTGCGGACGGGGCGCTTTTCTGCGTCATGGAAGTTTGGCTCCGGAAAACAGTCATTAAAGTAATGTGACTCAGTTTACCAGAGGGTTACAGGGAAAGTCGCCATTCACTGCAGTTGCAAGGTGACCTGAAGGCATCTTTGCGGCAAAATGCCGGGCATCACCCTTTAGTTTACCTGATCGGTCAACTAACCTGGGTCACGTGAGCCGGTATATCCGCTGGCATCACCCAAGTTAAAGCAGTGATCCTGCCAGACCCCTGGCCTTCTTACCCCGAAGGAGGCCGATGTTGTTGATGTCTGGTGCCTGGAAAAAGAAGATGTACGCAAAGAGCCGGGGAAGGATTTCAAGACTTCAGCCTGTGGAACCTGCTGGCGCGTTACCTGGCACTGGTAGGTGTGTTGATCGTATTTTTTGCCAACCTTTGATGTCAATTATGCATAAAGTGGGATTGTGGCTGGTATTGCTGCTGCTGAGTGGCAACAGCAATGCTGCGCCCTCTTCAACCCTGCATCTCGGTGTGCTTGAGTGGCGAGATAATGTTATTCCAGCCGGTTATTGGCAGCCAACCTTGACTGCAATAGGTCGGCAACTGCCGAATCATCAGGTGGTTTTGCATCCACTTAATCTGCAAGAGCTGGAGACAGCTTTAGCAGCAGGCCAGCTGGATTTTGTAATGACCAACCCTGGTCATTATGTGCAACTAAGTCAGCATTACCCATTGGCACCTCTGGCTACTCTGAGCAATCCTATTTTTGATCCACCACAACAAGCCGTGGGATCGGTGCTGGTGGTTTCTGCTGCGGATTCTTCCGTGCAGCAGTGGCAGGATCTACATAGTCGGCGAGTGGCTGCAGTGCACCCGGATGCTTTTGGTGGTTTCCAGTTGATTCGAGATCAACTGGAGCAACAGGGGTTAGATGTTCGGCGTGATGTCGGTGAATGGGTGTTTGCAGGTTATCCGATGGAATCTTTGCTTGATTTGCTGGATGCCGGTGAAGTGGATGCCGTGGTGCTGCGCAGTTGCCTGCTGGAATCTCTGGCCGCTGAAGGTCGTCTTGACCTGCAGGATTACCGGGTTGTTGAAAATCGACAATTGGCTGGTTACCCCTGTCAGTTGTCCAGTGATCTCTATCCAGACTGGCCTTTTCTGAGCACCAGTCGCCAGCCAGCTGAGGTGGTGCAGCAGGTGTTGCTGGCGTTGTTGCAGATGCCCGGGGCGGATGACGAGCGCTCTCAGTGGTCTGCTCCTTTGTCCTACCAGAGTATTTATCGGCTGTTCGAGCGCCTTCGTTTCGGGCCTTATGCGGCCTTTCCACATAACCCGCTGCTGGCGCTGTTGTATCAGTACCGCTATCCCCTGCTGTTGGCGCTGGGATTGATATTTTTGTTTTTGATGCATCACCTGCGGGTGAGTTATCTGGTTCATCAGCGCAGTCGTGAACTGCAGCAATTAATGCAGGAGCAGCAGCAGAAACAAGCCGAACTGGCTCATCTTTCTCGTTTTTCCATGATGGGTGAGCTAGCAGCCGGACTGGCGCATGAACTGAACCAACCCCTGACCGCCAGCATGAATTATGCACAGGGTATGTTGCGCCTGTTGAATAAACCTGAGTCAGAACAAAAACTATCCGACCACAATAAAATCAAGGAAGCCACCACACGGATCATTGCTCAGAGTGAACGTGCAGCTGGAATTATTCGCAATTTACGTGGATTCCTGCGTAAGGAACTGCCACCTAAACAGGATCTGGATATCAACCTGCTGTTAAAAGAGGCATTGGTGCTGATGGAGTCAACACTTCAGGCACAGCAGGTACAAGTCCAGCTAAAACTATTGCCTTCCTCTGCTTTGGTGCACGGTAATCGGATCGAGCTGTTGCAGTTGTTTATCAATCTACTGAACAACGCTCTGGATGCCATGCGGAATACACCTGTAGTAGCGCGCAACCTTGACATCCGCTGTGAGCAACAGCAGCATTGCTGGATAATCACTCTTAAAGACCAGGGTGAAGGAATTGCCCACAATTTGGTCGCCGACCTGTTTGATCCCTTCTTTACTACTCGCAGCAATGGTATGGGGTTAGGACTAAAACTCTGCCAGACTCTGGCTCGCTCACATGGCGGGTCACTGACTTTAACCAACTCCCCGGAAGGGGGAGCCGTGGCTCGAATTGAGTTGCCACAACTCAAAACCTGATTCTGGAGTGGGATGGATGCACAAAGAAACAACCCAGCCTTTGATTCGACTGCTGGATGATGATCAGCAGGTACGTGAGTCCTTGCAATGGTTGCTGGAAACCGTCGACCTGGAAGTGATGGCTTTTGGACATCCTAATGACTTTTTAGCCTGCCCAGCCAGTGATCGACCTGGCTGCCTGCTGTCGGATGTACGGATGCCTGGTTTGAGTGGGCTGGAAATGCAACAACAGCTGAAGCAGCAACAACCTCTGCTGCCGGTTATTCTGATGAGCGGTCACGCTGATGTTAGTATGGCGGTACAGGCCATGAAAGAAGGTGCGCTGGATTTTTTTGAGAAACCCTTTAATGATCAGCTGCTGCTGGACTCAATCCAGCGTGGTGTTAACCTGCACCGGCAACGGCTGACAGAACAACAACACATCAGCCATTTACGCTTGCAACTGAATCGGCTCACCGCACGGGAGCTACAGGTGATGAAACGACTGGCGGCAGGAATGCCCGGCAAGGTTATTGCTGATGAGCTGGGAATTAGCCCTAAAACCGTGGATGTTCATCGTCATAATCTGATGTTAAAAATGCAGCTGAACTCCCTGGCAGAATTGATTCGTGCTGCTCTGCTTCTTGATTTATCCTGACGCTTATACAGCAATTCCCGCTCTTAAAAAGATACTTAAGAAAACAGCCTGTTATGCGCTATTGTAGAAAAATAGCCTTGAAGACAAGCGCAGCTGTTGTGAGCCCGCGCAAGCATTACTGGTTCTGGTTATTTGTTAGGCCTAGACTTCAATGGCATAAAATCCCAGTTAGGTTTTGAGGAGCTTTGCAACTACGGTGCTATTGCATCATGAAACTGTCTGAACCATTGATCAACAAAAACCCTGGTTTGTGTTCCTAGCCGCTACATTTCCCTCTTACCCCTTTAAACCACGCTGGATTGCGGTATGATGCAGAAAAACACTGCAGCGGCGGTAAAAGCTCGGCAGGTTAAAATCAACTGGCAATTTACGAAGTGAGACTAAAAAAGTGGATGCAAACCAGTCACCCCACATACTGATTGTTGAAGATGACGCTCGCCTGGCAACCCTGACGCGCGAGTACCTGGAAGGTAATGGTTTCCAGATCTCCATTGAAGGTGACGGGGCTCGTGCCGTTGAACGGATTGATCGTGAAAACCCTGATCTCATCATTCTTGATGTGATGCTACCCGGCGAAGATGGCCTGAGCATCTGTCGCAAAGTGAAGATGGAAAAAGACATTCCCATTCTGATGCTGACTGCCAGAACCGATGATATGGATCAGGTGGTCGGTCTGGAAATGGGTGCTGACGACTATGTTGCCAAGCCTGTACGCCCACGAGTACTGCTGGCTCGGGTTCGGGCACTGCTGCGCCGCTCCGAGGTTCAACCTGTCACCGCAGACAGCAATGAGCCACAGAGTTCGCGTCTGGAGTTCGGTGATCTGGTGATCGACAGCGCCATGCGTGAGGCGTGGCTGAAAGGTGAAAGTATTGATCTGACCAGTGCTGAGTTTGACTTGTTGTGGCTGCTGGCATCCAGTGCCGGTCGTGTACTGACTCGTGAAGAAATTTTCACTGCCCTGCGTGGTATTGAATATGACGGCCAGGATCGTTCCATCGACGTGCGTGTTTCCCGCATTCGTCCCAAGGTCGGTGATGACCCGATGCACCCACGTCGCATCAAGACAGTGCGCAGCAAGGGTTATCTGTTTGTTAAGGAAGTTTGAGCAACAAGTGAACACCGGAAACAGATCCTGACATGAGCTTCAGTCTGCTGCACAAACGCCTTGGAAATATATTCCTGCGTGTGTATCTCGGGGTATTCGGCGCACTGGTTGGCACCCTGCTACTCAGCATTCTGCTGGTTAATCTTGCCAATCAGGTACGGCTGGAGGCTTATCAGGAAGAGCTGCTATCCGGCCTGTTCATCACTCTGACTGAAGAATTCACCCTGACCGATGAAGGTCAGAAACACGAATGGCTGCATGACATCAACCAGACTCTGGGCATACATGTTGAGCTCAGCAGCCTGAATGACTTGCAGTCCACCCGCCGCGAAATCAGTCGCCTGACTGAAAACCGACTGGTGCTGCGCAAAAAAACGTCTAAGCAGTTGCAGGTGGTGTTTCCGGTTCATCAGTCCGAACTGCTGCTAACCTCTGATTTGTGGCGTGTGACTGAACAGCAGGCCAGCGCCTCAATTTATCTGTTATTGCGTGATCTGCAGCGCACCCCAACTGAACTGCGTGAACAACGTCTGCTACAACTGGGCGAACGCTTTGCTTACCCACTGCAACTCCTTTCCCGATTACCGGCTGAAACCGACCCCTTGCAGCAAAGACGGCTGGAGCGTGGTGAGCAGGTGGTATTGTTTTCCGATGACGGGCGCAGCATGGTCAGTTATGTACAGCTGGGTGACAATAACTGGTTACGGGTTGGGCCAATTGAGCTGTTTAATCCTTATCCTCTGCCTCTGCTGATCAGTATTTTACTTGTTTCACTGCTGATGTTGGCGGCCAGCATCTGGTGTTTTTTGCATGGTCTGGAAAATCGTCTGCGCAACCTTGAACGAGCCTCCAGTCAGCTCGCTGCCGGTAACCTGCAGGCACGCGCCAATATGCCCGGCAAAGATTTTGTCAGTAAACTGGCAACCACCTTTAACCGTATGGCCGAGCAGGTACAACGCCTGCTGCGTACCCAGCAAGAAATGATTCATGCGGTATCTCATGAATTACGCACACCCGTGGCACGTATCCGTTTTGGCCTGCAAATGATCGAAGATCTGAGTGAAGACGGCAGCCCTCACGCGGCCATCCTGCATCAGGTACAGGGCATAGATCGGGACATTGATGAACTCGACACCCTGATTGATGAAATTCTCACCTACGCCCGTCTGGGTCAGGAAAAACTGCAACTGCAGTTTCTGAATCAGGATGTTACTGGTCTACTCGAAGAAGTACTCAGTGGTTTTCAGCGCACCAACCCGCAACTGGAATTAAAACTGACCATCCACAATCCTGCCGAACTCAGCCCGGAAGCCGATCTGGAAGGCCGATATTTTCAGCGCGCCATTCAGAATCTGGTGGGTAACGCCGTGCGTTATGCCAGCCATCGGATTCATGTCACCTGTCATCTGGAAAGTGACACCTTCCGTGTGGATGTAGAAGATGACGGCTCAGGTATTCCAGAAGAAGACTGGCAAAGAGTATTCATGCCCTTTTCTCGACTGGATGACAGCCGTACCCGCAGCTCCGGCGGTTACGGGCTGGGGCTGTCGATAGTACAACGCATCATCTACTGGCATCGTGGCAGCACCCAGGTGGATCGCAGCCCGGAATTACAAGGTGCCCGTTTCAGCCTGATTTTCCCACGCCACCAGTCGGCAAAATTACCGCCCCTGGAAATCCCCCCGCAATAAAAAGCACCATATAAGTGCATCAATATCAAATAAGCCCTATATTGATGCACTGATGACTAGTGCGTACCGGAAGATACACCCCACATTTATGTCTCGCACCGTGATGATGCCCACCCAAGGCCAGAGATGTAGGTTGTTGGTGCAAAAAAGTCAGGTTGGTGCGGCTTTTGCATCCCCTTTGAAAATTGTATCGACAGTTCACTACACCAGAGAAAAGCATGAGTCCGGCTCAGGAACCGCCCCGTCACCTGCTGGAGAATCTGACCACTGCTGTGTTGCTGCTTGAGCAGAATCTTCAGTTGATTTATATGAACCCCGCCGCAGAAATGCTTCTTGCGGCCAGTCTGACGCGTTTTCGCGGCCAGCCTGTAGCTCAATTGTTTCAGGAGCCAAGGGCAGGATCAGACACGCTGACTCAATCAGCCAGCACCGGGCACCCCTTCACCAAAAGGGAGGCGCAGCTACAGCTGCATAACGGTGAAACTTTAACTGTAGACTACACAGCATCCCCCATCGCGGAGATGAAAAACACCCAGCTGATCATTGAAATTTTTCCGCGTGATCGGCAACTGCGCATTTCTCGCGAAGAAGAACTGGTCAATAAACAGGAAACCGTTCGCGCACTGGTAAGGGGCATGGCACACGAAATCAAAAACCCGCTGGGTGGGATTCGTGGTGCTGCACAATTGCTGGAGCGCGCCCTGCCCAATACTGACCTGAAAGATTACACCCAGGTCATCATTGATGAGGCTGACCGGCTGCGTAATCTGGTGGACAGAATGCTGGGGCCGCGCCATCTGCCAGAAATGAAACGCCTGAACATCCATGAAGTACTGGAGCGAGTGTACACCCTGGCTCAGGCAGAGTTTGGCGGTCAGGTGCGCCTGATTCGTGATTATGATCCCAGCCTGCCCGAGTTTGCTGGTGACAAAGAACAACTGATTCAGGCGGTACTCAACATTGTACGTAACGCCATGCAGGCATTAATCGAATCCGGTCAGTCCAATGGCCGCATCATTCTGCAAACCCGAGCCAAGCGTCAGTTCACCCTCGGCTCCGAGCGCCACCGGCTGGTCTGTCAGGTCAAGATCATCGACAACGGCCCCGGCATACCGGAAAACATGCTGGAAAACATTTTTTATCCCATGGTCAGCGGTCGTGCGGAAGGTACCGGATTAGGGTTAACCATTGCACAAGCCGCCCTGCAGCAACATCAGGGGCTGATTGAATGCATCAGCCAGCAGGGGCACACCGAGTTTCGGATGCTGATCCCTTTTGACAATCAGAGCACCACTGAACAAACCGATACAGGAGCAGCACCATGACCGCACCTAAAGGCCATGTCTGGGTCATCGATGATGACCGTTCCATTCGCTGGGTACTGGAAAAGGCACTGGAGCAGGCCAATATCCAGGTCACTGCCTTTGATCGTGCCGACAGTGCGCTAAGGCAGATGCTGAAGCAAAAACCAGATGCGCTGATCACCGATATTCGTATGCCCGGAATGGATGGCCTAGATCTTTTAAAACAGGTCAACGAACTCTATCCGGGTTTGCCGGTGATTATCATGACAGCTCATTCGGATCTGGAAAGTGCCGTAGCATCCTATCAGGGTGGTGCCTTTGAATACCTGCCCAAACCCTTTGATGTGGATGAAGCCGTGGCATTAGCGCGCCGTGCTCTGGCTCATGCTGAAGAACAGAAAGCCAAAACAGCTGATCAGTCTCAGGTGCAGACCGCTGCCGTGCAGACAACAGAAATCATCGGTGAAGCACCTGCCATGCAGGAGGTGTTCCGTGCCATCGGTCGCTTGTCTCATTCCACCATCACCGTACTGATCAACGGTGAATCTGGCACCGGCAAGGAACTGGTGGCTCACGCTCTGCACCAGCACAGCCCCAGATCACACCAGCCGTTTATTGCCCTGAACATGGCGGCCATTCCACGTGACCTGATTGAGTCTGAATTATTTGGTCATGAAAAAGGGGCTTTTACCGGTGCCGCCACCCAACGTCACGGACGTTTCGAGCAGGCCAATGGTGGCACCCTGTTTCTGGATGAAATTGGTGATATGCCAGCAGAGACTCAGACCCGCCTGCTGCGAGTGCTGGCTGATGGTGAGTTTTATCGGGTGGGTGGCCATACTGCCGTTAAAGTGGATGTGCGCATCATTGCCGCCACCCACCAGGATCTGGAAAAACTGGTCGAGGCCGGACGTTTCCGTGAAGACTTGTTTCACCGGCTCAACGTCATCCGGGTGCACCTGCCCTCATTAAAAGATCGCCGTGAAGATATTCCACGCCTGACTGAACACTTTTTGTCAGAGGCGGCACGCGAGCTGAACTCGGAAACCAAAGTACTGCACCCGGATACCATTGCATACATCTGCCGCCTCGACTGGCCGGGCAACGTGCGCCAGCTGCAGAACACCTGCCGCTGGCTGACCGTGATGGCCTCCGGTCGGGAAGTGCTCATTGATGATCTGCCACCGGAACTGCTGGCAAAAACACCCAGCCGTATTGCCAGTGACTGGGAAGCCTCACTGAAATACTGGGCAGAACAAGCACTGATGCGTGGTGAAACCAGCCTGCTCGACAAGGCTGTACCAGCCTTTGAAAGCATCATGATCCATGCCGCACTGAAACACACCGGCGGTCGCAAGCGTGATGCTGCCGAACTGCTGGGCTGGGGGCGCAACACCCTGACCCGCAAACTAAAAGAGCTGGGTATCAGCGGTGCCGATGATGAAGACGAGTAAGGTGTTATAATCCGGGGTCTTCACAGGAGACCCCATGCCTGACATTGCCCTTTTTCAACCGGAAATACCGCCGAATACCGGCAACATCATCCGCCTGTGTGCCAACACCGGCTTTCGCCTGCATCTGATCGAACCTCTGGGTTTTCTGCTGGATGACAAGCGCCTGCGTCGTGCCGGTCTGGATTATCACGAATGGGCAGCAGTCACTGTGCATACCGGCATGGTGGATCTGCTGGAAAGTGTACAGCCTGGCCGAGTACTGGCACTGACCACCAAAGGCAGTCAGCACTACCATCAGGTGAGTTACCAAGAAAACGATCTGCTGCTGTTTGGCCCGGAAACCCGTGGCCTGCCTGCCGAAATTCTCGACACCCTGCCACCGCAACAACGAGTGCGTATTCCAATGCTACCGGACAGCCGCAGCATGAATCTTTCCAATGCCTGCACCCTGATTGTTTATGAAGCCTGGAAACAACTGGGTTTTCCCGGCGCGATCCCAACCAACGCCACCTGAGCGCTTGATGCCCCCATGCAGAAAATTCTTGCCCGACTGAATGATCATCAACAGGAAGCCGTACAGCAGGTGGATAGCCCACTACTGGTACTGGCCGGTGCCGGTTCCGGCAAAACCAGTGTCATCACCAGCAAAATTGCCTACCTGATTCGTGAGCGGGGCATGGCCGCGCGTCACATCTGCGCTGTCACCTTCACCAACAAAGCAGCCCGTGAAATGCGTGAGCGGGTCGGTAAAATGCTCAGTCGAGAAGAAGCCAAAGGGCTGACTGTATCCACCTTCCACTCACTGGGGCTGGACATCATCCGCAAGGAAGTGAAACACCTGGGTTATAAAAGCGGTTTTTCCCTGTTTGACACCGAAGACACCAAAGCCCTGATCCGTGATCTGATGCACAAGGATGCTCAGGTGGATGCCGACATTATCAATCAGGTGCAGCATCTGATCTCCAACTGGAAAAATGATCTGGTGGAGCCGGAAATGGCGGCACAGGCATCAGAGGAAAACCCTTCTGCTCGTCTGGCAGCACAGGTGTATGAGCACTATAACCGCCACCTGCGTGCTTATAATGCGGTGGATTTTGATGACCTGATCCGCCTGCCGGTGCTGTTGTTTCAGCAGCAGCCCGAAGTACTGGAAAAGTGGCAACACCGGATGCATTACCTGCTGGTGGATGAATATCAGGACACCAACATCAGCCAGTATCGGCTGGTGAAACTCCTGACCAACCTGCGCAAAACCTTTACTGTGGTGGGGGATGATGACCAGTCCATTTATGCTTGGCGCGGTGCCCGACCGGAAAACCTGATTCAGCTGGGTGATGACTTCCCCAATTTAAAAATCATCAAACTGGAACAAAACTACCGCTCCACCGGGCGTATTCTTAAAGCGGCCAACCAGCTGATTGCCAATAATCCACACCTGCACGAAAAAAACCTCTGGAGCCAGCTGGGGTATGGTGATCCCATCCGGGTGATTGAATGCCCCAACGAAGAAGCCGAAGCGGAGCGTATTGCTGCGGAAATCATGACCCGCCGTATTAAGGAGCGGGTGCACTGGAAAGATTTTGCCATCCTTTACCGGGGTAACTTCCAGTCACGGATTCTGGAAATCAAACTGCAGGCTTTTCAGATTCCCTACAAGATCAGTGGTGGTACCAGCTTTTTTGCCCGCAACGAAATCAAGGACATCATGGGTTATCTGCGTCTGCTGATTAACCCATCTGACGACAATGCTTTTTTGCGCATCATCAATATTCCGCGCCGGGAGATCGGCCCGGCGATTCTGGAAAAACTGGCTATTTATGCCAAGGATCGGGGTGTCAGCTTGTTTGCTGCCTGCCATGAACTGGGGCTGGAACAATACCTGAAAGAAAATCAGGTGGAGCGACTGCGACGTTTCACCCACTGGCTGGATGGCATCATCCGCCGTTGTGAAACAGACGACCCCATAGCAGCCATCGGTGAAATGATCCGCGACATGGATTACGAAGCCTGGCTGCACCAGAATGCCAGCTCGCCTACAGTGGCAGAAAGGCGTTATGCCAACATCTGGGTATTGATTGACTCGCTGGCAGAAACCCTGAAAAGAATGCAGCAAGAAGACGACCAGGCTGGTATCCGAGAAGCCATTGCCCGACTGGTGTTGCGTGATTTACTGGAACAACAGGAAGAAGAGGATGACTCCGACAAGGTGCAACTACTAACCCTGCACGCCTCCAAGGGGCTGGAGTTTCCACAGGTGTTCCTGATGGGCATGGAAGAAGAACTGCTGCCACATCGCAACAGCATTGAAGCCGACACCATTCAAGAAGAACGGCGACTGGCCTATGTAGGCATCACCCGCGCACAACAACAACTGACGCTGACACTCACCAAACAGCGCAAAACCTATGGGGAAATGCTCAACTCCACCCCCAGCCGTTTTCTGGATGAACTGCCGCAGGAGGATCTGAAGTGGGAAGGCCGTAATGTGGAAGAAGAAACAGTGGAAGACAAACAACAGCGCAAGAAAGACAGGATCAGTGCTTTAAAAGCCATGCTGAACAGCTGAACCGTTTGTGCTGGCACAAAAAAGGCGGCGCCGAAAAAATCCGGCAACCGCCTTTTTTATTGCTCAGGCGTGATTAACGGCTGGCTTCAATCAGGTAATCCACTGCTGCCTTAACTTCTGCATCAGAAAGATTCGGGTTGCCACCCTTAGCAGGCATACCACGGATACCGTTCAGAGAATGATCATAAAGTGTGTCCACACCCTGAGCCAGACGTGTACTCCAGGCAGCGACGTCACCCTTTTTAGGCGCACCGGCTGCACCGGTATTGTGACAAGCCATACAAACGCTGTTGTACACCTGATCACCGGACTTGGGGCCGGCAGCCACAGGTGCAGCAGCTACACCACCACAATCCATACCTTGCAGGCACAATTCGCCGGAAGGCTTAAGACGCTCAGCAATTTGTTCGGGAGTTGCATTACGTGCCTGCACCTGCAGCGCCATCAGCACACCAAAACCCAGAACGGCTGCAGCAGCCAGGATGCGGGACACCTGAATTCTCTGTTTCACTCTCACCACCTCTAGTCTGGTTTCAGGCCAACCGAGCCAGGCTGTTAAGCCTTAACCGATGGGAGCCTGTCTATTTTAAAATCAAGCGGAAAAATTTAGTCGGGCGATTATACCCAAGAAACTCCTGCTTCGTAACCATCTACGTGCTGACCTTTGGTATCAACCAGAACGAAAAAACTGCAAAAAAGCTTTTTCTCTGCGCCCTGCATCCATCGGGTCAACCGGCTTAAAACAAATACAACTGCCGGGAACCTGCTGCGCCAGCTGATCCAGATCCATCGGGCAAACCGCACCTATTTTGGGATAACCACCCAGAGTTTGACGTTCAGCCATCACCACCACCGGCAAACCGCTGGGTAACAGCTGAATACTGCCTGCCACCAGTGCTTCTGAAACCAGAGGTGAGGTAGCCTGCCTCAGCAGCTCTGGCAGTTCATCATCCGGCTCGAACAAACTTGCCATGCGACTACTGGCCGCAGTCAGTCGCCAGTCGGTTTGATAAAAAGCCTTGCGGAAAGCAGCACCCAGCTGCTCAGCTTGATACCCTTCAATCACACCCAGGGTTAACGGCAGGGAATAATCTGGCAACCAGTCATCCGGTACAGCACGGCGATGCAAAGTATGAGCGGCAATACCTTGCAAAGGCAACAGATCGCCAGCCTGCAAGGCACTACCCAGGCCATCCTGACCACCCAGCATTTCCCGTTGTACACTGCTGCGACTGCCACCCAGTCCAACCGGCGTCTGCCAACCACCAGCCACCGCCAGATAAGCTCTCATACCAGTACGGGCAAAACCCAGCTCCAGTCGGCTGCCTGCTTGCACATAAAAAGACTGCCAGTTGCCCTGCGGCAATCCATCCACTTGTGCCTGCATGTCTGCACCGGTTAATGCACACCAGGTCGACTGCAAAAACTCCAGTTGTAAACCACCCAGGGTGATTTCCAGTGCTGCTGTGCCCCAGGGGTTATCCAGCAAACGATTACCCCAAGCCCAGGCATGGCGATCCATCACCCCACCCTGAGTTAATCCCAGATGCGACACCCCCCAGCGTCCGGCATCTTCCACCAGTGTCAGCACACCACCCTTGAGCACCCGAACCCCGGTAAAACTCATGGCTGTTGTACCTGTGTCAGCGAGCCACCCAGACGTAAAAATTCGGCCTGATCAATCGGCACAAACTGCACCCGCTGACCGGGTTGCAACAGACTGGGCGAGTCCCGCATTCGATCAAAAAGTTTAACGGGGGTTCTGCCCAGCAGATTCCAGCCGCCGGGTGTGTCCTGTGGGTAAACTGCCGTCTGACGATCCGCCAATGCCACACTACCGGCGGGTACTACCGCTCGGGGCTGACCCAGGCGCGGCATGGATAAAGCCGGCGGTGTTAAAGACAGGTAAGCAAAACCCGGCGCAAATCCCAGTGCACAGACTTCATAATCCAAGGATGAATGCAGCTGGATCACTTCATCAATCGACAAGTTGCAAGCACTGGCAACCCGTTGTAAATCCGGTCCGACCTGCGGGTCATAAAACACTGGCAACTGAACCAGTGGAGCATCCTGTAATGTGGATGGTGGTGGCAACCAATCCACCAGCAGGGTTTCCAGTCTGTCCAGCAAGCTTTGATGATCCGTTTGCAGCAGATCATATTCCAGCAACAGGCTGGTGTAAGAAGGTGTCAGTTGCGGTTGGATATCGGCCAACTGCTCCAGCAGGTACTCACGCAGCTGGCGCAGTTGTTGTGACAGTCCCGGTGTAACCTGATCCGCCAGCACCAGCAATACCCCGCTTAAACCAGCACGGTAGAGCTTATATTGCATGGTGTTTAACCAACCGGAACAGGGTTTCGGCAATCTCCACGGCACGCGGATGATCACCGTGTACACACAGGCTGTCGGCTTTGACTGGCTGCCCTCGTAATAACTGCTGTGCCTGCGCCTGAATGGCTGGCAAATCATGCAACACGGCTCCGGCCTGGTTGCGTGGCATCAACAAACCCTCTGGGGTATAAGCCCGATCGGCAAAAGCTTCAAAATAAAGTGGCAACTCATATTCAGTGGCCTTGTGGATCACCGCTGAGTTATCCGCACGCGCCAGCAACATGAGTTTAAGCGGGTGTTGTTGATGCTGATTCAGCCGTGCCACGGCCTGCATCACGGCATCCAGCAGATGGGGATCTCGCAACATATCGTTGTACAGCGCACCGTGGGGTTTTACATAACGGATACTGCCACCTTCTGCCTGAGCAATCGCCTGCAAGGCTCCCACCTGATACAGAAGCAGGTGTTGCACTTCATCCGGGGGCAGCTGCATGGAGCGCCGCCCAAATCCCTGCAGATCGGGATACGAGGGATGAGCACCCATCTCCACGCCCTGCTCTAATGCCAGCTTTACAGTCGCTGCCATCACATCCGGGTCACCGGCATGAAAACCACAAGCAATACTGGCCTGATCCAGCCAGGGCATCAGCAGTTCATCCTGCCCCATTGGCCAGGCACCGAAACTTTCACCTACATCGGCATTGATAAGCATGGTTTTTTGATCTTGTTGTTAAGTTGCAATAAAACATAACACGACTGACCCAAAAGCTTCATCTGTTGATCTTAACCTGAAGCCCTTGTTGGATTGGATTCTGACGGCAAGACAGGCAATCATGAATCGTGACCCATGATTCAATGATTCCTCTTGCAAATCAGCATAAAGAAGATTACAACAGCAACATTAATTGCTCTGCATGGAGGTGGATGTGTCCCAGCTGTTAATCCGTTATTCCCGTATCCTTGAGATTGTTGGTGACATCGTCAAGGTACACGTTCCCGCCTCTGAAGCCGGTGCCTCCCAGATCAGTTTTGGTGATCTGGCACTCATCGAAAGCAAAGACGAAATGCAGGATGTACTGCCCCGCACTGCACAGGTGATCCTGCTGCAAGGTGAGGAGGTTTCACTGCAGGTTTTTTCTGGCACCAAGGGCTTATCCACCCATTCGGTGGTGCGTTTTCTTGGTCGCCCGATGGAAGTCACCTTTTCACCCAATATTCTCGGACGTGCTTTTTCCGGCACCGGTCACCCGATTGACGGTGGTCCGGCTCTGACTGAAGAACCAAAAATCGAAATCGACGGCCCGACCGTTAACCCATCCCGGCGTATCCTGGCATCCCGCATGATCCGTACGGATGTGCCAATGATTGATGTGTTCAACTGTCTAGTCGAAAGCCAGAAGATCCCCATTTTCTCGGTGGCCGGTGAACCCTACAACCAGTTGCTGGCTCGTATTGGTGCTCAGGCGGATGCTGACATCGTAGTGTTTGGTGGCATCGGGCTGATTTTTGACGACTACTATTTCTTCCGCCGTACCTTTGAAGAAGCCGGTGTAGCTGCACGTACCGTAATGTTTGTGCATCAGGGTTCTGATCCCACCGTGGAAGCCCTGCTGGTACCGGATATGGCGCTGGCGGTGGCTGAGCGTTATGCCGTCAGTGAAGGCAAAAAAGTGCTGGTGCTGCTGACCGACATGACCGCTTATGCTGATGCCCTGAAAGAAGTGGGCATCTCGATGGAACACGTACCCTCTAACCGAGGTTATATCGGTGACCTGTATTCCCAACTGGCACGGCGTTATGAAAAAGCCTGTGACTACAAGGGTGCCGGTTCGGTCACCATCCTGTCGGTGACCACCATGCCCGGTGATGATGTGACTCACCCAGTACCGGACAACACCGGTTATATCACCGAAGGCCAGTTTTACCTGCACAATGGTGTGATTGATCCCTTTGGTTCACTCTCGCGTCTGAAACAGCACGTGATTGGTAAGGTCACCCGTGAAGATCACAGCCAGATCATGAACACCCTGATCCGTTTTTATGCCGCTTCACAGGATGCTGAGCAGAAACAGGCCATGTCGTTTGAACTCAGTGAGTTTGATGAGCGGGTGTTAAAGTTCGGTCGCCTGTTTCAATCACGCTTTATGGACATCAATGTCAGCCTGCCACTGGAAGAAGCCCTGGATCTGGGCTGGCAAACGCTGGCGGAGTGTTTCCGTGAAGAAGAGCTGCTGATGAAACAAAGCCTGATCGACAAGTATTTTCCGCACCAGATTGCCACTGAAAACGCCTGACAGGAGTCTTTGCCGTGAGTAAGTTGGCACTGAACAAAAGCACGCTGAACAAGGAAGGCCGCAAGGTCAAAGCCTACAAGAAGTTTGTTCCGGCGCTGGATTTAAAACGCAAACAGCTACTGGCTGCCCGTGCTACAACACGGCGCTTGCTGCTGAGCGGTGATGAACAACTGAACCAGTTACAGCGGGAAATCCGCGAACAATTACCGATGTTGTCCAATTTTTCCGGTCATGCCAGTGAACTGGTGGAAGTCCAGACACTGGATATTGCTCAGGCTAATCTGGTGGGTTTACGCCTGCCGGAAATCCGAAGCCTTAAGCTAGTCGCCAAACCCTATTCATTACTGGCGACTGATCACTGGATGGATCACCTGACTCGGCTACTGATTCAGGCCACTGAGTTACAGCTGCATCAACAGGTACTGAACAAACGCATGGAGCTGCTGGAAAAAGGTCTGCAAAAAACTACCCAGCGCCTGAACCTGTTTGACAAGGTGCTGATTCCACGCTCGGAACGCAACATCCGCAAGATTCGTATTGCCCTGTCGGACAGTGAACGCGCCGGGGTGGTCACCTCCAAAATTGCCAAAAACAAACGGCTCAAGGCAGGTCAGGCATGAGTATTCTGCAGCTTGAAAAAGCCTCCCTGATCGGGTTGACCCAGAACAAGCTACAAACGCTGGATGCCCTGCAGCAACTGGGTTTGATGCACATCATTCCACTGCATGATGTGGAGTCGCGTGCCGCTGCTGAGGAAGACGTTAATCCGGAGCTGTTAAAGCGCTCACTGCAGTATCTGCTGAGCTGCCCGAACAAACGGCGTCAGGTCACCCGTGACAAGCAGCTGAACTTAAAACAGGTGCTGCTTGAGGTGGATAAAAATCGCAGCGAACGTATTGCCTTGAGTGAACAGCGCGATTTTCTACAAAAACGTATCAAGGATCTGGAACCCTGGGGTGAATTCTCCCTGCCCGATCCGGATCATCTGAGTAATGAGAAATTCTGGTTCTATCTGGTGCCCAACTTCAAGATGAAAGAAGTGGAACACACCACGCTGCCCTGGATATCCGTACATCAGGACAACCGCCACACCTACATAGTGGTGGTTGCAGCAACAGAACCCGATGCCAATTTGATGCCGGTGCCACGTACTCATACCGGTGACGTGCCTTTAAGCCAGCTGCGCGAACAGCTGGAAGAGTCAGAAATCAGTCTGGAAGCCACCGAAGCCCAGCGTGAAGCCCTGACTCGCTGGATTTACCTGTTACAACGCAACATTGCCAACACCGAAGATGCGGCACTGCTGGCCGAAGTGGCTGATCAGACCCAGGATTATGATGAGCTGTTTGCCCTGCAGGGCTGGATTGCTGAACGAGATCTGAAACAACTGCAAAGTTTTGCCACACAACAGGGGCTGGTATTGCTGCTGGAACAACCCAACATGGAAGAACTGCCCCCTACACTGCTGGAAAACCCGGAAAAGGTGGGTGGCGGACAAGAAGTGGTCAATTTTTTCCAGACCCCCGGTTACCGCAGCTGGGATCCATCACGGGTGGTGTTTTTCTCCTTTGTCAGCTTTTTTGCCATTATCATGTCGGATGCCGGTTATTCACTGCTGCTGGGGGCCATTCTGCTCTGGTACTGGAAATCCATGGGACAAACCGAAACCGGACGCCGCCTGCGCGCCATGGGTGCCGCACTGACTGGAGCCGGGGTGTTCTGGGGTGTGCTGGTTGGCAGTTATTTTGGTGCCTCCGCACCGCTGCCGTTGCTGGGTTCATTAAAAATCCTCGACCTCAACGACTTTGATTCGATGATGACCCTGTCCATCTGTATTGGTGCCGGACACCTGATTCTCGGCAACCTGATGATGGCCTGGGTCAGGCGTAAATCCAGCCAAGGTCTCTCCTCGGTGGGTTGGGCACTTTCGGTGTTCATCGCTTTGATCGGCTGGATTTACGGCTTCACAACACTGCACTGGGTGATTTTTGGTCTTGGGTTGGTGTTGGTGTTGCTCTTCTCGGCACCAAAATCCAGCCTCAGCCTTGGCACCCTGGTCTCCGGCCTGCTGGCACTCACCAATGTCACCAAAATTTTCGGCGATATTCTCAGCTACCTGCGTCTGTTTGCGCTAGGTCTAGCCAGTGCCTCGCTGGCGATTACCTTTAACCAGCTGGCTGCTGATGTAGGTGCAGCCATGCCGGGTATTGGTTTGCTGCTACAGATGCTGATCCTGCTGGTGGGTCATCTGCTCAATTTTGTATTAACCGTGGTCAGCGGGGTCATTCACGGCCTGCGTCTGAACCTGATCGAGTTTTATAACTGGAGTCTGGCTGATGAAGGTTACCCCTTCCAGCCCTTTGCAAAACGGGAGGTAACACCTTGGATAACCTGATCTTGGCTCTTGGCTGGGCAGGCCTGTACGGCCCCATGGCACTGGGTGCCATCGGCAGCATGATTGGCTGTTCGCTGGCCGGTCAGGCAGCAGCGGGCGCATTGTTGGAAACCGAAACCGGCCATGGCCGCTACATAGGTATTTCTGCCATGCCGTCATCCCAGTCCATCTACGGTATTGTGGTGATGTTTGCCCTGAACCGTGAACTGACACTGGGTAATGCACCGGGTCTGGCAGCCATTGGCCTGCTCTGCGGCCTGGCACTGATGTTCAGTGCAATTTATCAGGGTCGCAGCTGTGCTTCTGCCATTAATGTTTCAAAAATCCGTCCAGAAATCTTCGGTATGTCACTGGCACCGGCTGCCATCGTGGAAGGTTTTGCGGTTTTTGCCTTCATTTTTGCTCTGGTGATCAGTGCCGGTGTGCCTGCCTAGTTAATGAAAGGTTTCACGGGAGCTGAACATGACTGAACTGGAAAAAAACCACGCCTCATCCGGCATCGAAGCGCTGATTGAACAACTGCGGCAACAGGGTGTTCAGAAAGGGCGCAGCGAAGCCGGTCGGATTATTGAGGATGCCGAGAAGGAAGCCGAACTGCTGCTGAAACAGGCACAAGAAGAGGCGGAATCGTTACGGACACAAGCACGCAAAGAAGCAGCTCAGCGGCGTCAGGCTGGGGAAGACGCCCTGAAAATGGCGGCTCGTGATCTGCTGCTGGATGTAAAAGAAAGCCTGGCGCGCAGTTTCACCGATCAGGTGGATCGTTTGATCCAGCAGCAGATGAACAATCAGGAATTCATGCAGCGCATGATTCTGGAGCTGGTGGGTCGGGTGCGTGATCAATCCGGCCTGAATGAAGCCGCTGCAGTGGAAGTCTTATTGCCGGACAACATCATCGGTCTGGATGAAATGCGCCGCAACGCCAGTGAATACAAAGAAGGCCGCCTCAGCCAGTTTGTGCAGTCCTTGTCGGCTGAACTGCTGCGTGAAGGTGTCAGCTTTAACAGCCATAAAGGTGAAGGTATTCGTGTAAGGCTGGTGGGGCAGGACATGGAAGTGGACCTGACTGATCAGGCCATTGCCAAACTGCTGCTGCGCCACCTGCAGCCACGCTTCCGTGCACTGCTGGAAGGAGTGATCCGCTAGTGACAGGTTATTACACTCTGGTAACTGCACTGCCCAATCTGCCACCACTGGCACAGTGCAAACAGCTGCCGATTTCCAGAATTGCTCTGGATCGCCGCCTGACGATGCTCAGTGATGAAGATTTGCAGCAGTTGCAACTGGCTGAAAAGCTCTACCACCAGAGTGACTTGTCGCTACAAACCCTGCCGGATCAAACACTGGTCAAGGATTGGCAGCATCAGCTCAACCAACTGGAATCACCCGCTATCCGTGAACGCATCCAGTTCCGGCTGGAATGGCAAACGCTGCTGGCCGCCCTGCGTTATCGTCAGCAGGGGCGCATCGGGCCGGAGCATTTTTCCGGTTTTGGACGCTGGACAGGACAGATCCGCCGCCGCTGGCACGAACCGCTGTTCGGTTTGGACAACGCCTTACCGTTTTTGGCAGAGCTGCAACCGCTGCTGCAGAAAGGCCATTCCGGAGAGCTGGAACAACAGCTGAACGCCTGGTTGTGGAAAGATTTGTTATTTGTAGAGCGCAGCTTTCAGTTCACGCTGGAAACCGTGATCTGTTTTGTACTGCGCTGGGGACTGGCGGAAAAACATATTAAAAGTGATGCCACCCAAGCACTGGTTTCTTTCCAGCGCATGAGTGAACAACTGCTGGAATCACCAGCCATCACGCAACACCTGCAATCAGCCTTTGAGGAACTCTCCTGATGAAGGATGCACAGATTACTGCCCGGGTCGCCGGAGTCAGGGATGATATTGTCACCCTGCGGCTGGAAACGGATGAGCAGGGACAGTTCTACCCCCTGATCAAAAACGAAGTGGTGTATATCTGCCCAACACGTACACCTGCCGATGGCCGACAGGAATACCTGCAGGCCGAAGTATTACGGGTGCGCCATGGTGAAGCCGATGTACAGGTCTTTGAGAACACCCGTGGTGTTGCCATTGGTGATCCGGTGCGCCAGTCCGGCCAGATGTTGTCCGTGACCCTGGGTCCGGGTTTGCTGGGTCAGGTGTATGACGGCCTGCAGAACCCACTGGAAATTATTGCCTCCCAGCATGGTTTTTTCCTGCCCCGTGGTTTGCAGGTGGAAGGCATCGACAGTCAGAAACAATGGGCTTTTCAACCGGGTGTGAAGGTTGGTGCACGATTAAAAGCCGGTGATCCGGTGGGTCATGTGCAGGAAGGTCGCTTCAAACACAAAATCATGGTGCCTTTTAATCAGATGGGTGAAGTGGAAATCACCTGGATTCAGGAAGCCACCTTCACGGTGGACACCCCCGTTGCCCGTATCCGTGATCATCGCGGCAAAGAACATGAACTGACCATGCAACAACGCTGGCCGGTACGTATTCCGGTGTGCCAACCGCTGCTGGCTCAACGCTTCAGTGAACGCTGTTATCCGGAGCAGCCTCTGCTGACCTCCATCCGCCTGATCGACACCTTTTTCCCGGTGGCCAAAGGTGGTACGGCCTGTATTCCGGGGCCGTTTGGTGCCGGTAAAACAGTTTTACAAAGCCTGATTTCGCGCTTCTCTGATGTGGATATTGTGGTGATAGTAGCCTGTGGTGAACGTGCCGGTGAGGTGGTGGAAACCATCACGGAATTCCCAGCACTGCCCGATCCCAAAGGCGGCACTCTGATGGATCGCACCATCATTATTTGTAACACCTCCTCCATGCCAGTGGCTGCGCGTGAGGCCTCCATCTATACCGGCATCACACTGAGTGAGTATTACCGCCAGATGGGTTACAACGTGCTGGTTATTGCCGACTCCACCTCGCGCTGGGCACAGGCAATGCGGGAAACCTCCGGTCGACTGGAAGAAATCCCCGGTGAAGAAGCCTTCCCTGCTTATCTGGATTCCTCGGTACGTACCCTGTACGAACGTGCTGGTTTAATCCGCAACAACGAAGGTGAATACGGCAGCCTGACCTTAATCGGCACCGTTTCACCGGCAGGTGGTAACTTTGAAGAACCGGTGACCCAGTCCACCCTGCGTACCGTCAAAACCTTCCTGGGTTTGAGTGCAGATCGTGCCTACAAACGGGCTTACCCAGCGGTTGATCCGCTGATCTCCTGGTCACGTTATCTGGATCAACTCAGTAACTGGTACGGTGAAAATCTGGGTGAAGGCTGGGTAAAAGACGTTAAACAGATGCACCAGTTACTGGTGCAGGGTGAAGACGTACAACAGATGATGCAGGTGACCGGTGAAGAAGGGGTCACGCTGGATGACTTTCTGACCTACAACCGCGCCCAGTGCCTGGATCAGGTGTATCTGCAGCAGGATGCCTTTGATGATGTGGATGCTTCCACCTCTATGCAGCGCCAGCAGACCTTTTTTAAATTGCTGAAACGTTGCTTGTATGAACATCCACATCTGGATGACAAGGACAAAACGCGTGAACACTTCACCCGTCTGACCGGGTTGTTCCGCAACCTCAACTACAGCCGTGAAGGCAGTCCGGATTTCAAACGCTACTGGAATGAAATCCATCAGCTGAACCACTTCCCGCTGCCAGTTGCTACTGAAACAGACAGCCAATAATCCCCCCATGACCTATAAACTCAGCAACCTGGCCGGAGACCTCTCCGGCGGGTTGACTGCCGGTATTGTGGCACTGCCCTTGGCGCTGGCGTTTGGTGTTGCCTCCGGTGCCGGTGCACTGGCCGGGCTTTATGGTGCCATAACACTGGGATTGGTTACGGCATTGCTGGGCGGCACTCGTGTGCAGGTGTCTGGCCCCACCGGCCCAATGACCATTGTTTTTGCCTCGGCACTGGTTATGCTCGGCAACAATTTATCACTGGTAATGATGGTGGTACTGGTGGCCGGGTTGTTCCAGCTGTTGCTGGCAGCCCTGCGTGCCGGTGTTCTGGTGCGTTTTATCCCCTACCCAGTGATATCTGGATTCATGACCGGCATTGGTGGCATTATTCTGGTATTACAACTGGCTCCACTGCTGGGGCAAACTGCACCCTCGACACCCTTGCAAGCCTTGTTACTCTTGCCTCAACACTTGCAAGACATCAACCTGCAGGCACTGCTGCTGGGTGGCATTACACTGCTGCTGGTTTTTCTGACCCCCGCCAGTATCAGCCGCTGGTTACCGTCCCCACTGGTAGCGCTGGTCGTATGTACCCTGATCAGCCTGCACTTTGCCATGGATGTGCCGGTAATTGGCAACCTGCCTTCAACCCTGCCGCAGTTCACACTGCCTGGTTTTGCACTGGATCAATGGACACTGATCTTCACCCTCGGTTTAACTCTGGCAGTGCTGGGAAGCATCGATAGTCTTCTGACGTCTCTGGTTGCTGACTCCATCACCCACACTCATCATCAACCCAACCGAGAGCTGATGGGACAAGGGCTGGGTAATATGCTTTGTGCTTTTATCGGTGGGCTGCCGGGTGCCGGTGCTACCCTGCGTACCGTGGTGAATGTTAAAGCTGGAGGCAACAGCCGCCTCAGTGGTGTGATTCATGCCTTGCTTCTGCTGGGTTTGCTGTTGGGACTGGCACCTCTGGCTGAAAACATCCCGCTGGCAGTTCTGGCCGGTATTCTACTGAAAGTGGGTGTGGATATTCTGGATCTGCGTATTTTCAAAATGGCAAAGGTGCTGCCACGCAGTGAATTTGCCATTCTGCTCACGGTGTTGTTGCTGACCTTCTTCACAGATCTGGTGATTGCGGTAACCGCAGGGATCATTCTTGCGATGGGCATTATCACCTGGCGATTGGCACAACGTGCCGAAGTCAGTTTTGAGGTGAACCACGATCTACCTTCCCTGAATCGCCAGACAGAAGGAGTGCGCATCCTGCACATCAAGGGGCCGTTGTTTTTTGGTTCCACCAGCCACATGCTGGACCGTATTGAAGCAGTGGATGCAGTGCTGGATACCCGCCAGATTATTCTTGATTGCCGCAAAATCCAGCTGCTGGATGCCAGCGCCCTGTTGATGCTGGATGAAGCTGTTGCCCACTACCAGAGCCGCCAACTGGATGTGGAACTGGTCGTACGCCCCCACCTGCGCAACCAACTACTCGAAGCCCACCTGCCGCATATTCATGCTGACCTGGTATTTACCCACCTGGATGAAGCCGTGCAGGGGAAGCAGAGTTGAGCTGGTTCGGCTTCAAATTGAAAAAGGCTGGCAGGCAAAGTCTGACAAGGATTTCTCATCATCTGCGTTAATCACTGCCAGTCCCTTTTCCCTGAACTCCCTGAGAGTTTTCTCGATATATTCCCTTGCCCTGCTATCCAGATCGTCTTTCAGGCTGACCTCAAGTAACAGGTTGTCTTCTTTAATAATTCCTTGCCCCGTCAATTCGCTCAGCTTTTTATCCAGCTTATCAATCCGATCAACTGCACGCTCTGGCTGTTGCTGGTGAAAAACAACCGGCTTGATGGCTCGTAACGGCACCCCATCTTTCATATAAACAAAAGGGAAGGTCTGTGAGTGCAGACCTGCTGTCAGCTTTTCCTTTTTATAATGCTGAGCAACACCCAAGCCATGCAGGATGTCGCGCACACGCTGCACAAGCTGCTGTTCCCAGTCGGGCGTTTTTGTAAAGCTCCGCTCAACATAATGCTGGAAAAGCTCACTGGTTTTTTCATGAGGCGTTTCTGCATAAACAAACTTCGGGCCGGAAAAACGGATTAAACCGCCTTTCTCACGTGTAGCCTCATCAAAAATCTGTAAAGCCAGAGACTGCTGGTATTCATTGACCAATAACGCTTGCACCCGCTCAAGTTCTTCACGGATAAACTCTATCGTGGCCTTATAAATCCTGACATCCAGCTGCTCAAAAAAATGGGTGATACGTTGAAACCGACCCGATGCCAGCTGGAAGTGTAATTGCCTTCTTTCCGGACAAAAAAGGGCTATCCCCACATTGGCGAACTCCTCTGTTTCGCTGAAAGGGATAAACTGGATAACTTTAAATTTGCAGGCCATACGGCTCATAACAACCACTCCAGAAAGTGACACTCTTCACACTGCATCAGCACACTGATCTTTTGCTCCAGCTCTGAGCCTGAGTTTGGATCAGCCTCCAGCCAATCCGTAGGTAAATGCGACAAGTCCGCAATCAGTGCAGATAAGGCCGTATAAAATCTGCAGCCTGCTGGTAAGTGGCTTCAACTTCCGGATAAACCCCATACACCCGAGTGATGACTTCGCTCATACTGGCCGAATCATCTTCATACTCATGCGTCAGAAGATTTCTGAGATTACGCAGTTTCAACCATACCTCCTTGCTGCTGATGGCACCCAACTGCTCCAGTCGATTGAGTTTATCCAGAAAGGGCTGACTGCGCGCTGGCTCTTCCAGCAGATCCAGCATTTGCCTGAACAACCGCTCACCCATGGCATCCTGCATTTTGATGTAGCGGAAAATATACTGATCCAGTGACTCGATTTGCTCTTCCGTCAGCGCAAGATAACCCTGCTCACTCATTGGCATCAATACAGCCAGCTTGCCACGCGCATAGGCCATGCGTTTCAGATGTATTTCACACTCCCTGAGTGCTTTTTCGACCTTGGTTTTGCTCAGCTCATCATTCATAACTCAATTCCTTTGTTTCTGGCTTCTTGCTCAACCAGCCGTGAAGGATCTCGTGCCACAACCAGGTCAATCTTCTGTTCGCCCAGCGCCAGCATCAGTGTGGATAACACCTGCAGCTTTTTATCCAGCAGACCTTCACAGCCATTCGGTGGTTCCACCAGCAAATCAATATCGCCACCTTTTTTGCTGTCATCCACACGACTGCCAAACAGCCAGATCTTAGCCTGGCTGCCAAAAGCCTGATGTACAGCTGTTTTGATTGCGGTCACTTCTTCAGGAGTCAGGCGCATTGGTTTTCCTCATAACCTGCCCACCTCTGATGGGGTTAAACCAAACAGCTGGTTGACTGCGTGGTTAAGCTGATCTTCAGCAGTCTGGATTTGCTGATCCAGCTGGCAGATTTTCTGCTGTTCTGCGGTGAAGTAGTCTTGCCAGCTGTTGCGTTCTGCCACCGGTATCAAGGTGTCTTTTGCTTTGAGTTTGAAGCTTTTTTTCAGTTCGTCCTGCAGGGTTTTAAAATCCAGTTGCCACCATTGCTGGCATTTCTGGTTCAGGCTGGGTTGGGCAGCTGCATTTGCAGGGCAGAGATCATCCAGCAAGCGACGGGTAAAATACTGGCTGACCTGCAGTCGCTGCTCTGCCAGTTGCTGGCATTGCTGCGCCAGCTGTCCGATGCTTTGCTGCTGTTCTGGTGTAGCGGGGGGAACAGGTATGATTTCAATATTCTGCCGAATATATCTATAGAAACCACCCCTAATTGATGTTGATCGTGCTTCAAACAAAAACTTGAATACTTTCGAATTTAACCAACCCAAAAAAAACCAGTCAGCTTTTGGCAGCATATATCCTGTATTCGCTAAAAAGCTGCCATCAGCATTCATAGAAAAATCATTTGAGCTTGAAATATCTGGCCATAGTATCTTTATCTTGCGGAACTCATCGTGATAGCCAATGGAATCCTGTATCTCAAACCACTTGTAGGCTCCTGCCTTTCTTCCCGGCCATTCCATTTCTTTAGACCAATCTTTGGGTTTAGGCTCAAGCTTGTCGCGGTAACTCTCAAGATAACCCTTAACCGCAGGATATTTCTCAATATCTGTTCCGCGTCGGGTAAATATCAACCAGAGATTACGTGTCTGTGTATACCATTTTTTTAGATCTTTTCCTTCAATATAAGGTTTTATGATCTCAGCCGATGCCGGGTCTTGCTGTACCAGCAAGTCTCGTGTTGCCTGATCAATCACAA
>NZ_JACUUA010000261.1 GCF_014859565.1 Marinospirillum sp. | reverse complement strand
AAAAAGCAATTTAATTTTTAAAGAGCTGGCTCAAATGAGGTTGACATGTTCCGAAAGCATCTTCAAACCATTGAGCATCACCCCCTTTGCTTTTTGCCATAGCGATACTGCTTTCCAGTTGAGCCAAATAATCGGTTTTATGATTAGCATAGTCTTCTGGCGATATGGAGTAAGAGGGTGGAATAACCAAAGGGAAGAAGAAACCAGCTGGAAAATCCACCTTCTCGCTTAACTCTGCCAGATCGGCCATGGATGCATTTCTAAGATCAATTTTGGCTGTAGACGTCTGTTTATTAGAGTTTTCCGAGTCAACTTCCAGCTTTTTTTCGGTAGAAAAAACAGCGCTACGCGGACCTTCACTTGCGGGCATCGGCCAAACATTGGAACTTGAAGACATAGAAACATTCATAATTAAATCTCCATTTAATTTTACCATCAACATCAAAATATACACAAAAACAATCCAAATAAACCATGCAAAGAATGTAACAATCTGTACCGATCGACTGTATTTTGCAATAGAAAAAACAGTGATGCATATTATATGAATCTCACATCGGCTACAGAACGCCATAGCAAGATATTACAGAAGCACACAGACCAGAAAGGTTATATTGAAAGCGCATAAAACAGAGAAAGAAGACGAAAGGACAAAATATCCTTTTATTTTCATAACAACAAATTAACCACAAGCGAACTCCAAGAAATAAAAAATATCGATGAAAAATTTCTGGACTCACCCGGATTTTTTATGAAGAAAAACCAAATAAATGGAGTTATAATTTGACTCTTGATTATTATTTAATCGCCGCCTATGCATTGGCGATATTGTTGTTTTTGGGAACACCGGGGCCAGTAACGCTACTCGTAGTCAACTCAAGTGTTAGCGGCGGATTTCGCGCAGGGTTGGCGACGGTTATTGGTACGAATATGGCATCGCTCATTTTGATCGCGCTGTCTTTTGTTGTTGTTCAAGGCGTTCTTGCAGTAAGTCCGTCAGCTTTGCTATGGCTCACACTTATTGGCTCTTTCTATGTTCTGTATTTTTCTTTCAATATAACAATTTCAAAGGTATCGCTAGAGAGAAGAGAAGAGTTACCCAGTCGTCATTACTTCAGAAATGGATTTGTCATTGGCATGTCAAACCCAAAAGACATTTTATTTTTCATAGCTTTCTTCCCTTCTTTTTTTGCAGTCTCAAGTGACATCCATGCATCTATGGCAATACTTATTATTATATGGATGATTTTGGATTACTCAATTCTGTTATTTTATTCGGCAACTTTTTCAAAGCTAACAAATGAAAAGATGGCAAACTTGGTAAGCCGTACCTCTGGTGCTGTTTTATTTTTATTGGCAATCTATGCAATTTATTCAACATTGTCAAATATATCAAATGCATAATATGCGAGGCAATAGATGGAAATCACCCCCAACTCAACAGTCACTCATTCATCAGGCACATCAACAACTCGTGCTGTGTCAGATAAAAACCAGCAACCTTCACAAGGCACAACCAACTTCCAGCCAGAGCTGCAACTGAGCTCCACCAGCCAAGCCCTTACCCAGGCTTTTCAACAGGCTGTGGATTGGCTGCAACAAGAGGCTGTTGAACCTTTTCAAGGTCGCATGGATCAGCTGGGAACAGCCAGCGTAAATATTGATGTAGGGCGTTATAACCTTCATCTGGTGGATCAAAAAGCCAACGAACTGCTGCAAACCTTTGGTCGCTCCGTTGATCTAGAAGAGCTGAAAAATCAACTTATCCAAGGCTCTGGTATCACCACAGAAAACCCGCTGAATGCTACAAATAGAAAAGACCTGTTGACGATGAACGTCTCAGGATTGCTGCTTGAAAGTGATGTTCAGGCGCTGACAGATGTGTACATCTATGCCAAAGAAAGTGGTCTTGATGCTGAACAGGTTAATGGGTTGGGATTTTTTATGGGGGTTTACCGCCAGAGTCAACAGACCACTCACTACTTTCACCCACCAACAGAACCAGCTGACCCTGCCACAATACAACAAGCTCAGGCTATTTATTCCAGTAAGGAAACACCCCTTGTGCAGTTTGAGTCCGGCTTTCTGGAGCAAATGCTTCACCCTGAAAAAAGCCTTAAATCCTTCAGCAAGGTGGTCGATCTGGATTTCCTGCAGAAACTTACCGGTACAGGCGCAGGGGGTGATGTATTCCTGCCGCTAGAACAGCCACCAAAGCCTCCTACGACAGCAACATCCGATAGCACCACCAATCTCTCAAAAGATGAACTACAAGCACAATTGGCCGCTTGGCTGGATCAACACTGGGCACAACAGTCATCACTATCCAGTCAACTGCTTGGCTTAAACCAAGTCGACCAGCAAGATCTCTGGACACTATTGCGAGGCATGTTTGCCTGACAGCAATCCTACTGCAATCCACTCAGCGGGGTGAAGTGCTGGTTCGTATTGTGGCTACCGGTGTCTGTCATACCGATGCTTATACCTTGTCCGGTGATGATCCCGAAGGTGTTTTTCCAGCTATTTTGGGTCATGAAGGTGGCGGCATTGTTGAGGCCATCGGTGAAGGTGTTACTTCAGTTCAGGTCGGTGATCATGTTATTCCGCTGTATACCCCGGAGTGTGGTCAGTGCAAGTTCTGTTTATCCGGTAAAACCAACCTATGCCAAGCCATTCGTGCTACCCAAGGCAAAGGCCTGATGCCGGATGGCACCACCCGCTTTTCCAAAGACGGCCAGCCGATTTATCACTACATGGGTACATCAACTTTTTCTGAATACACCGTACTCCCGGAAATCTCGCTCGCCAAAATCAACAAAAGTGCACCACTAGAAAAAGTCTGCCTGCTGGGCTGTGGTGTTACCACCGGTATGGGCGCGGTGATGAATACTGCCAAAGTCCAGCCGGGTAATACAGTGGCCGTGTTTGGTCTGGGTGGTATAGGGTTATCAGCCATTATTGGCGCGGTGATGGCTGGAGCGAGTCGTATCATTGCTATTGATATCAATGAAAGCAAGTTTGAAATCGCCACTCAACTGGGTGCCACCGACTTGGTCAACCCGAATGATTTTGATCGACCTATTCAAGACGTCATTGTTGAAATGACGG
Source organism: Marinospirillum sp. (assembly GCF_014859565.1). The sequence continues at coordinate 1,017 of NZ_JACUUA010000261.1, read as the reverse complement.
ATGGCGGCGTGGATTTTTCCTTTGAATGCATCGGTAATGTGCATGTGATGCGCTCAGCGCTGGAGTGCTGCCACAAGGGCTGGGGTGAATCCATCATTATAGGTGTCGCCGGAGCGGGTCAGGAAATTTCCACGCGTCCTTTCCAGTTGGTAACAGGCAGAGTCTGGCGTGGTAGTGCTTTTGGTGGTGTCAAAGGTCGTTCTGAATTACCAGATTATGTAGAGCGTTATCTGGCAGGTGAGTTTGAGCTGGATACCTTTATCACCCACACCCTGCCTCTGGAGCAGATCAATGACGCCTTTGATTTGATGCATGAAGGTAAATCGATCCGCACTGTGATCCATTTTTAAGGAAAGTTATGATGCCTGCTCTGGAAAAAACCAGTGATCAGCGATTGTTTGGTGGCCATCAGCTACGCTTTGAACACGATTCAAAAACCCTGCATTGCCGAATGCAGTTTTCTGTTTATTTGCCTCCACAAGCGGCACAACAGAGTGTTCCAGCACTCTACTGGTTATCTGGTTTAACTTGCACCGATGAAAACTTTTCGGCAAAAGCCGGCGCTCAGCAGTGGGCAGCAGAGCTGGGTATTGCACTGGTGATCCCGGATACCAGTCCTCGTGGTGATCAAGTACCAGACGATCCAGAAGGTGCTTATGATTTTGGCTTAGGAGCTGGCTTTTACGTTAATGCCACCGAAGCACCCTATCAACAGCATTACCAGATGTACGATTACATCTGTAAAGAGTTGCCTGCCTTGGTAGAAGCGGAACTGCCTGTATCAACTCGCCGAGCTATCTCTGGTCATTCCATGGGAGGCCATGGTGCACTGGTTATTGCTTTACGGGAAACTGGTTGTTATTGCTCGGTCTCGGCTTTTGCACCCATCAGTAATCCGATCAATTGTCCTTGGGGTCGCAAAGCACTAAGCGGTTATCTTGGCGAAAATGAAACCAACTGGCAGCAATATGATGCTTCGCTGCTGCTGGCTCAGCAAAAGTCTGATTTACCAATATT
>NZ_JACUUA010000039.1 GCF_014859565.1 Marinospirillum sp. | reverse complement strand
GTCAAACAGCGGTTCGGAGAGGCTGATTCACAGCCTCATGAATAATGCGGGGTCATCATGTTTTTGATGTGTCGCTGCAACCAGCAAGCCACTACACCCTTTATCTGCGCGTGGTTTCCGAAGGTACACTCAGCGCACCGGTTACGCTCTGGCAGCAGGATCAGCTCAGTTATTCACTGCTCAGTGCCTATTACGGCTTGTTGGTAGCACTGCTGGTTTATAACCTTTTTCTCTTTTTGTCCCTGCGTGATCCGCTGTACCTCACTTATGTGGCCTTCATCAGTACACTGGCGGTGGGGCAGGCCGGGCTGGCCGGTTTTTCCGGACAGTTTCTCTGGCCGGATAATGCCTATTTAACCAACCTTTCGCCGACCGGTGGTGTCTCTCTGGCTGGCTTTTTTGGTGCCCTTTTTGTGCAGGGTTTTCTGGGCAGTACACCACGGCGTTTGCGCTTGGGCTGGTTGATGCCGCTGATCAGTGGGGGTTATGCGCTGGTTTTTCTGACCGCCTTGTTCTGGTCTTATTATCTGGCTGCCGTGGCGGTTAACCTGCTTTCTCTGGTGTTTGTGCTGGCTGCTTTATTGATGGGGGCGGTGAGCCTGTATCACCGGCAACCCGGTGCGCGTTATTTTGTACTGGCCTGGGTGGCGTTGTTAACCGGTGTGCTGGTGATTTCCCTGCATAACCTGGGTGTGTTGCCTTCCAATTTTCTGACCTCCAATGCCTTGCTGATCGGGTCTGCATTGGAGATGTTGTTGCTGGCACTGGCACTGGCGGATCGTATCAACGGGATTCAAAAAGCCAGGGATGAAGCTCAGGCGCAAGCGATCCGGCTGCGACAGGAAATGGTGGAAGCACTGGAGGAAAAGGAGCGCTACCTGGAAATGCGAGTGGTGGAAAGAACCGAAGCGCTGGAGCAAGCCAATCAAGAGCTGCAGAAGAACCATCAGCTGATGGAGCATCAGGCTCATCATGATGCCCTGACTGGGCTGGCTAACCGTAAACGACTGAACCAGAGCTTTAAAAAGGTTCAGCAGCAAGCCGATCTTCAGAACACTGGTTTTACTGTGGTTGTGGCTGATCTGGATAAATTCAAACAGATTAATGATACCTGGGGGCATCAGGCTGGTGATGAAGTTCTGATGACTCTGGCACAGCGGCTGCAGGTTTGTATGATTCCTGGTGGCACTCTGGCTCGTGTGGGGGGTGATGAGTTTGTTATTTTACTGCCGGATACCCAGAATCATCAGGCCGCCGAAAATTTTTGCCAGCAAGTATTCGACAAGGTGTTGCAGCCGGTTCTTTTAAGCCAGGGTACAACAATCAACCCCGGCATCAGTCTGGGTTATGCCATTTATCCGATAGATGCAACCGACATGGATCAGCTTTTGAACCTTGCGGATCAGGCGATGTATCAAAACAAGCAGGAGCGCGCTCAGGAATGCTGAAAGTAACCGGGCACTTGAGACTTGTTTTTTTTGTTTTGTAATGCTGGTATCTATAGTCAGAAACAGGAAGAAGTCTGGAGTCTGTATTTGACTGGGAGGGGCAAATGAACAAAGTCTGGATGTTTGAAGTGCTGGATTATCATAAACGTTTGATTCCCCTTTCAACCTTGCCCTTGCTGTTACTTTTGATTGTTGGTGTGACCCTGCTGGTTTATACCACTGGTGGCATCAAGTATGTCTACTCCCATTCCATGTATGTTCCCATTGTGTTGTCTGGTCTGATTTTTGGCTGGAAAGGCGGTCTGCTGGCCGGGATGTTGGGCGGATTGGCATTGGGTCCCATGATGCCGATTGATGTGGCAGCCAATGAGATGCAGGCAACTAAAAACTGGCTTTATCGAACAGGGTTTTTCACCTTGATCGGTTTTCTCAGTGGTCTGGTCAGTGATGGGGCGAGATCTTATATCCATTACCTGAAGTGGTTGTCTGAGCAGGACTCAGAAAGTGGCCTGCCCAATCGACTGGCGTTGTTTCGACGCCTGACAGAGTTGTCCCACGAGAAAAAGAATGGTGATGTGCTGTTTCTGGTGGTGATTTCTTTTGAAAACGGCGTTGAGCTGAAGTCTTCCTTTGGTTATGGCGTTATTGTAGAAGCCGTGATTCAGATGGATAAAAAACTGAGGCGACGCCTGCAGGCTCAGGAAGTGTACCGAACCGGTACCGAGCAGCTGACCCTATTAATTAAAGAGGATGAGCGAAAATTAAACGCTGTCCTTTACGGTCTTGCAGAAGATCTGAATGAACCCTTCCAGTATAAAAATATTTATGTTCACCTGGATACCCGGATGGGCTGTGTGGAGTTGAATGAACTGGATGAAAGCTCGGAAACCTATCTCCAGCGTGCCGAAGCAGCTCTGGTTGTTGCTCAGGAGAAGGTACAGGACAGCGTGATTTATTCACCGGACATTCTTTCTGCTGCCCGTGAAAATGTGACCCTGCTGGGTGAGTTGAAAAGTGCACTCAGCTCGGGGCAGGTTTCCATGCATTATCAGCCAAAAATCCATATTCCCAGCAGTGAGGTTCATAGTGTTGAAGCCCTGATGCGTTGGAATCATCCCACCCGAGGCAATATCCCGCCGGGAGCCTTTATTCCCCGTGCTGAGCAGAGCACCCTGATTAATCGGATTACCGAATTTGCTCTGGATCAGGCCATGCAGCAACAGCTGGCCTGGCAAGCGGCAGGTATCCACCTGCCCATTGCGGTTAATGTTTCCACCCGCAACCTGTTGCAACCGGGTTTTTCCGACAAGGTACGGGAAATGCTGGATCACTATGGGTTAAAAGGTGAAACGTTGGAACTGGAAGTCACCGAAGGTGCCTTGATGCTGGACATGCAGCGCACGCTGGATGAACTGATGCGGCTGGATGATCTTAAAATCATAATATCGATTGATGACTTTGGAACCGGATATTCTTCATTGCAATACCTGCATCGCCTGCCCATTTCCCTGCTCAAGATCGACCAATGCTTTGTGCGTCGCCTTCCAGGGGATGCAGGCGCGGCTCATATTCTGGAGGCTGCCATTACCCTGGCGCATAAAATGGGCATTCAGGCGATAGCCGAAGGTGTGGAAACCCTGGAAGTCTACGACTTTCTGTCTGGTCTGGGGTGTGACCTGGCACAGGGTTATCTGATGTCCAAACCCTTGCCTGCCGACGAATATACTCGTTGGTACCAGCAATGTAATGGACGTTACGCCTGCTGGGGTGGCCTGTAACTCATACAGGTTACCCCCCTGAGTGTTAACCGTTAGGTTTCTGCTTTCCTCTGATCAGGCCCTCTATCATTTCCAGCGGCAGCGGAAAAACAACGGTAGAGGTGTTGCCGGTGCTCATGTCGGACAGGGTCTGCAGATATCGCAACTGCATGGCGCCGGGTTCACTGGCCATGATCCCAGCCGCTTCTACAAGTTTCTTCGAGGCCTGGAGTTCACCTTCCGCATGAATCACCTTGGCTCGTCTTTCCCGTTCAGCTTCGGCCTGACGGGCGATAGCACGGATCATGCTCTCGTTGAGGTCAACATGTTTGATTTCAACGTTGGCAACCTTCACACCCCATTCTTCGGTCTGGGTATCCAGAATCTCCTGAATATCTGCATTAAGTTTGTCGCGCTCGGAGAGCATTTCATCCAGATCGTGTTTACCGAGCACAGACCTCAGTGTGGTTTGTGCCAGTTGACTGGTGGCTTCGCCGTAATTCTCAACACGGATAATGGCACGTTCGGGGTCGACTACCCGGAAGTAGAGGACAGCATTAACGTGCACAGTGACGTTGTCTTTTGAGATCACATCCTGACTGGGAACATCCAGTGCAACCACACGCAGATCAACGCGTACCAGTTGTTGCAAACCGGGAATAATAAGGATCAAACCAGGGCCTTTGACACCCTGGAAGCGTCCGAGAAAGAAGACCACACCGCGCTGGTACTCCGGCAGAATACGAATTGCGGATGCAAGTATGATCAGCAGAAAAACGATTGGGGTGACGTATGAGAGCCAATCAATGTTCATGATGTATCTCCTTTAGTCTTCAAGAGTGTGGGTGTTCAATTGCAGATACATGAGCGGTCAGGCCTTTGATGTGTTCGACCTGCACTGCCTGACCTTGTTGTATGGGGGTTGCAGACAGGGCATTCCATCGCTCACCACTGATATGGATGTGCCCTTCGAACTCGCTGTCCTCGGTGGGATGAAAATCTTCAACGGCCAGTGCAGGAGCATCTTTCATGGTGTCAAGACCGCTGACAGAAGGGTTTCGGCGCAGGGTAATAAAACGTGTCAACGCCCACAGCAGGAAGCTGCCAGCAATAACAGCAATACCCCCGATGGTGGGAATGGAAATGGCCTGGTGGGAGCCATCCATCAGGATAATGGAACCGGCCACAAAAGCGATGATCCCGCCTATACCCAGTATGCCAAAACTGGGCAAGAAGGCTTCACTGACGATCAATATCAGTCCGAACAGAATCAGTGCCAGTCCGGCATAGTTGACACTGAGAATCTGGAAAGCAAACAGCGCCAACAGCAGGCAGATGGCACCAATCACGCCGGGGAAAAGACTGCCGGGGCTGGATAACTCAAAAATGATGCCGTAAAAACCGATAATCATCAGAAAATAGGCAACGTTGGGATTGGTAATAACACCCAGCAATCGGGTACGCCAGTTGGGTTCAACCCGGGTCAGTGTCATATTGGCGGTGCTGAGCGTGTGTTCACCTGTGGACATGGTGACAGTGCGGCCATTTATTTGTTGTAGCAGGTCGCTGATGTCTGTGGCGACCACATCTATGACATTTTTCTCCAGTGCCTCATGTGCACCCAGATTCACCGCTTCACGCACTGCCCGTTCGGCCCAGTCCGCATTACGACCGTGACGCTCGGCAAGACCATGAATGTAGGCCACGGAGTCTTCCAGCACCTTGCGTTCCATGGCAGTGTTGCCACTTTCTGGCTCGTTATCCTCATCACTCACACCGGGCAGACCGCCCATTTGCACCGGTGTAGCTGAGCCAAGGTTGGTGGCTGGTGCCATGGCGGCGATGTGGCTGCCATACATGATAAAGGTGCCTGCACTGGCAGCACGGGAACCGGAAGGGCTTACGTAGGTGGCAACAGGCACATCAGAGTGGAGTATTTCCTTGATGATTTGTCGCATGGACTCCATCAGGCCACCGGGTGTGTCCATCTGAATGACAACAATACCCATTTTTTCATCTGCGGCGCGTTGCAGACCCCGAATCAGGTAGTCCATGGTGGCTGGACCAATGGCTCCATCCACAGTCAGGATCAGACCCTGATTTGATGCTGGAGTGGTTGTGTTCTGTGCCAGTGCATTTATGGTGAGGTTACTTATGGCTAATAACAGGCCGAGCAGGAAAAGCCCGAACCAGAGCCTGGTCAGAGTGGTTCGGGTCGGGAATCGATAGTTACGAGCCTTCATCGACGAGTGCCCCTCTTCACTGCTTTACATTACATTTACAGGTTAGCAGAGGCTAAAGAGTTTATCTGCACAACAAATCATCCAGAGTTGATGATATCAGGATCGGTTAAGAGATCAGCCCGCTATGGTAATACCAGCGGCCTTTTTGTTTGATAAAGCCAGACTGTTCTTCCAGGCACTCCAAACCGCGGGGTGTGGTGTACCAGGCTTTAAAGTGAACCTGTCCTCGGGTGCCTTGCTGGCTGGATGATAAAACCTCCAGCTGTTGCCAGTCGGGGTTGTCAGTGAGGTTCAGTGTTTTTGGGCGGGTATCCGGGTGCCAGGTGTCTTGCAGATAATCTGCCCGCTGCAGTACATAGGCAGCATAACGGGATCGCATCAGCTGTTCCGGGGTGCGGGCGACTTCGCCCTGGTGCAGGGGTTGGCAACATTGCTGGTAGTTTTTGCCGCTGCCACAGGGGCAGGGTTTGGCGGGGTTATTCATCAATTGTGGCTCCATGTTGATTGTGGGCGATTGTATCATCCAGCACTAATCCCGCGGATGGAATGTTTCTTGCTGCTTGTTGGGTAATCCCTTGTTAACAGGAGTTTTGCCTGATGGTTCACCTTGTCTTTTTTGAAAAACCCGGCTGCATCAACAATACCCGTCAGAAGCAGTTGTTGCAGGCCTCCGGTCATGAAGTAGTGGCCTGTAATCTGTTGACTGAACCCTGGACAGTGGAGCGTTTGAGGCTGTTTTTTGGTGATCTGCCGTTGTTGCAGTGGTTCAACCCGGCTGCACCGCGTATCAAGCAGGGCGAAGTGGTACCGGATAAATTGACCGAAAGTGAGGCGCTGTTACTGATGCAGCAAGATCCTTTGTTGATCCGGCGTCCTTTGATGCAAGCTGCGGGTGGTTATATGGCCGGTTTTGATCCTGATAAGGTGCGTGCCTGGATCGGGCTGGATCAGCCGGAAGATGACACGGATTTGCAGGCTTGTCCGAATTCTCACAAATAGTTCTGATACAAAAAAATTAACGGAATACTCTGTTCATTTTATTGTATGGAATAGTCATTCCGCATTCATTAAATCCCTGAGACAATACCTGAACATCAGGTAACGGGACTTTATGTATGCTCAAGGTGATTCCGGTTGATCAGATTCAGGTGGGAATGTTTATTTCCGAGCAGAATGCGGAATGGATTCCTGAACAGAACCGCACCAAATCCGGCCTGATTCTGCGGGCAGAAACCATCGGCAAAATCCGCCAGCGGGGCATAGATTTTGTCACCATTGATACTGATCGTGGTATTGATGTGTCGGACTTGCCCAGTCAATCATCTGCATTCAACCGGGATGAAATCGGGCAGCGTAATTTTCGCCAGCAGGAGCAATCCGGCGTGGCTTCCCCGTCTGTTTCCCTTGAAGATGAACGCACCCGTGCCGAGCGCATTCATTCCCAGGCGCTGGGGTTACTGGATGATGTGATGGATCGGGTGCGTGAAGGTGCCCACATCGATGTGGCGGAAGTGGAATCGGTAGCAGAAGGGCTGGTGGATTCAGTGTTTCGTAACGAAAACGCCCTGGCCTGTTTATCCCGCATTCGTAACAAGGATGCCTACCTGATGGAGCATTCCCTGAATGTGGGCGTGCTGCTGAGTATTCTTGCCAAATCCATGGGGTTTGATGTGGGCACCATTCGCAAGCTGGCGGTGGGTGGCATGTTGCATGATATCGGTAAGGTGCAGGTGCCAGATGAAGTCTTACACAAACCCGGCAAGTTAGAGGCCGAGGAGTGGGAAGAAATGAAACGCCATGTGACTTATGGTGAGGCCTATCTGCAGCAGATTGCTGTGGACTCCACCGTACGTAACATCTGTGCCCATCACCATGAGCGCCTCGACAGCAGCGGTTATCCGCGTGGATTGGGGGGTGATGCCATCAGCCTGTACGGGCGTATGTCAGCGGTGTGTGATGTGTATGATGCCATTACTGCAGACCGTTGTTATCACCAGGGTATGGCTCCTACAGTGGCTATGAAGCGGCTGGTGGAGTGGAGTGATGACCATCTGGATCGCAAGCTGGTGTACCAGTTTATTCGTGCCATGAGTATTTATCCGGTGGGTACACTGGTGCAGTTAAAAAATGATCATCTGGGCATTGTGGTGGAGCCGAATAAAGTGCAGCAGGCCAAACCCAGGGTGCGGGTGATTTATGACTTAAAATATCGCAATTACTTGCCGGTGGAGGATGTGGATCTGGCTTCTGCCGATGACAATTACAGCATTGTGCGGGCGCTTGAGCCGTCCAGGCTGGATATCAATGTCAAGATTATGGATTTTATCTGATTTTTGGCTACTGCCGGATCAATAAATACCCGCTTCCAGCCCGGCTGCTACGGACAGCCCCAGTTCTTCAGCTTGTTGCAGAAAATCCTCCTGCCACTCACCTTTAAACGTCAGTGGTTTCTGTATCCACTTCCAGCGCAGCCCAGTAATGATGCTTTCTACCGCTCGGCGAGTGCCGGTGCCATCCAGTCCAGCCCGGATAAAAAGTGCGCAGGGCAACCCCTGCTTTTTTTCCAGCAGCGGGTAATAACAGCGATCAAAAAAGTCTTTTAATGCACCACTCATGTAACCCAGGTTTTCGGTGGTGCCCAGGATAATGGCATCTGCCTGCAGTACATCATCTGGCTGGGTTTGCAGTGGCGGAATCCAGCGGGTGCTGACTCCTTCAATATCCGGGTGTTGAGCACCTTTCAGCAGCGCATCCACCAGTTTTTGTGTGTTGGGTGACGGTGCATGAGCCACAATCAGTAACTGTTTGGCAGTCATATCCAGTCCTCTGTGTCAGGGTTACAGGCAGCGTACACAGTTACGTCCAGCACATTTGGCTTCATAAAGCGCTCGATCTGCCCGGTCAATCACGCTGGCCGGGTCGGTGTCTGCAGTGCTGATGGATGTGAGTCCAATACTGACAGATACCCGCAGCTCTTTGCCATCGTAGTGGGTGACATGCCGATACAACAGTTGACAGATTTCTTCTGCTCGGCTTTTGCCTTCCTTGATTGTTTGCAGCGGTGATAACAGTGCAAACTCTTCACCACCCAAACGTCCGATCTGTTCCCCTTCTTTCAGATCAGCCTGCAGGATTTCAGCAAAATCCATCAGCACACGGTCACCACACAGGTGGCCGTGTTCGTCATTGATGCTTTTGAAATGATCCAGATCCATCATCATCAGTACACCCTTGTGCGGGTGTTGCATTGCCAGTGTGGTGCTAAGGTGTTCCATAAAGGTACGGCGGTTGGGCAGATTGGTCAGGCTATCCCGCGAGGCACGTTCTTCCAGCTCTAACTGTGCTTGTTTACGATCAGAGATATCCTGTTTTACCGCAATGTAGTTAACAGTACGCCCCAGCTTGTTCAACACCGGTGTGATGGTCATTTGTTCATAATATAAATGACCTTTACGATGCCGGTTAACCAGTTCACCTGTCCAGTGTTCTCCACGGTTCAAGCGTCGCCACATCTGCTGGTAAAAGGCTTTGGACTGTTGGCCGGATCGGGTGGTGTCGGCGGGGGTTTTGCCCCTGGTGTCTTTTAGGGCGTAGCCGGTCAGGCGCTCGTAAGCAGAGTTGGCCCAGATGATGCGGGTTTCCTTGTCGGTGATGACAATCGCATCCGCGCAGGCTTCCAGTGCGGTGGCCATGAGTTTGTTGGAATGAAAAGCACGGGCATCGACCCGCAGAATACTCCAGACCAGTCCACTGATCATCACCAGCAGGAATGTCAGTGTGGCACCGTAACCCCAGGCTTCTCGCCGGAAGATGGTCTGGATGTCGTCCAGATAAATACCACTGCCGAGTACCCAGCCCCAGGGTTCATAAAGCTCAATGTAGGAGAGTTTTTCCACCGGTTCATCACCACCGGGTTTAGGCCAGTGGTAGTGCACATAACCTGAGCCTGTTTGCCGGGCGGTGCGCACAAAGGTACGGAATATCGGCTGACCGTGACTGTCGTGGTAATCCAGCTGCAGTTCACCTTCCAGGTTTGGGAAGATCGGATGCACCAGAATGCGGGTCTCCAGATCATTAATCCAGAAATAACCTGAGTGTTCATAACGCAGATTACGGATGGCATTCATGGCCTGAAGTTGTGCTTCCGCTTCGGTCAGTTGTCCGGTTTCGGTTTGTTTGCGGTAGTGTTCCAGCAGGGTAAGATTGTTCTCTACCAGATGGCGGATATGATCTCTGCGATCATCCAGCAGGCTTTGGTGCAGTGTGAATAACGCGTGTGCAACCAGCAGCAGGCTGGCAATAACCACGGAAAGGTAGATCAACAATAACTTGTAATTGAAGCCCAGCTGAAACCTGTTGGGATGCACGCCAGACTCCTTGGTTGCTTAAAACTTTACCTGCAGTATGGCCGTAAAGTTTACAGAGTTAAACTGGCTTTACAAAGTGATACATTGGTCTGGGGTATGTCAGGCGTGAGGTGCCGGAGGCAAGGGTGTTTCTGCACCCCGAACAGGTTGTTGATACTGACTGATGCCAATGCCGGTAAAAATGACCAGCACCGCCAACCACTGTTGCAGGTTGATGGTGTCTTTTAACACCAGCAAGGCAACCAGCAGTGCAAATACTGGAATCAGGTTGATATAGGCACCGGTTACGGTGGCAGACAAGCGGCTGAGAGCGATGTTGTAAAGACCATAAGCTCCCAGACTGACCACCACACCCAGGTAAACAATCCCCCAGATGACCTGTGGTTCCACCTGTTCTGGCAGCGGTTGACTGAGCGCCAGTGGTAGAAAGAACACCGCACCCACAAAGGTTTGAAAAGCAGTCAGGAATACTGGGTTATAACGGCTGGTGAGTTTTTTGACCAGCAGGGTATAACCCACGGCGGACATCATTGCCAGCACTTCCAGAAAGTTGCCCAGTGCCGGGTTGGGGGCGCTGCTGGATACCTCACTGTAGGCAGACATCCAAATCACACCAGCAACCGCCAGCATGAAGCCGAACCACTGGCGTTTTTTGATCTGTTCTTTCAGGAATAACCAGGCACCAGCGGCAATCATCAGTGGCAGGATGCTGGTAATCAATCCGGCTTGGCTGGCACTGGTGTATTTGAGTGCCAAGCCTTCAAATAGAAAATACAGGCAAGGCTCAAAAGCAGCCATCAGCAGTAGCCACTTCCAGTCACCCTTTTGGTAGTTCACACCACGCAGCCACCAGCGCACAAAAAACAGCAACAGCACACTGCCGGCCAGCATACGAAAAAACATCACTTGCATGGCGGGCATCACATCAATGGTGATTTTCAGCAGAGTAAAAGAGCTGCCCCAGATCACCATGGCCAGCAGCAGGGCAAGATGGGCTTGCAGCGGAGAGATACGGATGTTCAAGTCGGACGCTCGGATCAAACAGTGGGTGGCCGATTATACTCCAGCAATCTGACCGGGAGGTTAAAAATTAAAGGCAAGGATTAAAAACCGAAGTTAGAAGTTTACAGGTGACTGGGGTAGTATATTTATTAAATATTTCATGGTTATAACGAGCATTTTTATGATTACTTTATTCAGATCCGCTGGGGTGATTACTGGCCTGTTGTTTGCCTTGTTGCTAAGCAGTGGATCAAGCGCTGCACAGACTCTGAATGCACGGGAGATTCTGGCACGCATGGAAGCCACCATGCGGGGTGATGCCAGTTATTTTGAGATGTCCATGAGTATTGTGCGTCCACGTTATAGCCGCGAGGTGCAGTTAAAAAGCTGGTCAATGGGTGATGATTTTTCGCTGACACTGATCACTGCTCCGGCCAGAGATCAGGGAACGGTGTTTCTCAAGCGGGAGCGGGAAATCTGGAATTATGTGCCCAATATTGATCGCACCATCAAGATGCCACCTTCGATGATGTCCCAGTCCTGGATGGGTTCTGATTTCACCAATGATGATCTGGTGCGCGAAAGCTCGGTGATTGATGATTATGAACATCAAATACTGCGTGAAGAAATTTATGAGGGTCACAAAGTCTGGGTGCTGGAGCTGACTCCAAAGCCGGACACGGCCATTGTCTGGGGGCGGGTGCGTATGTGGATCAGCCAGCAGCATTATTTGCAGTTACGCATTGAAAACGATGACCAGTCGAATCAGCTTGCCAATACGATGGAGCTCAGTGATATCCAGCCGATGGGTGGGCGTCTATTGCCGACCCTGATGAAGATGACACCGGCAGACAAGCCAGATCACCACACCCTGATGCGTTATCTCACCGTAGAGTTCGATCCACCACTGGATGCATCCTTCTTTACCCGCCAGAACATGCAGCGAGTGCGTTGATGTTTTATCTTTCGCTGGCATGGCGCAACTTGTGGCGTAATCATCGCCGCACCCTGATCACTGTCAGTTCGGTCAGTTCGGTCAGTTTTGCAGTGTTGTTGTCGCTGTTTGTGGGTTCGCTGAATCGTGGTGTCCATAACCAGATGATTGACAATATGGCGCGGTTTCACACGGGTTTTATGCAGCTGCAGGATTGGCACTATAAGGATGAAGCCTCGCTGGATAACAGTCTGGCTTTTACTGCAGATCTGCAGGCACAACTGCAACAACAGCTACCACAAGACAGTTTTCTGGTACCCCGTCTGGAAACCTTCATGCTGGCCGGGGGTGAACAACAGGTGCGCGGGGCCTTGGTGCTGGGTGTGGATGCGGCGGCTGAACAACAACTGAACGGCCTGCAGCAGCGACTGGTCGCCGGTGAGTTTTTTCAGCCGGGTGATGGACGAGTCGTGTTGAGTGAAGGTCTGGCGCGCCGGTTACAGCTGTCTGCAGGGGATGAGCTGGTATTGCTGGGGCAGGGGCGTTACAGCATGACCGCATCGGGTTTGTTTGAGGTGGCCGGTCTGATTCGCCATCCGTTACGAGAGCTGGATAACCAGCTGGTGTATCTATCGTTGCCGGATGCCCAGTACCTCTTGTCTGCTGAGGGGCAGCTGACCTCTTTGCTGATTACCCCGGCTGAAGTGAGCCTGATTGATCCGCTGGCACAAGTTCTGCGTGCTCAGCTGGATGTTTCACTCTATCGGGTGGAAACCTGGCGGGAGTTGTTACCGGAATTACTGGAAGCAATACGCTTTGATAATGCTCAGCAGGTTTTTATGCTCGGTATTTTATATATGGTGATCGGTTTTGGGTTGTTTGGCACAGTGCTGATGATGACACTGGAGCGTAATCGTGAATTTGGTGTGCTCTTGTCATTGGGAATGCAGCGCTGGCAGCTGGGTCTGGTGTTGTTTCTGGAGACCCTGCTGATCTGCCTGCTGGGTGTGGTGGGCGGCTTTCTGCTGGGTGTGCCGCTGATTTACTGGTTTTATTTTAATCCGATCCCTCTGTCGGGTGATATGGCCGATTTGGTGGAGGAATTTGGTATGGGGCTGGAACCGATGCTTAGTTTTTCTGCCGAGTTGGATATTTTTTACACTCAGGGGTTGGTGATTTTTATGCTGGCCTTGTTGATTGGCCTTTATCCGCTGTTACGAGTGATGCGGCTGGATATTCTGGCTGCATCCCGGAGTTAATTTGATGTTGATACTGCTGCAATTGGCCTGGCGTAATATCTGGCGTAGCCCTGCCCGCAGTGGTGTATTACTGGCTGCAATACTACTGGGGTTATGGGCGGGAATCCTGCTGGTGGCCATGACCAACGGTATGCTGGTGCAGCGTTTTGAAAAACTGATTGAGCGAGAGATTTCTCACCTGCAACTGCATCATCCGCAGTTTCTGGTGGAGCGAGAAAACTGGATGACGCTGCCGGAACCTCAGAAACTCTTGTATTACCTGCAACAGCAGTCAGGGATTCAGGCTTTTGCCCCCCGCACCCTGGTGGATGGCATGATCCAATCTCCGGTGACCAGTGCCGGTGTTCAGCTACGCGGAGTGGAGCCAGAAGCCGAGCAGCAGACCAGCCGCCTGCAAGAGAGCCTGACTGAGGGGCAGTATCTTGATACCACCCTGCATAATCCATTATTGATGGGTCAGGCCTTGAGTGAAAAGCTTAAGGTTGGAGTGGGTAACCGGGTGGTGCTGACTTTTCAGGATGCTGAACAAGAGCTGGTTTCAGCCGCTTTTAATATTGTTGGGGTGTTTGAAGCCCTGTCCACCGGGTTGGAGGAGCGGCAGGTATTTGTACCCCGCTCGGTGTTGAATACCTATTTGTCTGATCAGCTGTTGTTGCATGAGGTGGCCGTAGTGATGCAGCAACAGGATCAGGCGACACTTCTGGCCGAGGAGCTGAACCGGCTATTTGAAGGGCAACAAGCACAAACCTGGTTTGAACTGTCACCAGAGCTAAGATACATCAGTGATATGGGCAGCCTGATGACCTGGATAGTGATGGGAATTATCCTGCTGGCGCTGGCTTTTGGTTTGCTGAATACCTTGCTGATGGCAACGTTTGAGCGTACCCGGGAACTGGGTATGTTGCTGGCGATTGGTATGAACAAACGACGGATTTTTATACTGATCACCCTGGAGTCCCTGCTGCTGACACTAACAGGTGCTTTTCTGGCGGTGCTGCTGGGCTTGTTAAGCATCCACTGGCTGGGGCGGGAAGGTATTAATCTGGAAGCTATTGGTGGTGCCGCAATGGCAGAGTTTGGTTATGACTCACTGGTGGTGCCGGTGATCAGTCTGCAGGAGCTAACCGGTATTGCATTGCTGGTAGTGCTGACAGCGCTGCTGGCTGCCCTTTATCCCGCTTATAAAGCCCTGCAGCTGAAACCGGCGGAAGCAGTACGCAGCTAAAGCTGATTTTTATGAGGTAGTCAGATGGCAATCATCACCACGCGGGGATTAACCCGGATCTACAATCCAAAAACGGTGCCGGTTTATGCACTGCGGAATGTTGAGTTGAGTATTGAAGAAGGTGAGTTCACCAGTCTGGTCGGACCTTCCGGCTCCGGTAAAACCACCCTGCTGAATCTTCTGGGTGGGCTGGATACACCCACCAGTGGTGAGGTGGTGGTCGATGGTGTGTCCCTGGCTCAGATGGGTGACAGTGAGCTGATTGACTTTCGTTTGCAGCATATCGGTTTTATTTTTCAGGCTTATAACCTGATTCCGGTTTTTACTGCGGCAGAGAATGTGGCCTTTATCCTGTTGCTGCAAAAACGCCCGTGTCAGGAAATTGATCAACGGGTACAAGAGTTATTAACCGAGGTGGGGTTGGGGGATCGACTGAATGCACGCCCGAAAGAGCTGTCCGGTGGTCAGCAACAGCGGGTTGCAGTGGCAAGGGCACTGGCATCCCGACCGCGTTTTATTCTGGCGGATGAACCCACCGCCAACCTGGACAGCCAGTCGGCGATGAAACTGCTGGATATCATGGAAAAGATGAATAGGGAGCATCGCATGACCTTTATTTTTTCCACCCATGACCAGCGGGTGATCAACCGGGCGAGAAGGGTGATCCGTCTGGTGGATGGTGCCGTTGAAAGTGATCAGATTCAGCAGCCGGAGCCACACCTGGCATGAAACAGCGGCTGTGTCTGTTATTGCTGCTGGTGTGCTGGCAGGGTGGGGCTATTCAGGCGGAAAACCTGGAGATGGGTGGTTATTGGCAGGTGATGCCGGTGTGTCTGCAGCTGGACGATCCGCAGACCGGTGAACAACAGGGCTGGTGGGATTACCGGGCGCAGAATCGACTGAATCTGCGCTGGTATGCCAGCGAAACAGTGAATGTTACCTGGCAAATGCGAACTCGGTATTTTGCCGGTGATCTGGTGCAAAAAATGCCGGGTTACATCAGCAGCCTCAGTGAAGACCCCGGTTATTTTAATCTTTCAGCCAGTCTGGTGGAAACCGATCAGCAGCTGCTGCACTACAACACGGATCGGTTGTTTGTGGAGTGGCAGCAGCCCGACTGGAATCTGCGTGCAGGTCGGCAGCGTATCAACTGGGGTGTGAACCTGATCAGCAACCCCAACGATCTGTTTAATATTTATTCGGTGTATGCCTTTGATTATCCAGAACGACCCGGCAGTGATGCGTTGCGTCTGCAGCACTCACTGGGAGCCACTGGTCACTGGGAGTTGGCTGCCAGTCGTTCGGCTGATCCGGATTCATCCGTGCTGGCCGGTTTGATCACCTTTAACTGGCAGACAGCAGATATACAGCTGATAGCCGGACGTTATCGTGAGCGTTTTGCACTGGGCGGCGGCTGGGCCAGTAATCTGGGTGAAGCCGGTTTTAAAGGAGAAGCCATGTGGTTCCGGGATCGGGCAGCGGATGCTGGTGGTGATTATCCTCATTCCGGTGTGATGGCTGTTTCACTGGATTACATGTTCAGCAATGGATTGTTTGCTGTGCTGGAGCTGCTCTGGAATGAACAGGCTAGCCAGCAGCAGCAACAGGCTTTTCAGCCCAGTGCCGACAACCCTTCCCTTACCCGCTGGCAGCTTGCCAGTCAGCTGGCTTACAGCGTCAACCCTTTGCTGGATGTAAGCCTTACCAGTCTGGTATATCTGGATGAGCAGGCCATGTTTCTGGCACCCGCGCTGCGTTTTTCCCTTTTACCGGATCTGGACTGGAATACCCAGGCGCAGTTTCAGTTACCCGGTGGCAGATCCGACCTTCAGCAAGCAGGCAGTTTGCTGGCGACTTCGATACAATGGAATTTTTAATCAGGAACTTCCCGAATGGCTCAACGTTCCAGCGTGGTGAAAGCCCAGCTGCAGATTGCCGATATGGATCGGCATTATTATCAGGATCACAGCCTGACTTTGGCACAGCATCCATCCGAAACTGAACAGCGCCTGATGGTGCGTTTGCTGGCTTTTGCACTCAATGCCTCTGAGCAATTGCAGTTTTCCAGCAACCTGAGTGATGAAGGGGAGCCGGAGCTGAGTGAAAAAAACCTGCACGGGGGTATTGAACTCTGGGTAGCCTTTGGGCAGCCGGATGAAAAATGGCTGCGTAAAGCCTGTCAGCGCGCTGAGCGGGTCAAGCTGTATGCTTATGGTGGTCGGGCAGTACCCATCTGGTTACAGCAGAATGCCAAGGAATTAAAGCGGTTTGATAACCTGGAACTCTGGGAAGTCCCGGAGCAGGATGCTCAGGCACTGGCTGGTTTATGTGGCCGCTCCATGCAGCTGCAGTGCACCATCAACGAAGGCCAGATCTGGTTGTCGGATGGTGGCACCAGTGTGCAGGTGGAACTGAATCGCCTTAGTGTTGTTTGAACTGATCAGCAAAACGACGACTGATTTGCAGGGGTTTTTGGATACCACGCAGTGTGACTAACCACTGCCCGGTGAGGCTGCGAGTGATTTTTTCGATGGCAGATAACTGGATTAGGCTGCTGCGATGGATGCGTCGGAACTGATCCGGGTTCAGTTGTTGTTCCAGCTGTTTTAATGAGGTGCGGATCAAGTAATCACCGTCTGTGGTGATAATCCGGGTGTACTTGTCTTCGGCCTGAAACACCAGCACTCGATCAATATCAATGACATGGATGTCTTCACCTTTTAAGGCATTTAACCATTTTAATGGGGATCGTGTGGCTGTTGTGGTCAGTGTGGTGCCTGACAGGTTGTTATCCATCGGGTGCAGTAGTTGTTGCAGTTGTTGCAGATCCACCAGTTGTGGCCGGGTTTGTTGCAGTTGCTGTTGTAGGCGGTTGATACATTTTAACAGGCGTTTTTCGTCCACTGGTTTTAACAGATAGTCCATGGCTTCCCGTTCAAAGGCTTCCAGCGCGTACTGGTCGTAGGCGGTCAGGAACACCACTCGGCAGTTAGCTGTTAGCCCTGCCTGTTGCATTTTGGCAGCCACCTCCAGTCCATTCAGCCCCGGCATACGTATGTCCAGAAACACCACCTGCGGGCGTAATTCTTGTATCAAAGTCCAAGCTTCATCACCATTGGCGGCACTGATGATTTCATCCAGCTCCGGCCACAGGTCTTCCAGTTGTTTTTGCAGATGGTAACGCAGTACCGGTTCATCATCGGCCAGCAGACAGGTGAGTTTCATGATGGTTGCTCCTCGGTCGCAGGCTGGGTTGTTTGTGGTAGGAGCAGGGTGATCCGGCTACCGCCTTTAACCGGCAGGGTGATGTCCAATCGTGCCTGATCGCCGTAAAACAGCAGCAGGCGCTGGCGCAGGGTGTTTAACCCCAATCCCTGATCTGCTGTTGATGGTTGTTGATCGGCTTGAAAACCCTGTCCTGAATCCTCCAGAGTGATAGTGATGCCCTGATCAAATGCTTCAACAGATAGGATCAGGTGACCACCTTCAGGTTTTGGCTCCAGCCCGTGGCGTATGGCATTTTCTACCAGCGGTTGCAGCAGCAGGGGTGGCAGTGCCCATTTTAACAAGGCAACCGGGCATTCAATTTGCCACTGTAGGCGTTCTCCCATACGAATCTGCTGAATATTCAGGTAAGCACGGATCAACTCCAGTTCTTGTTCCAAGTTGCTGGTTTCTGAACGCACCTGTGAGAGGTTGGCTCGCAACAGGGCAGTCAGGGATTGCAACATCTGGCGGGCGGCATCCGGCCTTGAATCTATCAGTGCCTGAACATTGGCTAAGGTGTTAAACAGGAAGTGAGGTTCCAGTTGGCTTTGCAGGATGCGTAACTGGCTTTGTAGCAGGTTTTTTTCTTTTTCAGCTTGTTCGGTGCGTAGTTGCTGATTCTGATAATGCATGTAGAAAAAAGAGCAGACCGTCAGGCTAAACGCTGTACCAATCAGAAAGTTAGCCAGCAACTGGCCGGGTTCCTCCAGCAGCGCAGCAGGGAAGGGTTCACCGTGAATTTCCCACATGGTAATCCAGGTACCGAATACCAGCCCGAACAATAAAGAGGCTCCACCCGTCAGCCAGCCAGGCTGATCAGGCCAGTAGCGCATGGATAGGTTAGACAACAGAGTAATACTGATGCCGTAAGCCAGTGAAATACGAATACCCTGACCATAATCCAGTGGACTTAGTTGACCGAGTAGCAGGCCAATCAGCAGACAAGACAAGCTGGTAAAGGTGAGGTTCTGCAATACCTCTCGCCACAGGGGTTGGGTGCAGGGGAGCATTCGGCTTTGGGTCATGGGTGTTTTCTCTCGGGCTTCAGCGTTGTAGCTGGCCGCCGGTGGTGAATATCAGTCGTAACAGCAGTTGTTGATCTAGGTCGACCACTCCTATTGGGCCACGGGAAGTATTAAAATACCCCGCCAGCTCTAGATAAGCTGGATCACTCAGTTGATAACCTAGAGCCAGTTCCAGTTGATAGATGGCTTGGGGGCGATCCACCCACACCAGTCCGGCAGTCAGAGTCCAGTCATCCGGTGTCCACTGGCTACGCAGCAGCATTTGGTCGGTTGCTGCATTCAGGTATTCTGCACGCACTTCCAAATGCTTGGCACCGCTCCAGTTGATTCCGACCAGGGTTTGCCAGGCATCTGTTTCTACATCCTGCCAGCTGCTGGATAGATAAACACCAACAGCATCTGTCAGGGTCATCGCTAGGCCAGCTCCTGCACGTGTGTGGCTGTCCTGCCCAATCAACCACTGCCACTCTGCTGCTCCTGCAAATCCCTGCATACGCAACAGGCAGAGGGATTGCCAGTCTTCCCGTGAATCTTCCGCCGCTTCAATCCAAGCGCAGCCACTTTGAAGCAGAGTCATACCTGCATAGTACTCAGCCAGCAGCAAGGGATCCGCCTGATGCCGAGTTTCACGCCGTCCGTCGGTTGGCCCGAGCCAGTTCAATGGCATTGCCAGAAAACCATAATCCCAGTGCAGGGTTTTGGCTCCGAAGGTCATTTCCAAGGGTTGTTCGCCCATTGGTAGAGTGAACTCATGATAAAGCTCATCCACCTGCAGCTGCCAGTTGCTGTCCGAGTCTTTTGCATCCTGTTGCAGACGAACATCCGTGAACCATCCCTGACTGCCGAAGCTGCCTCGCAAGTAAGCATCCCATTGACGTGCAGCAGGCTGCTCCAGTTCCGGCTGGTTAATCTCTCCCCAGCGGGAATGGCTGGCTTGCAGCTCACTTTCGATTCGCCAGTTCAGGGTGGATGATGCCGGACTGGCTGCCGCCAGTTGCAGGGGCAGCAGCACCAGAACACCAGACAGGATTCGCAGCAGACTCATGACACCTCCATTCAGAGTGAATGCCACCGATACCGGTGACCTGAATGGAGTGTTGTGCAAGTCGGTTGTTGAGGCAGGCTGATGTGACAAGCGGTGTCAGGGTGGAATAAGTGGTCAGAATCAACCGAATTTCAGTTCCCAGTGTTCGTGGGTCTCCATTTTTCCGAAACTGAGGGTGGTTTCTTCTCCCACTTTTCTGAATCCCTGCTGTTGATAAAGGTTGCGTGCTGCATTCAGTCTGGCATTGGTCCACAGGCGCATTTGCCAGTAACCAAGCTTGCGCGCGGTTTCCACGCATTCGGTCACCAGTCGTTTACCCAACCCGGTACCACGAACATTCGGTTCCAGATAAAGCATACGGAGCCTTGCAGTGATCGGATCTTCCTGAGTCAGAAAAATACAGCCGACATTGTGACCATCCTGTTCGGCAATCCAGCAGCGTTCCCAGCTGGGTTTGAGTTGCTGGATGAAGTCAGCCGTCAGACGGGCGACCAGGGCTTCAAATTCCTCATTCCAGCCGAACTCACGGGCGTAATACATGCCGTGACGCCAGACCACCCAACCCATGTCGCCCGGTTGGTGTGACCGCAACAGGATGGGTGCCTGAAAGGCTTGTTCTGTTCCGGTTGTTTTATGCAGCAATTGTTCCACGCGCTGCATGGAGTGGGTCAGTTGTATTCTTTGTTCGTCATCCAGTGGCTGCAGCAGATGGGTGACGGCCTGATTGGAAAGTTCCTGAAGTTCATCTAGCAGTTTTTTCCCGGCGGGTGTGAGTTGCAGGAACTTACGGCGGGCATCATGGCGGGATGTGCTTCGTTCCAACAGTTCCTCGTCATCCAGTCGCCGGATCATGCGACTCAGGTAACCGGCATCCAGTTTCAGGCGTTGGCAGAGTGTGGCGGCGGTCTGTTCCTGATCTTGCCCCAATTCATAGAGTACCCGCACTTCAGTCAGTGAGTAGGCGCTGCCGAGTAAGCCTTCATCCAGCATGCCCAGTATGCCGGTGTAAAAACGATTGAAGCGGCGCACACCTTCAACTTGGTGTTGCAGGGAATGGGTATTCATGCTGGATGCCCTCTGCTCATCAGTAGTTGACTGATTTAATCATAATGGTTGACTTGGTCAAGTATATTCTCGGTGCCGTTCATCCGTAAATAGCACCACTGGTCACTTGCCTGATACACAGCCCGGAAGTGGTTCTTATGCTGCTGATGAAATAAACGCAGAGGAACCGGAGCATGAAAACGCAAAAGAGAGTGGAGGATTTGCCATGAACCTGATTGAGTTGAGTGGCCTGAAAAAATCCTATCGGCTGGGACAGGTGATACAACCTGTGTTGCAGGATGTGGATTTGACCCTGCAGGCCGGTGAAATGACCGGACTGGTGGGGCCGTCTGGCAGTGGTAAAAGTACTTTGCTGAACATCTGCGGACTGATTGATGCGCCGGATGCCGGTGAGTATCGCTGGCAGGGGCAGGTGGTGGATTTCAGTCATCGTGGCAAGCTGACGGAGCAGCGTCGCCAGGCCATCGGTTTTGTATTCCAGACCTTTAACCTGATTCCGGTGATGAGTGCTGCGGACAATGTGGCTTATCCGCTGTGGTTGCGTGGTGATTCGGCAACCCGCATTCGTCAGCAGGTGCAGGAAGCCTTGCAGGCGGTGGGTGTGGCTGAGTTTGCCGATAAACGTCCGGATGCCTTGTCTGGTGGTCAACGCCAGCGGGTGGCACTGGCGCGTGCATTGGTGAAACGTCCGCAGTTGCTGGTGGCTGATGAACCTACCGCCAGTTTGGATGAAAACACCGCGCTGACGGTGGCACAGCTGATGAAAAGTCTGGGGCAGGAGTATGGCTGTGCGCTGGTGATTGCCACCCATGATGATCGCCTGAAACCTTGGTGTGACCGGATTTATCACCTGCATCAGGGGTGTCTGCAAGCAGGAGGTGTGTCATGAAATGGTTGCTGCTGGCGTGGAAAAACCTTGGGCGCAATCGCCGTCGCACTCTAGCCACGCTGTTGCTGACGGCGGTGGCGGTGCTGGGCATGATGACGCTGAGTGGTTTTGCGCTTTACACCTATGAGTCTCTGAAAGAATCCAGTATGCGTCAGGAGGGGCAGGTGATCCTCAGTCATCCTGAGTATTTTCAGCGCGAGGAAAATCTTACCCTTGAGTTGGGGTTGGCCGATGTACAGACCTTACAGGCAGACTTGCAGAGGGATGCTGGTATTCGACGCACCGTGGCACGTATTAACTTTGAAGGCCTGATCAGTAATGGTGAAAAGTCCACCATTTTTATGGGACAAGGGGTGGAGCCAGAGGTGTTTCAGCTGCAGGGATCTCAAATGCAATTACAGCAAGGGAGTTTGTTGAGTCTGCAGCAGAACCCTGAAGCATTTCCGGAAGTGTTGCTGGGCAAACGCCTTGCCGAGTCACTGAATGCGGTGCCGGGTACCGGCCTGACCCTGCTGGGTACAACAGCAGAAGGTGTGCTGAATGCGCTGGATGTGGATGTGCGCGGCATCGTCAGCACCGGCATTCCAGAGCTGGATGCCAGGTTGGTGCTGGTGCATCTGGACAGCGCCCAGCAATTGCTGGTGACCGATAAGGTCAGCCAGCTGGGAGTGTATCTGCAGGACTTTTCGGAGGATCAATGGTATTTCCAAGAGCTGCAGCAGCGTTATCCAGCGCTGGGTGTTACCTCATGGGAAGATCGTGCTGTGTTTTACCAGAGTGTACGCAATCTCTATAACCGCATCTTTGGTGTGATGAGTGTGATTCTGCTGGTGATGGTAGTGTTTGCCATCTTCAATACGGCGTCCATGAGTGTGATGGAGCGCACCCGTGAGATAGGAACACTGGCGGCCATGGGTACACGGCAGCGCGAGATTCTGGGGCTGTTTGTGCTGGAGGCTGGATTGATCGGCCTGCTGGGTAGCCTGCTGGGTTTGTTGCTGGCCGGAGCACTCAGCTTTTCCCTTTATCAGGGTGAGGTAATGATGCCGCCACCCCCCGGTCAGACAGAAGGTTATCCGCTGTACATCTACTGGTCAGCACAGCTGGCATTGCTCAGCAGCCTGAGTGTGACACTGCTGGCGGTTGTATCCAGTGCTCTGGCAACCTTTCGAGGTGTTCGCAAACCGGTTGTGGAGGCACTGAATCATGTCTGAACAGAAAAGAATACGCACATTCATGGCCGGTTTGCTGCTGGTCGGGTTGCTGGGAATGATTCCCTTGGTTGGTGCTGCGACTGATCCACTGCAGATTATGGATGAGCTGCGTCTGGGTGGAGAAACAGGTGATTTCCGGGTGATGACCGAAATCAGTCTGTACAAGCAGGGTAATCTGGACAGTCAGCGCTTTTATGAAGTGTATGTAGGCAGTGATCGGCGTTCCTTGGTGCTGTTTCGCAGCAGTGCCGAGGCAGGTCAGAAGATGTTGATGCTGGATGACCAGTATTGGTTGTTCCTGCCATCCAGTCGCCGCCCGCTGCGAATCACACCCATGCAAAAACTGCTGGGCGAGGCATCCAGCGGGGATATTTCATCACTGCGCTGGCAGGATGATTATACCGTTACCTTCAGTGAGCGGATCGGTGAAACCCTCCACCTGCAGCTGGAGGCTGGGCGCAAAGGTGTGACCTATGCACGGGTTGAGCTGCAAGTGGATGCCAGCAGTTTGCATCCGCAGACCGCGGCGTTTTACCTACAATCTGGGCGACTGGCAAAAGAAGCAGAATTTGAATTGGATCAGGTGGATGGTCGTAAGGCGCTGGCAGGCATGAAACTGGTGGATCGTATCCAGAAAGACCAGTACACCCTGATCCGTTATCTGTCTTCTGAGTCAGTGGAAATACCGGATCGCTGGTTTAATCCGGCCTTTCTGGTGCGGGAAACATCAATGTGACCAAAATGCGCGACAAGCCCCGTACTTTTAGTGCGGGGAAGGATAGCGCGGCATCGGCAGATGCCTTGGGTTGTGAGTTGCACTGGCTGCTGATAAATTAAGCTGGATGAAAGTACAGGCAAAACACACCAAGACCTTAAAAGTTCGTGTTCGAGACAAGCACCGCCCTTTGCTGAACCAAATGGCAAGATCGGTCAACTTTGTTTGGAACTATATCAACGAACTCAGTCACCGTTCTATCAAGGAGCGCGGTGTGTTTTTGTCTGCCTACGATCTTCAGAAGTACACCCAAGGCGCTCATAAAGAAATCGGGCTGCATAGCCATACGGTTCAGAAGGTTGGTGCGGAGTACGCCACCCGCCGCAAGCAGTTCAAAAAGAATCGCTTGAACTGGCGCAAATCAGGCGGTGTGCACCGTTCACTCGGCTGGATCCCAATCAATACAGGCATGGCGAAGTGGAAAAACGGGCAGGTTTATTACAACGGC
>NZ_JACUUA010000260.1 GCF_014859565.1 Marinospirillum sp. | reverse complement strand
TGAGTAATCATACCCTCAAAATCAGGTGGCCAGATTTACTATGCCACTACACTTCCAGGCAATAAAAAGCAGCACTACTAAGACTGCTTGAAGTCCCAAGATTATCCAGTTCATTGCTTACTTTTCGCCATATGTGTGCATAACGAGCTGTAGAAAAACCTCTTTCCGGCCAGTCTCCCCTACCAGCAGCTTGTTCTCTGTTATTCAATTTGACTGCCGGTTTTTGTCAGCAACCCTTGGTTGATTCTGTGTTTTCTGGTTTTTTCAGCTTTAGCCTCTACAAGCCAGTGTTTATGCTATTTTCAGCACATCTTTTTGAGCCTAGCTCGACTCCGCTCTGCTGCTTTATTGAAACAGCTTGTCATAGTGAGCCAGCTTTTCAATGTTGTAGATCAGGAAAAATAGTTGCCACTGGCTCTGACCTTGCTTTTGCCTCTCAGGCTGAAGCGGTTTAGTTCTTATTCCGGAGCGAGCATCAGGGGTCTATATAGCACAACTGATCCAAGTGCATGCTTCCCTAGCTTTTCATCCGTTTTATCAAAGATGTCTACTGCTAACTGCAATATCAAGCCCTTTTTGCAAATGCAGCAACTCGTTGCAACCATTTCTGCCGCTGTTGATCGGTTGAGTTTTTCACCGGCCCCATCAGCAGTACTTTCACGGGGCGTACACCACACAGCTCCAGGGTGGTTTTTTTCATCTGATGTATCGCAGGTGCGCGATAAAACCAGCGAAAGAACCAGGGTGGGGTATCTGTGGTCACCAGCAGTTGTGCTGTACGACCTTTCAGCAGCTGCACGGGGAAGGCTTTTCCTTGCTGATAACAAAAGGCAAAGCCCGGCAGAAAAACCCGATCCAGAAATCCTTTTAACACTGCAGGCACACTGCCCCACCAGACTGGATAAACAAACACCAGATGATCCGCCCATTGAATTGTTTGCTGGGCAGCGAGCAAATCCGGTTCCAGCGGCTGTTGCTGGTGATAACCCTGATGCAGGATCGGATCAAAAGTCAGCTGATCCAGCCACAGGATTTCCACTGTGTGTCCCGCTGTGCGGGCTGTTTCAGCGTAGTGTTCAGCCAGCGCAAGGTTCAGACTTCCGGCAACGGAGTGAGCAACCAGTAAGGCAATTTTTTTGTGTTTCATAACAGGGTTCCTGACAAGGGGTTCAGCCTGCAGTCTGAAGTCTGCCCCTTGGGGCAGAGTCAAGCCTTGTCGGACACACAAACGGCTCGGTTTATTTCTGCCTGTGTTCCGGTGCAATCCGATACTTCTGCAATCACAAGCTGCAACAGCTGATCCTGCTGTTGCAGGTGAGCCATCTGCCGCTGAATGTCTGCCCGCCTGCCTTCCAGTTGAGTCATCAGCTCTGCACCTGCCAGTTCCCGCCCCGGAACACCCAGCCAATCCTGCAACTCTGCCAGCTTGAATCCCAGTTGCCGGGCACGTCGAATCAACAACACCTGTTGCAGATGCGCAGCGGTATAAACCCGGTAACGATTACTACGCTCTACCAGCCCTAGCAATCCCAGTGATTCATAAAGCCGGATCGCCTTGATGCTGGCACCAGTGCGCTTGGCAATTTCACCAATCAACATGTTGTTTACCTCTATCCATCCGCTGACGACACCTCGACTGCACCATATTGGGGCAATTCGGCTTCCAATAACCACATAAAAGGGTATAGTGGGATGTCCAGGTTTTATTACAAAAATAAAAGAGGTTATAAACATGGGCGGTAACAATGCAGTATTGGCAAGAAATACCGAGCTGGCACCACAAAACCCCTTCAGTTCACAAACGGTCGCTTTCTCCCATTACAACAACCTTTCAGCTCAGCTGCCGATTGATCCAAAATCCGGCCAGCTGGTGGCGGGCGGTGTAAAAGAGCAAGCGGAGCAGTGCTTTAAAAATATTCAGGCCATTGTGGAAAGCATTGATCATGGCATGACGGATGTTGTTCGTATCACCGTGTTTGTTAAAAATATCATGGATACCGACCGGGTAGACGAAGTGTATAAATCCTTCTTCAGCGGTTATCTGCCCACACGTACAGTGGTTGCTGTTGCAGCTTTGCCGATGAATGCGTTGGTGCAAGTGGAGGCACTGCTTTCCAATGGCGTCGGTTCAATTCCCAACGCACCCCAGGCGGGTGATCTGATCAAGCTGACAAACAACACCGCCAACGCGCCGATGGATCCCTTGTCCACTCAGACGGTGGCCTTCTCACACTACAACAATCTTTCCGCACAACTGCCGATTGACCCAGCTTCAGGTCAGTTGGTGGTAGGTGGCATCAAGGAACAGACCGCGCAGTGTCTGAAAAACATCAAGGCGATTCTGGAAAGCATTGATGTTCCTTTTGATGATATCGTCAAAATTAATCTATTCCTCACCGATATTACCGATATCGAAGCAGTCAACGAGGTGTATCGCCGTTTTTTCCCGGATTCTGCCATCGCCAGAGCAGTGGCCTATATGCCGGCAAGAACCGTCATCCCGGTAACAGCCTTACCCATGCATGCGCTGGTGCAGATTGAAGCAGTGGTATCCCACGGTGATGGTACGCCACCGCAAGCTGTTGAGGATCGACACGGAATCATTGTGGAGGCAAACAATACTGCTGATGCACCCTTATGCCCGTTATCGAGTCAGACAGTGGCCTTTTCGCATTACAACAACCTGTCAGCACAACTGCCGATTGATCCCAGAACAGGAAAGCTGATGGCAGATGATGTAAAGCAACAAGCTGAGCAGTGTTTACAAAACATTAAAACCATCGTGGAGAGTGTGGGTCACGTTATGGCCGATGTGGTCAAGGTGAATGTTTTTCTCAAAAACATGGCAGACATTGAAGCGGTAAATGCTGTTTACAGCAGCTTCTTCCCCGGTGGCATCCCGGCTCGCAGAGTTGTAGGTGTCTCTGCCCTGCCCAAGGATGCATTGATCCAGATTGATGCAATTGTCTCAAACGCCGAAGGCACACCGCCTCTGGTATAAAACCGAAAACAGGGGCAAACCAAAGCACAACAGTTTGCCCCTTCTATCCTGTCATTCACTCAACACCCGAATACCACGCAGGTGGCGGCCTTTGCTGCGATCTGCCGAGAAGCGACCCGTCACCATCACCGTTTGATCCAAGTAAGCACGGGCGGCACTGGCTGGATGCAAACCCACCCGATTCAGCTGCTCATCTTCCAGCCAGTAGTGTTCCGGCTCAGCCAGACCGCGTACCACGCCACTGACCTGTACCTGCCGCCCATCAAAGGATGATGCATGGGTGACCAGAAACATCAATGGCACATCTTCAACTTTGTTACTGCAGCCAGTCAGCAGTAACAACAGCAGCATCCATATCAGTATTTTCATTTTTTTCACGGTTTGTATGCCAGCGTACCGACCCATGCCGCTATCCCTTGCAACATTGGATCCTGAAGTCCACTGCAAATCAGCAGCGACTGTTTAATCAAAATAGGTATAAATATGAATATCAAACATCGGGTACTTGGCGGCTTGTTTACTACCACCCTGCTTTTCAGCAGTTTTGCAGTTTTGGCTCAGGACAACCAGTCAGGATTTTACACCGGTATTGGTTTAGGCTTCAGTTCGCTGGAAAACTCATCCGAGGAAGTCAGCGACTTCATTGAAGCAGGCACCGATGATTTTGATGCCAGGGACTCCAAAAATACCTACAAAGGTTTTGTTGGTTACCGCATCAACCCCATCTTTGCAGTAGAAGCCAATTACACTGATCTGGGCAAGGTCAGGCTGCGAGGCAACAGCATTGCCAATACAGACATCCAAACCAAAGCCTATGGTGCCAGTGTGCTTGGCCATATTCCGCTCGGTCAGGTTGCCTCTGTTTACGGACGCCTTGGCCTGAACTACTGGGACACTGATGTACGGGGCAACTTGGGTGACAGCAGTATCAACCTGCAAAACCAAAGTGGTACGGATCCACTTTATGGTATCGGTGCCCAGCTCAATCTTTCCTCACTGCTGGTGAGGGCAGAATATGAACGCCTGGACATGGACAGCAACTATAAGCTGGACAGCTTCACCGTTTCTCTCGGCGTTCACTTCTAAAACCCGATACTGCTGCTGATCGTGCTGTTTTTATTCTGCAGCTTAAAAAGTGGCAGTATTC
>NZ_JACUUA010000259.1 GCF_014859565.1 Marinospirillum sp. | reverse complement strand
GCTGTTTTTGTCAGCAGCATAGATGGTAAGCAATAGTTCACTGTCATCCACCATGCGGTATTCAGGTTCTCTGCCACTCAGTGCCTTGCTGCGATTGATAATAAGGGGTACACCCTCTCCCCGGCGCTCAATCAGCGCCTGGCGACCGGCTTCTTCACGAGCCAGGTAATAACGACTCAACAAGTTAACCAGTGCTTCATTACGAGTAACGGTATTTTCCATCAGGCCATCCAGTGTCAGACTGTTAGCCAATTGCCCCGGTGAATAAAGCTCCAGTCGGTCGGCGAACAGATGCAGGCGAATGCGTCGACCCGTCATGGAATAATCCCGATGGGCAACCGCATTCACTACGGCTTCAAAAACGGCTCCAAGGTCATACTGCGGAATATCAATTCTGCCAAGGGTTTTGATCGCCTGAACGCGCATGTTTTTTTTGACAAAATCCAGAGCGGCATTGATTTGTTGATCCAGCGGGCCGGTCAGATCCATGGCATCCAGTTGATCCTGAGCATCCCTTTCTGTACCGCTGTAACAAACACACTGGATGTAGGCATTTGTCAGCCACTGGGTAGGATCGGGTGTTAGCAGCAGCACACCACAAACCGAGAGGCCTTCGGCATAATCATCTCTGGCAGTGAGGTGCAGTTTGTGAAGCTGTTCTTTTTCCGGAGTATGAGGCTTTAAAAAACGTTGCTTAAGGCTGGTATCAATATCTGTGTAAGCTGTGCCCGGCACCAGAGATTCATCAAAACGGATGAGTCGTGCCTGTGACCGCTGCTGAAACAATCTTGCCAGTACTTCCGGTTTCATTTCCTGTTTGGTGGAACCAATACGTTGGTAATAACGCCCTGCACTCTGGTGTACCGAAATACTGCGAGGAATTTCCACGCTGATCACTGTTTTTAAGTTGCCTTGCTTGTCTGGCAGTTGCACAAGGTAGGTGTCAATGCGCAGTGGTGGATTAATGTTGTGCTGGCTGATATTAACAATCCACTCCTCAACTGTGGCTACGCAGTGTTCGTCAATTCCTTGTACATCACGGGTTTTATCATCCACGCCGATGACCAGTCGGCCACCCTGACCATTGGCAAAGGCTGCCATTTCGTGCGCCATTTTGTCCTTGTGAGGCTCAGTAATCTTAGAGCCATCCAGTTTAACGGCTTTGAACTCAATACTGGAGTCTTCACCTAGGCGGACATGGTACATCAGCTCTCTGGTCAGTTTTTCATGGTGCATGTGGGCTTCCTGTTCAGATTCAATGTGCCAGTGTCCAGCGCAGCGTAAATAAAGGTGTGACTTTGTGGGTCAACTCCAGCTTTTCACTGACTTCATCCAGCAGCCGATCTTCTTCCTGCTCTATCTTTTTTCTTGAGTCATGATACTGAGCCAAGGCATCATCACGCTGACGCTCCAGTTTACGCAGTGCCTTTTTCGCCTGAATTTTCTCGGTGGTGGAGGCCAGCTGCCTTGCTTCCTTCTTGAACTGCTGAATCTGGCTGCTCAGCTCTTCAACGACCTGCATCAGGGTTTCACGTTGATCCTGCGCCCAACGCTCCAGCTTGTCTGACTCCTGTTCAAAATACTGCTCCAGTTCAGTTTCTGTGTGTTTTATAAGCCCTGCAAGTGCTTCTTCACGCCAATCTGCAAACAGGGTTTCTGGCAATTCTTCCATCATCGGCACGGATTCTGCTGGAATGCACAAGAGATGTTCGGCCATTTCAGCTGAAAGCCGCTCACCTTGATCTGTCTGCGCCAAAACAACCAGATGCCGAGTACGGGTGTTGCCTTTGTTATAGGTGAAACTGGTTTCAAAAACAGCCATCTGACCGGATTGCCCAATATAGGGTTTCAGTGAACTGTAATGCCCAACCAGACGATCATAATGAAAAGTCAGATGTACTGGGTCTAGCTGCCTGTTTTTTGCTTTACGAATCAGATCCCATGCCAGATAGTGCTCTGTAGCCTGTAAACGAAAAAACTCCGAGTTCTGCTCCTGAGCCATACCCCAGGTCAGGTCATAACGTCGATCCTGATAAAAGAAATGATTGCTACCAAACTGAGCTTCTGACAGTTCTGCCCGTGCGAGATCCAGCAGCACCCGTTCATACTCTTTCAGAAAATCATTACTTTCATCACGCCGGGTTTTCAGTGAAGCAACAACATCTCTGTCAAAATTTTCCAGCAAGGTGGTTCGTGCTGCAGCTTCACGAACTTCCAGTACACTTTTGAGGCTTTCCTGCAGTTGATCAAAAGCCTGCTCTATGGCTTCAGTGGTTCGGCATTTCTGATAAATCTCATAGATACGCTTTTCAATATCAATATTACCTTCAATGGCACCCAGAACCTCATCTGAAGCACCAAAAACCCCTTCAAATAACTTGAGTTTTTCACTTAGTAACTGAAAAACGCGTTTATCTGCTGGATTTCTTCGATTGACAAAATTAACAACAACAACATCATGCAGCTGGCCATAGCGGTGTACTCGACCAATGCGCTGCTCAATTTTCTGTGGATTCCAGGGCAAATCGTAATTGATTAACAAGGAGCAGAATTGCAGGTTGATACCTTCTCCACCTGCTTCTGTTGAAATCAGGATGTCGGCATCATCACTCCGAAAATGCTCGACCAGTGCTGCTTTCATGTCTGCAGTTTTTGAACCGCTGATGCGAGCAGACCCTTCATGCCGTTTTTTCCATGCCTGATAAATCTGTACTGATGATGGGTCGTTATTTGAGCCATTAAGTAAAACAACACGACCGGCGTAGCCCTGCTGTTCCAGGAGTGTTTTCAGATACTGCTGCGTGCGACAGGATTCAGTAAAAATGACCGCCTTGCGCTTTCCGCCAAGGCTTTCAGTCATTTTCATGGCTTTTTCAAGCACCGTCAGCAGTGCATCCCCTTTGGCATTGGAGGTGATCTGGCGAGCCATTTCATAACATTCTGTCAGAACATCCATTTCTTGCTGTAACTGGTTTGGCGGTTTTTCGCCTGATTCACCATCATCCTCAAATTCTTGGTCCAGCCAATCATCAGCGTCTTCGATATCACTGAGAATATTTTCATTCAGTTGTTGTTTTTCTTTCAGTCGCTCTAACATGCCTTTCAGAGTTTCTGCTACAGCAAAAGACGATGAAGCCAGAATTTTTCTCAGTCCAATACTGACCAGATGAATGGCTTTTGGATTGATCGCCAGGAGATTTGGCGTCTGTAAATAGTGAGACAGCTTGGTGTATAAATCCCACTCTTCCACCTCAGGTGTAAAATCCTGAGTCAATGAATAACGGTTAGTAAAGTTGATTCCACCCTCTTGCTGTACCTGTCGGCGCAAGGTGCGATGGCACAGGGGTCTGATTCGCTGCTTTAAATCCTCCAGTGCCTTGCCGCTCTTCTGGCGGTTGACATAAAGCATCCTGAAGGATTTTTCATCACCAAAGAGGTGTGGATCAACAACCTGTGCCAAGCCATACAACTCCATCAAATTATTCTGGAGAGGTGTTGCTGAAAGCATAATCCTGCTTTCAGCATTTGCTGTTGCCTTGACAATTGCCTTAGCTCGTTTACTGGTACTTTTCTGATAGATGTTACGTAGCTTGTGCGCTTCATCAAATACCACAAGATCCCAGGATACCAAAGCAACTTTATCCTTCCTGAGAGCCACATATTCATAGGAGCAGATAACAATCTGGCCTTCTTGCTCAAATGGATTGGAGATACCCTGTTTCCTGAACTCACCTTCAACCTTGCTGTCGATCACTGTAGAGGGCAGCTCAAACTTGTCTGCCAGCTCCTGGTGCCATTGTTTACGTAATGATGCAGGGACAATCAGTAAAATCTTGCGTTTGTTCTCTGCCCATTTTTGCGCCATGACAAGACTGGCCTCAATGGTTTTACCCAAGCCAACCTCATCTGCCAGCAACACCCCTTTTTCCAGAGGGGATTTAAGCGCAAAACATGCTGCTTCAATCTGATGGGGGTTCATGTCGACCCGTGCCGACGCCATGGCTCTTGAAACCTGATTCGAAATTTTCCCTGTCTGGGTCAGCCAATGAGCAAAGTAGGTGCTTTGATGAGGTGTGAACATATCAACCTTTTCGACAAGCTTTTCGAGAACAATAGTTCGGACAGTTTTAAAGAAAGCCTGCTACCCGGATAATGGGGTTG
>NZ_JACUUA010000038.1 GCF_014859565.1 Marinospirillum sp. | reverse complement strand
AAGTTGGAAGCCTCGCCCGTGGCGCTTTAGCGCTTAGGGCGGGGAGCAGTCACAATAATAAATAATTATAACCACTGTTTACAGAGGAGACGACCATGAACCAGCGTGTGACGCTTGACACTCCGGCCATTGAGGCTCGCCCTTTCAAGGTGTACACCCAGCGCCAGCTCGATAAAATCCAGGCACTGCAGCAGCTGCCTGAGGATCTGCGTTTTGATATGCAGGTGGTCAGCCAGGTGCTGCCATTTCGTGTGAATGATTATGTGATTGATGAGCTGATTGACTGGTCTGCTGTACCAAATGATCCGGTTTTTCAGCTGACTTTTCCGCAGCGCGGTATGTTAAAACCGGAACACTTTGAAGAAGTGGCTGAGCTGCTGAAACGTGAAGCTGCTGCTGCAGAGTTAAAAGAAGCCGTGGATCGCATTCGTGCTGAGCTGAATCCCCACCCTGCCGGGCAGATGGATATGAATCTGCCCATGCTGAATGGCCAGCCGTTGCCGGGCATGCAGCACAAGTATCAGGAAACAGTGCTGTTTTTCCCCAGCCAGGGGCAGGTATGCCACAGTTATTGCACCTTCTGTTTCCGCTGGGCGCAGTTTGTGGGTGACAAGGAACTGCGTTTTTCATCCAGCGAGGCGGAATCTTTACACGCTTATCTGGCTGAACATCAAGAAGTCACCGACCTGCTGTTGACCGGCGGTGATCCAATGGTGATGAAGGCCAAACACCTGCGCATGTATCTTGAAGGGTTAATGAAGCCGGAACTGGCGCATGTGCAGAATATCCGCATTGGCTCCAAGAGTCTGAGCTTCTGGCCCTATCGTTTTGTCACCGATGATGATGCTCATGAAGTCCTGCAGCTGTTCCGAGAGCTGATTGCTGCCGGTAAACACATTGCTTTTATGGCACATTTTAATCACTGGCAAGAGATGGATACTGATGTTTGCCGCGAGGCGGTGCGTCGTATTCGTGCAACCGGTGCAGAAATCCGTACTCAGGCACCACTGCTGAAGCATATTAATGATGACGCGGATCAGTGGGCAAAAATGTGGAAGATGCAGGTGCAGCAGGGCATGATTCCTTATTATATGTTTGTGGAACGGGATACCGGTGCACGACATTATTTTGAGGTACCACTGGTACGTGCCTGGGAGATTTACCGTGAAGCCATGCAGCAAGTGCCAGGTTTGTGCCGCACGGCTCGTGGGCCATCCATGTCAGCTGATCCCGGCAAGGTGGAAATTCAGGGTATTACGGAAATCAAGGGTGAGAAGGTGTTTGTGTTGCGTTTTATCCAGGGTCGCAAGGCCGACTGGGTGCAGCGCCCGTTTTTTGCAAAGTATGATGAAGAAGCCACCTGGC
This sequence comes from Marinospirillum sp., assembly GCF_014859565.1. The sequence goes on along the minus strand of NZ_JACUUA010000038.1, from coordinate 22,809 downwards.
TGAATCATCTGCAACCGGCACTGGGTGAAGAATCCTTCTTTTATGAGCAGGAATTTGCTGATCTCAAACAACATAAACAGGCCTTGATTACTAAAGCCTGATTTTGCCTGCAACCCATCAAGCAATTTACAGCGAGATGGGTTCGGGATCACCCAGGATGCGGGGCTCCCGATGCCAGATGTACAAATCCCCCAGAGTGCGCAAACGAGCAGCCACCTCTCGCACCCACAACCTTCTCATACCACTCCATTCCGGCCCGCGCGCCGCACACCCCTGGGTATCCAGCTGTAAACTATCCGCAATAAACAAGGCTCTGGGCAAGTGATAATCCTGGGTGATCAGCAACAGGCGGTTGAGTTCAAACACATTCCGGCTGCGTTTAAGGCTGTCAAAGGTGCTAAAACCGGCATGATCCAATGTCATGGCTTCTTCCGGCACACCTCTTTCAAGTAAATCTTGCTGCATTCGCCCCGGCTCGTTGTAATACTGGGTACGATTGTCGCCGGACAGCAGCAGGTGTTGTACTTTGCCCTTGTGGTAGAGTTGAGCAGCCAGATTGATACGGCCATAATAGTGGGGATTAGATCGGCCAGAACGCAGGTACTGGCTGGTACCAAATACCAGCGCCACTTCATAAGCATCACTACAGCCCTGATCCGGGTGCATGGCACGATCAGCTGTTTTGGCTACAAACCAGGCATTAGTTGCTAGCAATACCAACAGACCCAGGGCAACCAGAGCCAGCAGCCGCCACCACCAGAGCACCAGCTTTTTTATCAGTTTTTGCATTGTGCCTTTCCGACTGCATCTTTATGCTGCATTCTAGCTGATCTATAAACCTTTTTTCATTCTCTCAGCAGTTATATGAGGTTAATCATGCGTTATCAGGCAGGAATGATTGTTCTGCTACTGACTCTTACTCTGGGTCAGACAATGGCTTTTGCCAATGTAGGAGTAAGCGCCGGTATCGGTTTTTCTCAGGGACAAAGCCCATACAGGGGTGTGGACTCCAACCCCAACACTATCCCGGCTTTTATAGCCTACGAAGGTGAAAAGGGATATTTTCGTGGTATTGAGGCCGGCTATTACCTCTGGAGAGCCGGTGATCGCCAGCGCAACTACCGAGTTGCACTACTGGCCAGTGGACGACTGGAAGGTTATCACGCCAGTGACTCGGTATACCTGCAGGGTATGGATAAACGAGGCTGGTCGCTGGATGGTGGTGTCGGTTTTGTTGCACGTCAGGGGTTTCATCAGGTGACATTAAAAGCGGTCACCGATTTGCTGGGTAAACACGAAGGGCAGGAAGTCAGTGCCAGTTATGGTTATCGCTGGATGATCAACAGAAAACTGGCTATTACACCTTCTGCCAGCCTGAGCTGGATGAGTGCTGATCTACTGGATTATTACTACGGTGTGACCCAGAGTGAATCTCGCACTTGGCGCAGCGCTTATTCTGCTGATGCAGGCTGGCAACCCAGCCTGGGGCTCACTGGCATGTATTCAGTCACACCCCGCACATCACTGATGCTAGCCGCCCGCACCCGCTGGTTACCAGAGTCTGCCACCGACAGCCCTTTGGTAGATCGGGATCAGATCAGTGGCATGTTTGGTGCCATTATGTTCCGATTTTAAGGGTAGCGATTGCTTCACCCAAGCGTACCGGGGTGCCGTTTTGCAGGTCTTCACGCCACTGCACGGCCTCTGGACCAAACACCAGAATGGCGGTGGAACCCAGTTTAAAGCGCCCCATTTCTTCGCCTTTTTCCAGCACCACCGGCTGTGGATCACTGAAGTCACGAATTTTCACCTGACGCACAGGCGGTGCCACCTGTCCATCCCAGAGGGTTTCGATACCGGCCACAATCATGGCACCGACCAGTATTAATGCCATCGGCCCTGCTGGTGTTTCAAAAAAAGCCACCAGGCGTTCATTACGAGCAAATAGGCTGGGGATGTGATCGGCAGTGGCCTGATTCACCGAGAACAGATCACCCGGTACATAAATTGTTTCCAGCAGGCGACCGTCCAGTGGCATATGCACCCGATGGTAATCTTTTGGCGACAGGTAGATGGTGACAAAACTGCCCCCCATAAAGGGTTTGGCACGCTCCACATCACCACCCAGCAAACGGGTTAGACTGTAGTTGATGCCTTTGGCCTGCAGCAGTTGCCCGTGTTGTAATGAACCCAGTTCACTGATGGCACCGTCCGCCGGACAAGCCAGCTGCAAGGGGTCAGCCGTAATTTCCCGTGCATCCGGTTTCAGCTCACGGGTGAAAAAATCATTAAAACTGGCGAAGGCGGTTAAATCTTCCACCCTGGCTTCACTCATATTCACTTGGTAACGCTTGGCAAAGTTTTGAATCAGGGTGTTTTTAATCCAGCCGATACGGCAATCGGCCAGTTTCCCGACCAAGCGGGATAACAGGTGTTGCGGCAACAAATACTGGCTGTAAGCAAAAACCTTGGCTTTATTCACAAATGTTATCCTGTAGCGAAATCGACCGGCACATTGTAGCGGATCATCCCTGCAAAAAGGTAAACTTCAAGGTCATTTTACCGGAGCATCGATAACCCCATGCATCTGCTGACAGCCTTCTCACCACTGACTCTGTTTTTTATCTTGCTGATTGCAGGTATGACCGCCTACTTTCATGGCTCTGTTTATTCCCTGCGTACTGTGAATGCAGCTCCATCCATCCTCACCAGTGTGGGTATTTTTGGTACTTTTCTGGGTATTGCGCTGGGTTTGATGGATTTTGATGCGGCCGATGTGGAAGGCAGTGTGCCGCAGTTGATAGAAGGTTTAAAAACTGCCTTCTGGTCATCCATTGCCGGTCTTTTGGGTGCCATGACCATTAAAATGCGCCATGTGCTCAATCATGTACGCGGCATGGATGGCAGTGTGCAGGTCACCGGCGCCACCATGGATGATCTGGCAACCCTGCTGGGTGATATTCGTCTGCTGCTGAAAAATTCCGGCCTGACTCGTATGGATGAATACCTTAAAACCAATGAACAACGCCTGGAAGCCAGCCTGAAGAAGTTTTCTGAGGGCATCGGTGATTATCAGCAGAAAATGGCTGATGCCAATTCCAAAGCGCTGGTATCCGCACTGGAACACCTGCTGGCTGATTTTAATCAGCAGATTGGCACCCAGTACGGTGAAAACTTCCAGCAGCTGAATCAGGCCGTAGGGCAAATGTTGCAGTGGCAGGATAACTATAAAGAAGAGCTGGAATCCTTGCTGAATGAACAACGCGCCAATGGTCAGGTGCTGGATAAAGCCACCGAAGCTTACAAAACCATGGTGGAACACACCCAAGCATTTAACGAGGTGGCAGAAACCCTTGGCAGTGTGATGGGTGGTTTGCAGCAGCAATCAGAATCGCTGGGCAAGTATCTGGATTCCCTCGCCAATCTGGTCAACAAGGCCGGTGGCGGTTTACCCAAACTGGAAGAACGGATTCATACCCTGACCGATGGCTTGGCCGGTCAGCTGGAGCGCCAGCATCTGCAGATGCAGCGCCTGATGGAAAACTCCGCCAAGCGGGTGGCCGACAGCGTGGAAACCCTGAACGAAGTGCTGGGTTTACGGCTGGATGAACAACTGGCACGCCAGCAGAAACATACGGATCGCACGCTGGATCGTACCGAACAGCAGCTGGTGCGGATGGATGCGGCACTGGAGCATGAACTCACTCACTCACTGCAAACCTTCGGTAGCCAGCTGGCGGCCTTATCGGAGAAGTTTGTCAGTGACTACACCCCGCTGACCGATAAGCTGCGTGAGCTGGTGCGCGTTGCTGAGCAGCTGGATAAAACCGGCAAAAACAGCGGAGCCTGAACCCCATGATGCAGAATCAGGAAGAAGAAACCCTCGCCGGTGAAGAAGGCGCCCACTGGATTTCTGTCAGTGACCTGATGGCTGGTCTGATGATGGTGTTTCTGCTGGTTGCCGTGGTGTTTATGGTGATCGTGCAGAAGGAAAGTGAACGGATGCGGGAAGTGGCTGAGGTTTATCTGGATCTGCGTGAAGCCCTCTACAAGGATTTGATGAATGAGTTTGAAACTGACTTGCCACGCTGGGGTGCTCAGTTAACGCCGGATCTGGTGATTACCTTTCAGGACAGCGGTGTGTTATTCGAGCTGGGGTCGGCGCGGTTACGCCCTGCTTTTGAGGCAATCATGGCTGATTTTTTTCCTCGCTATGTTCGTGTCATCACCTCTGAACGCTACCGCGAAGACATTGAAGAGGTTCGTATCGAAGGCCATACCTCCAGCGATTGGACCAATGCCCGTAATGCCAATGAAGCTTATATCAACAACATGCGCCTGTCACAGGAGCGCACCCGCTCCAGTTTGGAGTACGTGATTAGTCTGGATCAAGTCAGCCATGAACAAGCCTGGTTAAAACGCAACCTCACAGCCAACGGTTTATCGTCTTCCCACCCGATTTTAAATGCTGATGGCAGTGAGAATCCTGAACTATCACGCCGGGTGGAGTTTCGTGTTCGCACCGATGCCGACTCGCGCATTCGCACCCTACTGGAAAGTCACCGCCGCCCCTTGCAGGCAGGACAATGAAGGTGGAAGCATGAAGGTGAAAGCATGAAACTACCGGACTTTGCTGAGTTTGAACCCTTTCAACATCTGCGCCTGACTATGGGCGCACGTAAAGCCGGTCACTTTGAGTTGTTTAATGCGGCAAAACACCTCACCGGACGTGAAAGATCCGAGCTGGATCAGCAGGGCAAGCGTTTACCCTTGTTTAAAATCCGGCGTTTTGCCGATCTGACCTGGGGATTAAAAAATACCCGGCTGGTGGTGTATCTGGAGGACGCTGCTGATTATCATCTGGCTCAGTGTTTAGTCACTGCTGGCTGGGACTCCAGCCAGGCCGTCTGGATCAGCACCCGCCGTACCGGCCACCTGCCTGCATCCGGCAAGGAAGCCAGCCGCAGTGTTTGCCCCCATTGCCTGCAGCTACTGGGTTATAAAGGGTTTGATCTGCAACGTAACCGCAAAATTGCCTACAGCAAAAACCTGATCAGCACCTTCTCCCGCGAAGAGTTTTTTCACCTTTACACCTTATATCCGGTACAAGGCATGGCAGAACGCCCGTCAGAAAAACTTGCATAACACCCTGCCCTGTGTTTGACTTGCCGTTAGTTAATTCATTCTTGAAGGCGCAATTATGTCCCTGAACTCCAATACCCAGCTGAAATCCACCGCTTCTGCGGCTGGCTTTTTTTATGGCTATTGGTTTAGCAGATCTGTTTGCGTCTGAAATCTGACTTTCGGGCGCCATGAGGCTGCCCAGGCATAAAAAAACCTCGGTGTAGTCTCCACCGGGGTTTTTTTATGAGGAAAAGTAACCATGAACAGCATGATGCAACAAACTGAACAGCGACTGGATACACCTGCACAACTGCGACAACGACTGCCGCTGAGCACTCATCTGCAACAGCAGATCAATCAGCAACGCCATACCATTCAACAGCTGGTGCTGGGTCAGGATTCCCGCTTACTGGTAGTGGTTGGGCCTTGCTCAGTCCATGATCGCGAATCCACACTGGACTATGCCCGCAAGCTGGCAACTCTGCAGCAGCAGGTGGCAGACAGCCTGTTGCTGGTGATGCGGGTGTATATCGAAAAACCCCGCACCTGCCTGGGCTGGAAAGGGCTGGTGAATGATCCGGATCGGGACGGCAGCAGCCGCCTGAATGAAGGTCTGGCGGTCAGTCGCCAGTTGATGCGGGATGTGGCCGCGCTGGGTTTACCCGTTGCTACGGAAGCATTAAATCCTCATCTGGCACCCTACTTTGATGATCTGGTCAGCTGGTATGCTCTGGGTGCTCGCACCACTGAATCTCAGACTCACCGTGAAATGGCCAGCCATCTGCCTGGCGCACTGGGTTTCAAAAATGGTACTGATGGCAGTGTTGATGTTGCTGTCCATGCCATTCGTGCCGCTTCACAACCCCAGCCGATTACCCGTATTAATGCCGCCGGACAACTGATGATGTGTCAGGCACCGGGTAATCCTTATGGTCATCTGGTACTGCGTGGCGGGCATGATGGCCCCAACTACCAGCGTGAAGATTTGCTTAAAGCCAGCAAGGCATTACAAACCGCCGGTCTTAATCCCAGAGTGATGGTGGATGCCAGCCATGCCAATTGTGGCAAGGTGGCGATTCGGCAGCGAGAAGTACTCAAGAACCTGGGGCAACAGCTGCAACAAGGCAGTCCTTTGCTGGGTGTGATGCTGGAAAGTTTCCTGGTAGCTGGCCAGCAAGCCCTGACCGCAGAATCCGGAGTGTACGGCCAGTCAATGACAGACCCTTGCATGGATTGGGAAAACACCGCTGAAAGCCTGCACGAACTGGCGCTGCAGGTTAAAATGGCGGCTTCTCAACCCGAACCCGTCTTACCCTGAAAGGATCAACATGTTCGCCTTCAAAAACCTGGATCCGGAAACCTATCGCCAGCGTACACGCAAGAGCAGTTTAATTGTTATTGTGGTTTTTGCTGCCTTGGCAATGAGCCTGTCTTCTGCACTGGTACTGATCTGGGGTGCACCGGGCGGCAATAATTTCCGGCTTAACCTGCTGGGTGTGGGCTTGGGTGCCGTTACAACGGTTTTACTGGTGCGCTTTTATCTGGGCAACCAGCCTTTTATGGCCGAAGCCCTGTATGCCTGGCACCTGAAACGCAACCTGATGCGGATCACCAACATCATGCACCGGGTTCGTCCCCTGGCTGAGTCTGGGCATCCCCGCGCATTACAAGTTTTACGTTTTTACCATCTGGCGTTGGAACAAATGCACCGGCTGGAAGGTAATGACACCGGCATACTGGAGTTGCGGGTGGAGAAAATCGCCACCGAACAGCAGATGCAGACACTGGGGCTGGATACCGATCTGCAGAACTTCGATCCCCAGTGGCTGAAAGAGCTGAGTGACAAAAAAGCTGAGGCATAAAATGACTCAGTGACGGGTGAACTCACCAGTCAGTACTTTTTTCTGCTCCATCATCAGGGCGGTGACATACTCCGCACGGGTAGAGGCATTCACTGGTTTTTCGCGCTGCTGACACCAGGCCAGCAGCGCTTCCACATCCACGGGCACCTTTTCAATCTGAATATCACGGGTGGCAAACACCTCAATCATTTCCAGACTTTTTGCTTCCCATTCTTCCCAGCTGGATTCAAGTCGATCACGATCTTCAGCCACTTCCAGTAACCGCTGCCACTGCTCGGGTTTGATCCAGCAAAAACCTGCCCGCTGCGGTGAGTTGATCTTGTCCGACATAAATAACCTCAGAATTTTAATATATGAAATAATTGTATTAGACCAGATGTCAAAGCCTAACATACTGCAAACAGCTCAGGCCACTATAGACGTGGCCTGATGTTTTAGAAGCGCAGGGATTAAAAAAGGGTCGGTGATCAACTAACCTTTTCAGCATAAGCTGCCAGCATGGTTTCCTGCACGCTGACCTCATCCTTGCCTTCGGCAGGTGAGTTCAGCAGGTAGGAACCATCACTTTGCAACTCCCAGCTCTGGCAGTTATCCAGCAGAAAGGTTTCCAGATCCTTGCGTACCCGGTTCGCCAGTCTGGGTTCCAGCAGCGGGAAGCAGGTCTCAACCCGATGGAACATGTTACGTTCCATAAAGTCGGCACTGGCACAATACACTTCTTCCTTGCCATCGTTGTAAAAGCTGAACACCCTGGTGTGTTCCAGAAACCGCCCGATAATTGAGCGCACACGGATATTTTCCGATACCTCTGGAATCCCCGGTTTAAGACAGCAGGTGCCACGTACTATCAGATCAATACTGACACCGGCCTGACTGGCTTTGTACATGGCCTTGATCAGTTTGGGTTCAGTAATTGAGTTGGTCTTGATGACTATACGCGCTTTTTTGCCTGCCGTGGCATATTCGGCTTCCCGTTCAATCATCTCCACCAGGCGTTTGTGCAGCGTAAAGGGCGCATGCAGCAGCTTGTGCATGTTTAATACCTGCCCCATACCACACAGCTGTAAAAACACCTTGTGTACGTCTTCACAGAGTTCCTGATTGGCAGTCAGCAAACCATAATCAGTGTAAAGTCGGGCTGTTTTAGCGTGGTAGTTACCCGTGCCCAGATGGGCATAATGGCGTAAACGACCATTCTCGCGGCGCAGCAGGTGCATCATCTTGGCGTGGGTTTTGTAAGCCACCACCCCATAAATCACTATGGCACCGGCCTCTTGCAAACGGCTGGCGAGTGTCAGGTTATCGGCTTCATCAAAGCGGGCACGCAGCTCAATCACCACGGTGACTTCTTTGCCGTTACGCGCTGCTTCCACCAGTGCACTCACTATATTGGAGTCCGGTCCGGTGCGATACAGGGTCTGTTTGATGGCAACCACGTCAGGATCACTGGCTGCCTCTCTTAGCAGATCCTCAACTGGTGAAAAACTTTCATAGGGGTGATGCAGCAGAATATCACCCTGACGTATGGCGTTAAAAATGGAGCCTTCGTCTTTGCGCAGCAGTTTTGGTAGGCCAGGAGTAAACGGTGCATATTCCAGATCCGGGCGTTTGACCTGCCCCATCACCGCCATCATGCGGTTCAGGTTCACCGGACCATTCACGCGGTATAACTCTTCTTCGGTCAGATTAAACTGCTTCAGCAAAAAGGTGACCAGCTCATCCGGGCAGTTATCGGCCACTTCCAGCCGTACTGCATCACCATAACGACGGGATAACAGCTCACCACGCAGAGCGCTGGCCAGATCGGATACATCCTCGGAGTCCACAGTTAAATCGGCGTTACGGGTAATGCGGAACTGGTAACAACCCTTGACCTTCATGCCGGGGAACAACAGCTCGGCATGGGCATGAATCATCGAGGACAGGAACACAAAGTTATCCCCACCTTCACACAACTCATCCGGGAAACGAATCAGGCGCGAAAGAGATCGAGGTGCCGGCAGAATCGCCATGCCCCCTTCCCGCCCGAAGGCATCCTTGCCTTCCAGCGATACAATAAAGTTAAGGCTTTTATTCACCAGACGCGGGAAAGGGTGTGATGGATCCAGACCAATAGGACTGATCACCGGCAGAATTTCGTTGTTAAAAAAGTCTTCCACCCAAGCGGTTTGTTGAGCGGTCCACTGATCACGGCGGATAAAATGGATTTGTCTTTCTTCCAGCGCGGGGATCAGCACTTCATTCAGAATTTTGTACTGGCGCTCCACCTGCTCATGGCTGATGCGTGAGATTTCTTTCAGCACCTCAGTGGGACGCATACCATCCACACCGGATTTTTCCCGATCAAAAGCCACCTGACGGCGCAGACCGGCAACACGGATCTCAAAAAACTCATCCATGTTGTTGGAAAAAATCAACAGAAACAACATGCGGTTCAACAGTGGATGACTGGCATCCAGCGACTGTTCCAGTACACGGATATTAAACTGCAGGTGTGACAGCTCACGGTTGAAATACAAATCCGGGGCATCCAGATCCACGCTGTCATCCGGTTTGCGGCGGCGCACACCACTTTTTCCCTGGTTGATACGCAGGGTGGCACGAGGCGCCTGATTCTGTCCGCTCTTGGTAGCATCATCTGTCGCTGCGGCCTCCTGCTCTAATGGCGGTTCTTCCACTGAGAGATTTTTGTTATCACTCATAAACAAATTCCTTGTATTTTTATTGATTCAGCAACTGTGCCGCGCGTTTGCCGAAATAAGTAAGAATGCCATCACAGCCTGCCCGTTTGATGCACACCAAAGCTTCCAGCATCGCCGCTTCAGTCAGCCAGCCTTTTTCGATGGCCGCCATGTGCATGGCATATTCACCACTGACCTGATACACCAGTGTGGGCACTCCAAACTGGGTTTTTACCCGCTGCACGATATCAAGATAAGGCATGCCGGGCTTCACCATCACCATATCTGCGCCTTCTGCCAGATCCAGTGCCACTTCGTGCAAGGCTTCATCACTATTGGCCGGATCCATCTGATAACTGGACTTGTTGGCTTTACCCAGATTGGCTGTTGAACCTACTGCATCTCGGAAAGGTCCGTAATAGGCTGATGCATATTTAGCGGCATAAGACAAAATGCGGGTGTTCACCAGCTGCTCCTGTTCCAGCACCTGACGGATGGCACCAATACGCCCGTCCATCATGTCGGAAGGCGCCAGCACATCTGCTCCTGCTTCAGCATGAGACAGCGCCTGTTTGACCAGGGTTTCCACCGTTCGATCATTCATTACATAACCCTGTTCATCAATAATACCGTCCTGCCCATGAGAGGTATAAGGATCCAGTGCAATGTCCGTAATGATACCCAGCTCCGGTATGGCATCCTTCAGAGCACGAATACTACGCTGTACCAGCCCATTGGGGTTATAAGCCTCTTCAGCCAGATCACTCTTACCTGCCTGGCCCACCACCGGAAACAAGGCAATACCGGGGATTCCCAGCGTAACCAGCTCACGAGCCTCCTGGATCAGCAGATCCAGACTCAGACGTTCAACACCCGGCATTGAGGGTACAGGCTCACGCAGCTGTTCACCTTCTTGCACAAACAAGGGCACCAGCAGGTCGTTAACCGTTAACTGGGTTTCTTTCAACAGACGACGGGAGAAATCATCTGCTCGCATACGACGCATACGGGTGGCTGGAAATTGGCGGGGAGTGATTTGCACGCTTTGATCCTCTTGAATCCCGGCGGTGATACTGAGTGAATCAGCATTACACAGCGAAATGAAAAAATGATGAATATGTGACTCAGTATATCAGTACCGTCAGCGGTTTGAAGCGGATACGCTTGCCTGAACAGTAACGAGTGACTAAGGTCACAGGATAATCACTGAGAATTTTTCAAACAATTTTTAAAACGAAAAGGAAAACAGCCATGAAAAAGAAAGTTGCTGTATTACTGTCCGGTTGCGGGGTATATGACGGAGCCGAGATTTATGAAACGGTGTTGACCCTGCTGCGACTGGATGAAAAAAACGTGGAATACCAGTGTATTGCACCGGATCTGCCACAACGTCATGTCATCGATCACTGCAAGGGTGAAGAAGTCAGTGAGAGTAAGGCCGGAGGTGCTCATGCTCGCAATGTGCTACAGGAAGCGGCTCGCCTGGCACGAGGTGAGATACTGCCACTGGATCAAGCCCAACCGGATGATTATGACGCTGTGATCCTGCCGGGCGGTTTTGGTGTAGCAAAGAATTTTTCCAGCTTTGCCGAAGAAGGTGCTGAGTGCAGTGTTGAGCCGAGTATTCGCCAGTTTGTACAAGCATTTTATCAAGCCAGAAAACCCATCGGGTTGATGTGTATTGCTCCTGCCATTGCTGCACGTCTTATTGCTCCGGGGATCCTCTGTACGGTAGGCAAGGATGCCGGAGTTGAAGGCGCGATGATCAGTATGGGCAGCCTGCACAAAACCTGTGACGTGGATGACATTGTGGTGGATAACACCCATAAGGTGGTTTCCACACCGGCTTATATGCTGGCAACCCGCATCACTGAAGCACGGGATGGTATTTTTAAACTGGTGGACAAGGTGCTTGAGCTGGCCTGATTTTTAACACGCTCGTTGACCAAAATGCGCGACAAGCCCCGTACTTTTAGTGCGGGGAGGATGTCAATCTATATTTATGGTATTGCCTACTCTAGGACAAATACGCTCCCTGAAACTGAGCCAGCTCAAAAACCGTAGAACTCATCCAGCAAATCTGTGCCACATTGCAAATTTTCAAGCCAGTCCAAGAATACCGGAATATGCTTTTTACCAATAATGGCACCATGTTGCGGGACAATCATCTCCACGGGGTACTGGCGAATCATGGAAATCCATTTACGCAGCGCAGCGTTATTACTCATATAACGTCTATGGAAGCCTTCGATGTAGGTCATGTGTTTTTCCCAGTCCTCCACCATCAGGTAGCGCTCGCCTCGTGGGAATACTGCAGCACCAATATCACCGGAAAAAAGAATTTTTGAGCGGCTATCATAAAAGCAGAAGTTGCCTTCACTGTGTAAAAAGTGAGCTGGCAGCATAATGATTTCACCACCGGCAGGCAGTTTGATCATTTTACCCTTATCTTCTATGGCAACCAGACGGCTGTTGTCACTAAAACCGAAGTGGGAAACAAGACGCACCCACAGACGGGATACCAGCAGACGGGCATTGGTTGCTTTGAGCCACAAGATAACTGAAGACAGGACATCCGGATCCTGGTGGGTAGCCAGCAGATAACGTATCTGATTCAGAGGAAGGTATTTACTGACCTCTGCAGCAACTTCAGAAAAAATGAATGCACCGCCCGGATCAAGCAGATACCCCTGATCCCTGTTGATAATCAGCACCTGGTTGGACTGCACCAGGTTTTCTTCGCTGTCTGGATCTTCCCAGCCGAACCAGACATACTGGTGCTCATCATCCTCGAATAAAACCCTGCTGCTTTCTACCATTTGGCGCTCCATATACAGACCTAAGGTTCCTATGCAGCCAATGTATATCAATTACCAATCCATTACCAATTGATACAAAAAAATAAATAGAAATAAAAGGAAGGGTTATTGTTATTGATTGTAATTAAATGTTTTATTCTTCCGCTTTTCTTTGCGGAATAAAGCGAGAAATCAATACTCCCACCTCAAACAATAACCACATAGGCACTGCCAGCAGGGTTTGTGAAAAAACATCTGGCGGAGTTAGTAACATTGCGATTACAAAACAACCCAGAATAACATAAAGCCTTTTTGCCGCCAGTTTCTCTACTGAAGTGACCCCGGCCAAAACCAGCAATACGGTTGCCACTGGTATTTCAAACGCCACACCAAAAGCGAAAAATAATTTCAGCACAAAACTCAGGTAGGCATTGATGTCTGTCATCACCGCAACCCCTTCGGGTGCCGCAGTGGTAAAAAAGGCAAACAACAAGGGGAATACTGCGTAATAAGCAAAAGCCATACCAGCATAAAACAACACAATACTGGAACCCAGCAATGGAAATGCCAGTTTCTTTTCATGCTCATACAAACCAGGAGCAATAAAACTCCAGATCTGGTAAAGAATGTAGGGGACACTGGCAACAAAAGCGGTAAACAGAGTCAGTTTAAAAGGGGTCAGAAAGGGTGATGCCACTTCTGTGGCAATCATCTGGGTTCCTTCCGGCAGAATAGAACGCAGCGGCTCAGAGATGAACAGATAAATATCGTTGGCAAAGTAGAACAGCCCCAGAAACACCACCAGTACGGACACAACAATACGCAGCACCCGATCACGTAATTCGATCAGGTGCTCAACCAGTGGTGCATGACCTGCGGATGCAACCGGTTCACTGGTAGTGGACTCGCTGGTATTCGGCTCAGGTTGTTGCTCTGGGTGGCTCATGAAGATTTATCCTCGGGCTTGACTGTATCAGCAGTCGCCTTTTCCTTTTCAGCTTCGATTTGCATGTCCTTTTCTAGCTTTTTTTCTGCATCCAGCAGCCCGGATCGTACCTTTTGCTCATGCTCAGCCAGGCGCTGGCGCATTTCTTCCAACTGCAGCTGTTCGTTGACTTCCTGTTGAATACCGGAAACCGCCTTGCGGATCCGACCGATATAAAGCCCCAGTGTTCTAACCGCTTGCGGCAGCCGTTCGGGACCTAGTACCAGTAGGCCAACAATGGCAATCACCATCAGTTCAAAAAAGCCGATATCAAACATAATTTAGGGCGCTTACTTGCGCTCCTGCTCCTGGTCAGTGCGAGTTGCCTTGACATCAATCGGAGCCTTGTCTGCTTCGGTTTTGTTCAGGTTTTGGGCATCTTTTTTCAGATCTTCCACCTCAGCCTCTTTTTCGCCATCTTTCATGGCAGACTTGAAGCCTTTAACAGCGCCGCCCAGATCACCACCCAGTGAACGCAGTTTTTTGGTTCCGAAAATCAGAATGATGATGCCCAGTACAATAAGTAGTTGCCAGATGCTGATGCCACCAAAGCCCATGTTGATCTCCTGCTGTTGTTCAGTTTGTTGTGGTTAGTTTATTAGTTTTTTTGCCACGGCTGGCTTTTTCTTCCAGGCCGGAGAGCCCCATTCTGCGTGCCAGTTCATTGAGTACAGCTTCATGGCTGATATTCAGATGCGACAACATCACCAATGAATGAAACCAGAGATCGGCTGTTTCCGCAATCACCTCATTCGTTTGCCCTGAAAGGGCAGCGTCCTTGGCAGCCAGCAGGGTTTCGGTGGCTTCTTCACCCAGCTTCTCAAGGATTTTGTTCAAGCCCTTGTGATGCAACTGCGCCACATAAGACTTTTCTGGATCGGCCTGTTTACGTGCTTCCAGAGTCTGCACCAGTTGCTGAAGAATATCATTCATCTGAACCCTAACCTTCTGCTAGATTAAAAAAGGTGGTCAAGAATAACGGAAAGCACCACAGCTCACCAGCCACCTAACGTCGCAGCAGCACCAACAGGCCAGTCAGCCCCAGCACCCAAGGCTGCCATTCACCCTGTAACACTGGCATTAACTGCTCACCCACACCGGAAAAAAGCGCCAGCAACAGCAGCAGCACACCAAGTACCAGTTGCCCTTGTCTGCGGCGGTTGCGGCCTAATTCATTACGGATTTCACGTAAAACCACACTCTGTTCATGATGGCCCTGCTGCCAGTTGCGGAACTGGGTCAGACCTTCGTGTGCCAGTTGTGGCAACTCGGGAATCTGTTCCAGCCAGTCCGGCAATTTTTCTTTGGCTTTCATCCAGATGCCGCGCGGTCCAACACGTTGCTTCATCCAGTTTTCTAAAAAGGGTTTGGCGGTTGTCCACAGATCCAGATCCGGATAAAGCTGCCGCCCTAACCCTTCGATGTTGAGCAGTGTTTTCTGCAGCAGCACCAACTGGGGTTGTACTTCCATATTAAAACGCCGAGCGGTCTGGAAAAGCCCCAGCAACACCTGCCCGAAGGAAATGTCTTTCAGGGGTTTTTCAAAAATAGGTTCACACACGGCACGGATGGCAGCTGCAAATTCATTCGCACGAGTGCCCTCACCCACCCAGCCGGATTCGATGTGCAGACGCGCCACTTCGTAATAATCCTGCTTAAAAAAGGCCAGCAGGTTACGCGCCAGATAGTTTTGATCCTCCACACTTAATGATCCAACGATGCCACAGTCGATGGCTATGTAACGTGGATTCTCGGGGTGGGTGGTATCGACAAAAATATTGCCGGGATGCATGTCAGCATGAAAAAAATTATCACGAAACACCTGGGTGAAAAAAATCTCCACACCCCGTTCCGCCAGCTTTTTCATATTCACTTTATGCTGCTTCAGGGTGTCCACTTCCGCTACCGGCACACCGTAGATGCGCTCCTGCACCATCAGGTTTTTACGGGTAAACGACCAGTGAATGGCAGGCACATACAAAAGCGGAGAGTTAAGAAAGTTACGCTTGAGCTGAGAGGTACTGGCGGCTTCTTTTTGTAAATCCAGCTCATCCATTAGACTAATTTCATAATCAGACACCACTTCAACCGGGTGCAGGCGACGGGCATCCGGTACCAGTCTCAACACCAGACGCGCCAGCATGTACATCAACTGCACATCGTTGAGGATGACTTTTTCGATACCAGGACGAATGACTTTAACCACCACCTGTTCACCGGTATGTAATTGTGCGGTATGCACCTGTGCCACAGAGGCAGAAGCCAGGGCTTCACTGCCAAATTCGGCAAAGGCTTCTTCCACCGGCATACGCAGGGCTTTTTCGATGGTACTTTTTGCCTGTGCAGCAGGAAAAGGCGGCACCTGATCCTGAAGTTTTTTTAATTCATCCGCCACATCAAATGGCAACAGATCTCGACGGGTGGACAACATCTGACCAAATTTGACAAAAATCGGCCCCAGTTCTTCCAAAGCCAGACGCAACCGCTCACCACGGCTATGTTCACCCATTGGAAATAAACGCATGGGGTTCAGACGTAACGCCAGCACCAGATAAAAAGGCAGGCGATCCAGTGGGATCAGGGTATCCAGGCGATAACGTATGACAATCCAGGCAATACGAAAAGCACGATAAAGTTGTCCCACCTAGTCTTCTCCTGCTTTTTTTACCATCTGCTCTTGCAGACGGATACGTGCTTCCAGTCGATCCACATCCAGTCGCAGCTCTTCGAGAGCATCTTCCAGCAGGTGCAGGCTGTTTTGTCCGGGTAACAGTCCACTTTCTTCATCCAGATATTCACGGGCATCCTGCATGGCCGACCCACCAAAACGCTGCATAAAACCTGTTAGCTGACTAAAGCCAGCCTGTAGTCCGGCCAGGGGTAAAGGCCCAGTCACCCGGCTGATCAGCTCTACTGCATCCAGCCCCAGCCCGGACAACAGCTGTTGTAACAACTCCAGTTTATGGGTATCACCCCCCACTTTGACCTCTGGACTGAACATCACTGAAGCCGCATCCGGGCGAGTGGCCATTTTGATATAAGCCTGAGGTGTGGCCTCCATCCAGGCATCCGGGGTATCTTCACCCTGACGATAAAAATACAGACCATCCGCGGTGACATGCAGCAGCAGGCGAGCACCCCAGGGCTGTACACGGATTTCCACACAAGTATCCTGTAGTTTTTGCCAGGTAATCGCAGTGGCACCACCCTGTGCAACTGCCTTGCGCAGCAGTGGGTTCACCAGAGTTTCCAGTGCTGTCAGTGCACTTAGTGGTAATTGCATGGTGTGTTGGTTTCCCTGAGTTGTTTACAGCTTGATACCACGGTGAAGTGCAACCACCCCGGAGGTCATGTTGTGGTATTCCACTTCACTAAGACCTGCTGTTTCCATCATGCCTTTCAGGGTGTCCTGATCCGGGTGCATACGGATGGACTCGGCCAGATAACGATAAGAGTCACTGTCACCAGCAAACAACTTGCCCATAAATGGCAACGCGGTGAAAGAGTAAAGGTCGTAGGCTTTGGACATCAGCGGATTGGTGGGTTTGGAAAACTCCAGGACCAGCAGGCGGCCACCGGGCTTGAGGATACGGGTCATATCACGCAGCGCTTTGTCTTTATCGGTAACATTACGCAGACCAAAGGCAATGGTGACCACATCAAAATGATTATCCGGGAACGGCAGGCATTCTGCATTGGCCTGTACAAAACGGATATTACCGCCGTAACCCCGATCCAGCAGCCGATCACGCCCAACCTTGAGCATGGAGGCGTTGATGTCGGCCAGAATCACCTGACCTTCTTCACCCACCAGACGAGAAAACTGCATGGTCAGGTCACCCGTACCACCGGCAATATCCAACACCTTGTGACCCTTGCGAACACCGGACAGCTCGATGGTGAATTTTTTCCAGACGCGATGAACACCCATCGACATCATGTCATTCATCAGGTCATATTTGGCGGCCACCGAGTCAAAGACCCCAGCCACACGCTTGACCTTTTCATCCACCGGCACCTGTTGATACCCAAAATGGGTGGTGTTGTCTTTTTCCTGATTCATGAGGATTTTCCTGCGTCGATAACCAGTGGAATGAGCCTAGGCTCGCGGCTTTCACCGGCAGCAGCCAGTTGATCCAGGTAGTCCTGCCAGAGGCGATCCTTGTTGCTGCCCAGATGCCAAAAATAATCCCAGGTGAAGAGTCCCGAATCGTGGCCGTCATCAAAACCAAGTTTTAATGCATAACGCCCGACGGGTTCTATCTTCCAGATACGGACATCTTTTTTACCAAACTGAAGCTTGGGATTGCCATGCCCTTGCACTTCTGCCGAGGGCGACAAGACACGCAGCAACTCTGCTGACAGTTCCAGTTGTTGCCCATCCGCATAACTCAACTCCAGACAGTGACGGCTTTTGCTGTAGTTGATTTTGGTCGGTTGTGGTGCACTGCTCATCTTGATCCAGCTCCGGCAGGTTTAATAGCTTGAGATTTAAAGGATGTAACGTGACAAGTCCTGATCCTTGACCAGCTCACCCAGTTGTTGTTCAACATAGGCTGCGTCCACCACCAGCTTGCCGCCCAGGCGATCCGCATCAAAACTGGCTTCTTCCAGCAGGCGCTCAATCACGGTATGTAAACGACGGGCACCAATGTTGTCGGTATTTTCATTCACATCATAAGCGATCTGTGCCATACGGTTGATGCCATCATCGGTGAAACTCAGCTCCACACCTTCGGTTGCCATCAGTGCAATGGCCTGACGGGTCAGTGAAGCATCCGGTTCAGTCAGAATGCGGCGGAAATCTTCTGGCGTTAGCGCCTTGAGTTCTACACGAATCGGCAGACGACCCTGCAATTCAGGAATCAGATCCGAAGGTTTGGCCAGATGAAACGCACCGGAGGCAATAAACAGGATATGATCCGTTTTGACCATGCCGTATTTGGTGGTCACCGTGCTGCCTTCGATCAAAGGCAGCAGATCACGCTGTACCCCTTCCCGCGAGACATCACCACCACCCACGTTTTCACCGCGTTTGCAGACCTTGTCCAGTTCATCCAGAAACACAATGCCGTTCTGTTCAACCAGATCCAACGCTTCACGCTTGAGTTCGTCTTCGTTCACCAGCCGGGCAGCTTCTTCATCACGGATCAGACGCTGGGCATCACGAATTTTTAATTTACGGGTGCGGCGTTTTTCCTGCCCCAGATTGGAAAACATGCTCTGCAGCTGCTGGGTCATTTCTTCCATGCCCGGTGGGCTCATGATTTCGACACCGATTTGTGGTCCGGCCACTTCGATCTCGATTTCTTTATCATCCAGCTGGCCTTCACGCAGTTTCTTGCGAAACAGTTGGCGGGTGGAAGACTCACCAACTTCCTGAACCTGGCCGTGTTGATCACGCGCCGGAGGCAGCAGCGCATCCAGAATCCGTTCTTCAGCAGCATCTTCAGCACGATGCTGGTTCTTTTTCATGGCTTCTTCACGCAGCATTTTTACTGCGAATTCCATCAGGTCACGGATGATGGTTTCTACATCTCGCCCCACATAACCCACTTCGGTAAACTTGGTGGCTTCCACCTTAATAAAGGGTGCTCTGGCCAGTTTTGCCAGACGACGGGCAATTTCAGTTTTACCCACACCGGTCGGACCAATCATCAGAATATTTTTGGGGGTGACTTCGCTGCGCAGATCAGGATCAAGTTGCATTCTGCGCCAGCGGTTGCGCAGGGCAATAGCAACGGAGCGCTTGGCTTCTGCCTGACCAACAATAAAACGATCCAGTTCGCTGACAATTTCTCTGGGGGTCATACTGCTCATTTTTTCAAACCTTCTATAGTCATCTGGTGGTTGGTGAACACACAAATATCACCCGCCAGTTGTAAGCTTTTTTCCACGATTTCACGGGGCGTCAGGTCGGTGTTTTCCAGCAGTGCACGGGCAGCGGCCAGTGCGTAGTTGCCACCGGAGCCAATCGCCAGCACACCGTGTTCCGGTTCCACTACATCTCCGGTTCCACTAATGCAGAGGGTGGCGGTTTCATCGGCCACCACCAGCATGGCTTCCAAACGACGCAGAGCACGATCGGTACGCCAGTCTTTAGCCATTTCTACTGCTGCACGAACCAGCTGGCCGTGGTGTTTTTCTAACTGGCCTTCAAAACGTTCAAACAGGGTAAAAGCATCTGCGGTACCTCCGGCAAAACCGGCAAGAATCTTGTCATGATAAAGGCGGCGCACCTTACGAGCATTGCCTTTCATCACGGTATTACCCAGCGATACCTGGCCATCTCCGCCCAGTACCACTTCATCATTACGACGCACACAGACAATAGTGGTCATTTGGTCTCCTTAATTGCTGTTGGCTGGCTGCGTTGTCGACTGAGCTTCTGGCTCATCCCTTAAACGCAGCAGCATGAATTCAAGTCCTGCTTTGGCCAGATCATCCTGAGCACGCGCCAGCACACGTCGATCCTGATAAGGCCCGACCTGTACGCGGTGCCAGGTATCACCTGCTGCTGTTTCCACTGCATTCACCCGGATAAGATCAAAACCCAGCCCTTTAAGACGTTCTTCCAGTCGGGCTGCATCTGTTGTGGTTCTGAAAGAACCCACCTGCAGCATAAAACGTGGCTGGTTTTCGGCTTCTCTAGGGGTGGATTGATAAGCCTCAATCTTCGGGGCAAGCACTTCACTTTCTGGCAACAGGGTATAAAAATCAAAACGCGGCTGCGCGGTTGTGGGTGCTTCTGCTGACTTGACGGGCTGTTTTGGCGGCGCAACATTTGTTGCCCGTTCCGGTTGTGACACAGGTGCACTGGCTTCCAGAGGTGTTGGTACTGAAGGACGTGTCAGTTGTGCCACCAGAAAACCCACCACCAGCCCGGTTGCCAGCCAACCCCAGCCCGGCAGTCGATCCCACAACCCCGGTGAGGCTTCAGCGGGCTTTTCACTGGCACGGTGAACGGCACCACGAGTTTTCGGTGCGGCTTCCTGGCCTTGCGGCTGATTACGTTTACGCTGACGGCTGGCAAAGTCGCGAGCCATAATGTTTCTCCTGCCTCTTAGGCAAAGGGGGTTACATGGATTTTGGTGCGGTTACACCCAGCAGTTGCAAACCGTTGACCAATACCTGACGGGTTGCAGCAGCCAGTGCCAGACGAGCCGTGCGGACAGCTTCATCTTCCACCAGAAACTGCTTGGCGTTGTACCAGGAGTGCATGGCAGCCGCCAGATCTCGCAGGTATTGGGCAATCTGATGCGGCTCAAGTTCACGAGCTGCCTTCTCCACCACTTCCGGGAAACGCGCCAGCAGGTTTAACACCGCCTGTTCCTGATCGGTATTCAGCTGATCCAAACAAGGCTGAGCTGTTTCGACTGACCAGCTGTAACCTTTGTCTTCCGCCTGACGTGCCACACTACACAGGCGGGCATGAGCATACTGAATGTAATAGACCGGGTTGTCATTGGTCTGTGAACGTGCCAAGTCGATGTCAAAAGTCAGCTGCGAGCTTGGCGCACGTGCCGCCAGAAAATAACGCGTGGCATCACAGCCCACTTCATCAATCAGATCCCGCAGGGTGACATAACTGCCCGCCCGCTTGGAGATTTTCACCTCTTCACCGCCACGCATGACGGTCACCATCTGGTGCAGCACATAGTCCGGCCAGCCTTCGGGGATGTCCACCTTCAGCGCCTGCAAACCAGCACGCACACGGGTGATGGTGGAGTGGTGGTCTGCACCCTGCTCGTTGATCACCTTTTTAAAACCGCGTTGCCATTTGTTCAGGTGATAGGCCACATCCGGGACAAAATAGGTGTAACCGCCATCCGTTTTGCGCATTACCCGGTCTTTATCATCACCAAAATCGGTGGTGCGCAGCCACAGGGCACCGCCCTCTTCGTAGGTGAAGCCGTTGTTAATCAGCTGCTGCACTGCCGCTTCAACCAAGCCTTTTTCATACAGTGAGGACTCCAGAAAATACACATCAAACGCCACACCAAAGGCTTGTAAATCCAGATCCTGCTCACGACGCAAAAAGGCCACGGCAAAACGGCGAATGGCATCAGTATTCTCAGGATCAGCTTCACCCTTGACCTGCTGGTTATCAGCAATCACTGTGTCGCCCGCCATGTAAGAGCGAGCCACTTCCTGAATGTAATCACCGCGATAACCGTCTTCCGGCCAGCTGGCATCTTCCGGCCCCAGACCACGGGCACGCGCCTGCACCGAAAGCGCCAAGTTGTTGATCTGAGCACCGGCATCGTTGTAATAAAATTCGCGGGTCACATCCCAGCCGGTGGCTTGCAACAAACGGCAGAGGCAATCACCCACCGCCGCACCACGACCATGACCGATGTGCAAAGGACCGGTGGGGTTGGCAGAAACAAATTCAACCTGGACTTTTTCACCCTGCCCTTGGTTGCTGTGACCAAAAACCGCGCCTTGCTCCAGCACCTGCCCGATCACCGCAGTCAGGGCACCCTGAGACAAGAAGAAGTTGATAAAACCGGGGCCGGCAATCTCCATTTTGCTGACCTGCTGCATAAAGTCTGTGTTGGCCAGCAGCAGGTTAACGATCTCATCCGCCAGCTCACGCGGTTTTTTTCCTGCTGCCTTAGCCGCCATCAGCGCCAGATTACACGCCAGATCACCATGCGCCTTGTCTTTAGTGTTATCCACATGAATGCGCGGCTGGAAATCTTCCGGCAACAGGTTTTGTGATTTAAGCTGCTCAACAACCAGACTGAGGTGTTCCGAGATAAAATCTTTCATGAAATTAAGACTGACCTGAAATTCGGGTTCAACAAAGGGAAAAGGAATAACCTGCCATTATCCAAGGAAGGAAGACAAAAGTCACCCGTCGGGGTGAACGCCCAGCCCCCTAATGCCATAACCCACTTGCGTTCAGCCTGTGAAGTTTGTAGCCAGCCTTTCTCTGACCAGTAAACAAACATCTGGCTCCGGGTCTTCCAGTAGCGGGGGTAAGGCTGCCAGTGGTGCATTTAATACAGCGGTTGCACGCACACTCCAGTCTTTATCTTGCAGCATCATGCACACATCTTCCGGCAGCATTCGGGAGGCCACGGTGCGGCGGATCTCTGGCTCTGGGTCTTCCGCCATCAGGCGTAGCGCAAAGGGTGGCAAACGCCGTGCGACTTCTTTACGTACGGTTAGGTCTTCATCTTGAGCCATTTTCATCAGCTGCCCCGGTGGCAAGCGGCGAGCCACTTGCAGGCGCACGGCATAATCGACATCCAGCCTCATACGACCCAGTAGGGTGGGTGGCAAACGGCTGGCAACGGTGATACGCACTTCCCGATCAGGATCACCGGCCAGCAACAGCAAGTCTTCACCCT
>NZ_JACUUA010000037.1 GCF_014859565.1 Marinospirillum sp. | reverse complement strand
GGGTCGTTAGCTCAGTGGTAGAGCAGTTGGCTTTTAACCAATTGGTCGAAGGTTCGAATCCCTCACGACCCACCAGTTTCAAAAAAGGCTGCCTGAAAAGGTGGCCTTTTTTTTGTTCAGACAGAACAAATAAAGACAAAATATTCGGCCCAGTTTAATGTTGTTCCCGTTTTGCGCTTTAGTGTTGAGTTGGGACTTTGGCATTATGCTATGATTCCAACACGTTCAATTCCTCAGAAAGATGATTCCGCCTACGATGAACAGTGTTTATGACCAGCTTCTGGTGCGAGAGCACCTGTCCAGAGCAGCCCCTTCTGCCATTCTTTCGGAAGCCGAAGAGGCTCTACAACTGGAACAGGTGAAGCAGCTGCTGACGGAGCAGAATGCCGTGCTGATTGCCCACTATTACACCAGCCCAGTGATTCAGGCGCTGGCAGAAGAAACCGGTGGTTTTATCGGTGACTCACTGGAAATGGCACGTTTTGGTGCCCGTCATCCGGCTCAAACCCTGGTGGTGGCCGGTGTACGATTTATGGGTGAAACAGCCAAAATACTGTCCCCGGAAAAACGTGTATTAATGCCAACACTGGAAGCCACCTGTTCACTGGATATCGGCTGCGAAGTAGATGAGTTCAGCCGTTTCTGTGATCAACACCCGGATCACACTGTGGTGGTTTATGCCAATACTTCGGCTGCGGTGAAGGCTCGTGCGGATTGGGTGGTGACCTCCAGCATTGCTTTGCAGGTGGTCAGTCATTTGCATGAGCAGGGTAAAAAAATTCTCTGGGCTCCGGACAAACATCTAGGTGATTACATCTGCCGTACCACCGGTGCCGAAATGCTGCTGTGGGATGGCGCCTGCATTGTGCACGAGGAATTCAAGGCCAAGGGTATTCTGGATCTGAAAAAGGTGCATCCCACCGCGGCGGTACTGGTTCACCCGGAATCACCAGCCAGTGTGGTGGATGTTGCGGATGTGGCCGGTTCCACCAGCCAGTTGTTAAAAGCTGCCGGTGAACTGCCGAATGACACCTTTATTGTGGCAACGGATCGCGGCATTTTTTACAAGATGCAGCAGCAGAACCCGCAGAAGCGTTTTATTGAAGCACCCACTGCCGGTAATGGTGCCACCTGCCGCAGCTGTGCTCATTGCCCCTGGATGGCCATGAACAGTCTGGAGCGCATGATTCGTTCATTACAACAGGGCAGCGATGAAATTCAGGTGGATGCAGCACTGATCAAAAAGGCATTAATCCCGTTACAGCGGATGCTGGATTTTCCCAACTGAAAAACTGGTTGCCCGTTGTTGTTGAGAAAAACGGGCAGCAGCAGATTAGTCAGCCGGGTTCTGGTGTTTTTCCAGCAGCTGCTTTTCATCTTCATCAGGATGAAAAGCAATCGGCCAGGCATTGATAATGGCCTTTAACATGGTTGCCAGTGGAATGGCAAAAAACACCCCCCAGAACCCCCACAAGCCTCCAAAAAACAACACTGCCAGAATGATCGAAACCGGATGCAGATTGACTGCTTCAGAGAACAGCAGCGGCACCAGTACGTTGCCATCCAGTGCCTGAATGACCGCATACACCCCGATCACCCACATGAACTCGCTGCTGAAGCCGAACTGGAACAGCGCGATTAATGCCACCGGCAGAGTGACTACCGCCGCACCGATGTAAGGCACCAGCACCGACAAGCCCACCAGCAGAGCCAGCAGCTCAGCATAGTTAAGCCCCAGCCAGGCAAAACTGGCCCAGGTTATGGCAGCCACAATCATGATTTCCAGTGCCTTTCCGCGAATGTAGTTGGCGATCTGAGCATCCATTTCATGCCAGACACGAGTCATCAGTGCGCGTTTGCTGGGCATCATGCCGGTGATGAAACTGACCAGTTGTTGCTGATCCTTGAGCATGAAAAATACCAGAATGGGCACCAGAATCAGATAAACCAGCCAGGCCAGCAGGCTGGGAATGCTGGATAAGGAAACGGACACCAGCAGCTGACCAACCTGCCGCAGTTCACCGATGGCATCATTCAGAAAGGTATTCACCTGCTGCTGGGTAAGCAGTTGTGGATAGGCTTCATGCAGGTGATCCAGCCAGAACTGTGCGGTACGCATCATGGCGGGTAACTCACGCACCAAGCTGACACTCTGTTGCCAGATCAATGGAAAAATCCAGAACAGCAGTGCCAGCAGAATACTGACAAACAGGCTGAAGGTCAGCAGTACTGATGGCAGCTGTGGAATTCCAAAGCGTTGCAGCTGACTGACAATGCCCTGCAGCAGATAGGCCAGCACCACTGCGGTTAAAAAAGGCACCAGCATGGAGCCAAAAAATACCAGAGCAGTGAAAAACAGAATCAGCAGCAGGGCAAAAATCACTGCCTCTTCATCAGAAAAATAACGATGCAGCCAACCCAGCGCCACTCCCTTGAACGACATGCTCATGCTCCCCGCTGCAGGACAAAGTGAAATGTGTCACCCTGCTGTTCCCGCGAAACCAGAGTATGGCTGCTGAGTTCAGCATAGCTGGCAAAGTCATCCCAGGAACCCGGGTCGCTGGCAATAACCTGCAGGTGTTCACCCGGCTGCATGGTGTTCAGACGTTGTTTAGCCTTTAACAATGGCAACGGGCAGTGCAGACCACGGGCATCCAACTGCTGTGTCACCGTGGATGTTGCGTTATCATCAGATGATGCTGAAATATTTCTTGAATCCATCAGGTGTTACCTTGTCATATAGAGCACTATGAAAGCCATGATGCAACAGAATACCCTGCCCAGTGCCGTCTGCAAGTATTTACACAGCCTGAAAAAAAGTCTGGCCTTTACACTGCTGGCTTTTTTTCCGCTGCAGAGTATAACAGCGGAAGCACCAGACTTGCCCAGCCTTGGGTTGACCAGCAGTTTTGAAGTCAGTACCCATCAGGAGCGCCTGCTGGGACAAGGTTGGTTGCGTCAGTTCCGTGGGCAAACACAACTTTATCATGACCCACTGGTACAGAATTACACCGAACAGCTGATCCAGCATCTGGCGACCTGGAATCGTTCACTGGAACAGAAACTGCTGGACGTGTTGCTGGTGGATCAGCGTCAATTGAATGCTTTTGCTGTACCCGGTGGCATTGTTGGTATTAATACCGGCTTGTTTGTATTTGCGACTTATGAAGATGAGTTCGCCTCGGTGGCAGCGCACGAGCTGGCACACATCAGTCAGCGGCATTTTGCCCGTCGGGTGGAGTCTGCCAAGGGTGCCCAGTGGGCGACCATGGCGGGTTTGCTGGCCGGTATTCTGGTGGCCAGTCAGGGACACGCAGATGCCGGTGTTGCTGCCATTGCCGGAACCCAGGCCGCAGCGATCCAGAGCCAGCTGGCGTGGAGCCGCAGTTATGAGCAGGAGGCGGATCGGATTGGTATGGAAACGCTGGTCGCTGCTGGATATCCAGCAGAGGCCATGCCGCGTATGTTTGCTCAGATGCAGCGCCTGGCCAGTCTCAGTGGTCGCCCGCCAGAATTTTTATTGACCCACCCGCTGACCGAAAGCCGTATTGCGGATGCCCAGTCTCGTGCTGATCAAATGCAGGCAGAAACCAGCCCACGCCAGAGCCGGGATTATGAACTGATACGTACCCGTATTATTTTTCATACCATCCGCAACAGCACCGATGCCATGACCTTGTTTGATCGCCAGCCAGGCAGTGATGCGGCTCAGCACTATGCTGCGGCTTTACTGGCTCGGTCGGAAGGTGATCTGCCAACCAGTCTGGCCAGATTGGAGCAACTGGTGGCTGCTGAACCCGATTGGCTGCTGGCGCGGTATCTGCTGGTGGAAGAGCTGGTAAAACAGCAGCGCTGGGAGCAGGCTAAAGATCAGTTGCAGGAGTTACTGCTGTTCGCTCCCACTTATTATCCAGCGCATTTCCTGCAGGCAGAAATGCACATGCAACAGCAGCAGTGGGATGCAGCCCGTCGTATTTTACATGCCCTGAGCAGTACACGACCGAATGACCCTCAGGTCTGGTATCAGTTGGCAGAAGCTGCTGGCAAGGCTGATCGGCAGATACAGCTGCATCAGGCACGAGCCGAGTTTTTTCAGCTGACCGGACGTTTTCGTCAGGCATTCAGCCAGCTGGATCTGGCTCAGGAGCAGGCACGTTTGCAGAATCAACCCTGGGGAGTGCAGGCTGCCATACGGGAGCGCAGGCGGGAGCTGGAAAACCTGCGCAGCCTGATGGATCTTTAATCAATTGTTTTAACTGATTGCTTTCACGGCATCCAGCACGGCCTGAACATGACCGGGCACTTTCACCTTGCGCCACTCCTGCAGCAGCTGGCCATTTTCATCCAGTAAAAAGGTGCTGCGTTCAATGCCCAGATGCTCCTTGCCGTAGAGCTTTTTTAATTTGATCACATCAAAAATACCGCACAGGGTTTCGTCCTTGTCACTGATCAGCTCAAAAGGAAAACCCTGTTTAGCCTTGAAGTTTTCGTGGCTTTTGATGCCATCACGGGATACTCCGAATATTTGTGTGTTGGCAGCCTGAAATTCTGCAAAAAGGTCGCGGAAGTCGCCCCCTTCCGTGGTGCAGCCGGGTGTGCTGTCTTTGGGGTAAAAATAAATCACCGTTTTTTTACCCTTGAACGTGGCAGGGCTGACTTGCAGACCGCTGGTGGCTTCAGCGGTGAAATCAGGGAGGGGCTGGCCGATGGTCAGGGTGTGTGCTGTAGGTGCAGTCATGGCGGCTCCATAAAGACTGAGAGTCAAAGAAACAGAAAAAAACTATAACATAAACAGCGCAAGGCTTGAGCCAAAACGCCTGACAGGCAACAATAGCCACCAAGCGTTATTTCTGAAGAATTTTTATCTGGAGACACAGCATGATTAAAGGCAGCCTGGTTGCCCTGGTTACCCCCATGACCCTGCAGGGTGAAGTGGACTGGCCTGCATTGGACGGGCTGATCGACTTTCATCTGAATAACGGCACCGATGGCATAGTGGCTGCCGGAACCACGGGTGAGCCTTCCACTCTCTCCTTTGATGAACACTTTGAAGTGATCCGCCGGGTTGTTTCCCGTGTGGCGGGCAAGATCCCGGTCATTGCCGGAACCGGCTCCAACTCCACCAAGGAAGCCATTGAGCTGACCCGTTACGCCAGTAAGGTGGGAGCCGACTATTGCCTGATCACCACACCTTATTACAACAAGCCGACGCAAGAAGGCCTGTACCTGCATTACAAGGCCATTGCAGAAGCCAGTGATCTGCCGATTATCCTGTATAACGTACCGGGCCGTACTGCGGTGGATATGCACAATGAAACCGTGCTGCGCCTGAGCAAAATCGACAAGATTGTTGCACTCAAGGATGCCACGGGTGATCTGGAACGCGGCAAGGCATTGCTGGACGCCTTATCTGGCAGTGACTTTATGCTGTTCTCCGGGGATGATGCCACTGCCTGTGAACTGATTCTGATGGGAGCTAATGGCAATATTTCCGTTACCGCTAATGTGGCTCCTCGACAGATGCATGACATGTGTGCGACAGCTCTGGCCGGTGATACCAGCAAGGCACATCAGATCAACACTCGACTGATGCCTTTGCACACAGGTCTGTTTGTGGAATCCAACCCGATACCCACTAAATGGGCCTTGTACGAAATGGGACTGATTGATCGGGGTATTCGTTTGCCACTGACCCCGCTGTCAGAAAAATACCGCACCACCATTCACGAGGCGCTGGAAATGGCCGGAGTGCTCAAGTAATGATTTCAGTAAAAAGGCTGGGGCTTTTCAGCTCGGTGCTTTTATTGGCGCTGGGCAGCGGTTGCAGCAGCAGCGAGTTCCGTGACCGCAACTCGGATTACCACAAGGCCGAAGCAGCCAGCTACACCCTGCCGGAAAACCTGGCGCAGCGTGATGCCATGCCAATCCCCGAGGCCAGTGGTCATCGCATCAGCAGTGCCCAGCAAGCCCCCCGTCCTGAACCCCTGCGGGTGCTGGATGAGAAAGAGGGTGTTGTACAGCAGCGTGCGGATGAGCAGGGTGGCTGGTTGCTGGTGACCCGCAGTCCGAGCGAAGTCTGGACTTCTCTGCAGGCTTTTGCCCAGTCACAAGATGTGGCTGTAACTTCGTCTAATCCGCGTCAGGGACAAATCCTGCTGGCTGCAGATACCGCCAGCCGTTTACCGGCTCAGCGGATTTCACTGCGTCAGGGTGTGCGTCGTGGTACCTCCGAGGTGCGCCTGCATTCCATTGAAGACCAGCAGCTGCTGCCCTTCAGTGATTATGACCGCACGCGAATGATGTCTATGGAGGCCTTTCTAGTCACCAGTCTGACTGAAGGTGGACAGAGTGTTTCACTCCAGGCTCAGTCACTGCACAGTAATCATTCCATCCGCCTGGTGGATCGTGATGGGCGCGAAGTGCTGGTGATGCAGCTGGAGTACGACCGCGCCTGGACCGAACTGGTGCACCTGCTGGAAGATGAATTTAATGATGACTATCAGCGGCTGGATGACCTGAACCGCAGTGAAGGCCGTTTTTATGTGCGTTATGTACCCCAGAATCAGCGTCCTTCCGGTTTCTGGTCGCGTCTGTTCAGCCGTGCTCCTGCGGCAGATGCCCATAACTACCAGCTGTTTTTGTCTGAATACCATCAGGAACTGGATCTGATTCTGGAGACGGCGCAGGGTGTGGCTGCACCAGAAGCAGTGGAAACCGAGCTGCTGAGCTGGCTGGAGCGGCAATTGCGTTGAGACAAACCGGGCGAATCAGGTTCGCCTCACTGGGTAGTGGCAGCAAGGGAAATGCAACACTGGTCAGCTGTGGCAAAACCCATGTGCTGATCGACTGTGGCTTCACCATGAAAGAAGTCACCCGGCGTCTGCAGCGGTTGAATCTGGAACCGGAGCAGTTGAGTGCAGTGCTGGTCACCCATGAGCATGGTGATCATATTGGTGGTGTGGGTGCACTGGTTCGCCGTTATAAACTCCCGCTTTACACCACTGCTGGTACTCGCCTGACGGGTCGCTTGAATGGCGAAGTGCCGGACTGGCGCAGCATCCATCCTGAACACCCTTTTGCAGTGGGTGATCTGGAAATCTGGCCGGTGACTGTGCCGCATGATGCACGAGAGCCGGTGCAGTTTGTGCTGGGTGATGGCCAGCACCGGCTGGGTGTGCTGACCGATCTTGGCAGTATTACACCCCATGTGGTACGCCACTTTAGCCGCTGTCAGGCACTGGTGCTGGAAGCCAATCATGATCCGCAGATGTTGGCTGTCGGGCCTTATCCACCTTCATTAAAACGCAGGGTTGGTGGTGATTTTGGTCACCTCAGTAATGATCAGGCGGCAGACTTTCTGACTCAGATCGAAACCACAAAACTGACCCATCTGATTGCATCTCACCTGAGTGAACAGAACAACTGCGCGGATCTGGCTTGTCAGACCCTGGCGGCAGCATTAAATACCACACCGGACTGGATCACACTGGCCAATCAGGAAGAGGGATTTGGCTGGCGAGAAATGCAGCTTTAGGAATTTTGGTTTTTCCCTGTTATTCTTTAACCCTGTTAATGACCTACCTCCCCGGAGACGTTTGTGGAAAAGCGCGAAGAACTTTATTCAGGCAAAGCCAAGTCAGTTTTTAAAACGGATGACCCTGATTTTTTGATCCTGCATTTTCGTGACGACACCAGTGCTTTTGATGGCAAGAAAAAAGAGCAGCTGGAACGTAAAGGCAAGGTGAACAATATTTTTAATGCCTTCATCATGGAAAAGCTCAAAGCTGCGGGGATTCCGACCCACTTTGAAAAGCGTCTGGATGAACGGGATTCACTGGTAAAATGTATGCAGATGATGCCGGTGGAGTGTGTGGTTCGTAATATCAGCGCCGGTAGCCTGGTGCGCCGTCTGGGTGTGGAAGAAGGCAAGGAACTGAATCCACCAACCTATGAACTCTTTCTGAAAAATGATGCTCAGGGTGATCCAATGATCAATGAATCCCTGTGTATCACTTTTGGTTGGGCGACAGAAACCCAGCTGCAGGAAATGAAAGCTCTGACTTACAAGGTCAACACAGTGTTGAAGCAGTTGTTTGATGAAGCCGGTATGCTGCTGGTGGATTACAAGCTGGAATTTGGTCTGTTCCATGGACAGGTAACCCTGGGTGATGAGTTCTCACCGGATGGTTGCCGCCTGTGGGATAAAACCACCCGTGAAAAGCTGGATAAAGACCGCTTCCGTCAGGGTCTGGGTGGTGTGGTTGAAGCTTATGAAGAAGTCGGTCGTCGTCTGGGCATCCAGTTCGACTGATCCTTTTTCTTGCCGCACAAAAAAGCCTCAGCAGTGCTACTGCCGGGGCTTTTTTTATTCGAGCACAAGGATTTTCTGTGTTGATGCCTGGTTTGTAGTGATGGTGTTTTGTCGCTTACCTGTTACAATGAGGTCATGGAATACCAACTCCTCACCACAACAAAATTCGATAAATGGTTCAGCTCGATCAAAGATAAGTCTACTCGGTTTCGGGTTGAGGCAAGGCTTAGTCAGCTCAGTAGCGGGCATTTTGGTGACCATAAGAGCATCGACTCTAACATAAGTGAGTTGCGTTGTTTTTTCGGTGGGGGCTTACGTATTTACTATACGGTACGCAATACGACCGTGATTCTTCTGTTGACGGGTGGGGACAAGAGTACCCAAAGCAGGGATATTGAACAAGCCGTAACTTTGTTTAAGCAGCTGGAGGAAGAGAGATGACGCTCCACTTGAATGAATTCACCTTTGCTCAGGGTATTGAGACCAAAGAAGACATGGCTCTGTACTTATCGGCTTTTCTGGAAGAAGGGGGGATCGATGGGCTTTTAGTGGGGTTACGTTATCTGGTTAAAGAGAAAGGTATAACCGATACAGCCCAGCTAAGCGGTTTAAACCGGCAACATTTACACCGGATACTGGGTAAACAAACCAAGCCCAAGTTTGAAACAGTGGACAAGCTGCTGCATGCGCTGGGTTTTAAAATGGCTGTCGAAGTGGTAGAGGTAGCCTGATCAGCCAAGTTCCAGCACAACAATAACCTCCTGCTCATTTTGTTGGTGAAAAGCGAATTTCACGTTAGCACCGGCAAGCATCACCCCGTAGATCCGCTGAGGATCGTTTTTCTGGTATGCCGGGCGCGGGTCTTGTGCCAGCACCTCGGTGATCAGTTGCCGCAACCACACACCTTCGGTGTGATGAGCTAACTGCTGCTCAACACGGGCATCAAAAACCACACGGAGCAGTGGTGGAGGCTCCGGCGCCCAGCTGGCCGTTGCATCCGGCAGGCTGTCAGCCCAGGGCAGATAGGGTTTGATATCCACAATCGGAGTGCCATCCACCAGATCAACACCCGACAGGTGTAACTTCACACCCTGTTGCAGCTCGATGCTTTCCAGTTTTACCACAGATAATCCCAGCCCGTTGGGGCGAAAGGTGGAACGACTGGCAAACACCCCGATTTTTTGATTACCACCTAGACGCGGCGGACGCACACGGGGTTTCCAACCCTGCTCCAGATTCTGATGGAACAGGAAAGTCAGCCACAGATGTGAAAAATCTTCCAGACCCTCGACACACTCCGGCTGATTGTAGGGTGGCAACAATTCCAGTGTCGCTCGTGCAGAAGGAGCCAGCCCCGGCTGACGGGGTACAGCAAACTTCTCCTGATAACAGGAGTGGATAATACCCAGAGAGTCTAGTGACCAGTTCATCTTGCAGGTTGCTCCGGCTGTATATGCTGCATGTATTCAGCGTAGAGCGTTTCAAGCTTGGCAATATCTGAGTCCAGCGAAGCGAGTTCCAGTTGGTGACATTTGGCGGTGGCCAGGTGAAAGGCATCAAATTTGCGCTTGTCGAGATTTTTATCGGGGTTGGTGGTCTGACGATCAAAGCGAAACAAGTTAGCTGCCAGCTCTGCTGTGGCCTGATCGACATCCAGCTCAGTGAAGGCATCCAAGGCGGCATTGACCTGTTGGTAGATGACTCCATCTTTCCAGGGAATACCACGCAGGACCTCGTAACGAATTAACGGTGTGATGACTAAGGCTGTCTCGGAGTCTTGTAATAAACCAAGCAGCTGATTTTCTGACTCTTGCTTCCGAATTTCTTCCGTTCTGGATTGAGGATCAAAAACAGCGATCAGCAGGTTGGCATCCAGTAGAACTTTCCGTGTCATGGATTAAGCCTCTTTGCTTTGTTTGACCAGTTTTAATAACTGGCTTTTAGCTTCTTGCTGGTCTTCAGCAGTCAGATTGTCCAGTTTGAGCTGATTGATATCCAGCTCAAACGCATCTTTTAAAACATCAATCAGGGCTGACTTGTTGGGCTGTTGAATCAATCGATTACGCACCACGCCCTGTTCGTCCCTTTCCAATCGATAAGCTTCACCTTCTTTGAGTTGAGTCAGCACAATGGATGAATGGGTGGTGACATAAAAAGTAGTGTTGGGAAACAGCTTTTTAAGCAAGGGCAGGATTCCGGCCTGCCAGCCCAAGTGCAGGTGGCTTTCTATTTCATCGATAAAAACTCGCCCCTTTACTTGCTGGAGCTGAGTTTCATTGGTGAAATAACCATAACCGGAAACGATGGCTTGCAGGAGTTTCAGCACAGAAGCAAAACCGCTGCTCAGATGAGCCAGCTGACGTTTTTTTCCCTCTATCTTGAGGCTGACACGGCCATCACCGTCAATTTCCAGAAACCCAGGATCAATACGCTGATCAATCTGATGCAGCAGTTTGAGCAGGGTTTCAATTTCCACTTCCCGGTTGTCTTCTTTTTTCTGAAAGCGGTTGGCAGATTGAGCCAGACTGACAAACCAGTTTTCGATGCCATCACCCATGTTCAGGCTGGTGAAGTTTTTTTGCATACCTTCAATGACAGCCTTCAGGTAGCGAGTACGTCTTTCCTGCAGACTGCCCAGCTCTTTGGCTGGTTGGTTCTGGTGATGCACAAAACCTCGGTTTTGGGAGCCGAGAAAAACGACGGGATCATCGTGTGGAAATGAGTTGGCTTTATCTCCAAGACAGTTGGAGAAGAGTACACCTTCCGGTACCTCGATGCTGAAAGAGTTATTCCACTTAAAGCTGGAGAAGCTGAAGGTCAAGTCACGAAGAACTTCTTTCATGGCAATGACTTGTTTATGATTAAAAAATTCCAATTGAAAAAGCGCTTCCAGGGTCTTGGTTTTGCCGATGCCGTTGGCACCAATAAAAGCATAGGCCTTTTGTTCCTTGAGCAGATTGAGGCTGACCTTGCCAACCCCCTTCACTCCTTCCAGTTCCAAAAGTGTTTCCCGCATCTGAGTTTCTCCGCTGGCTGACTGCTGAAGTGATTGTGGTGTGACCTCAGATAAATAGCAATTTATCGCAGGGATATCACTGACCAGCCCTGTTGTTCGGCATGGCGGCGCAGGGTGTCGTCGGGATCAACAGCGACAGGCTGATCAACCATTTCCAGCAGTGGCAGATCATTATGGGAATCACTGTAAAACCAGCTGTTATCCAGGTTCATACCTTCTGCTTTCAGCCACTGTTGCAGGCAGTTCACCTTGCCTTCACGGAAACTGGGGGTGCCAACAATCTGCCCGGTGTAACGCCCCTCAATAAATTCGGGTTCCACCGCAATCAAGTCAGCCACACCCAGCAACTCAGCAATGGGTGCGGTAATAAAACGATTGGTGGCGGTGATGATCAATAACCTGTCACCCTGATTACGGTGGTGTTGTAGTAGTTCCAGTGCAGCAGGCAGCACCAGTGGACGGATGTGTTCGTGGATGAACTCTTGTCGCCAGTTGAGCATCTCTTCGGTGCTGTACTGAGTCAGGGGGCGTAACGAAAAAGCCAGATAATCATGGATATCCAGAGTACCCTGCTGATAGGCGGCATAATAAAGGTCGTTGGCTTTTTTATATTCTTCGCCGTTTACCAGTCCCTTGTGTACTAGAAACTCGCCCCAGGTGTGGTCACTGTCACCGGCTATCAGGGTGTTGTCGAGATCAAACAGGGCTAAACTCACTGAATCAGACTCCATGCTGTTAGATTGAGAGGATTTATTTGCATTTTACCTCAGTGTTAAATTGAATACTTTTCAATCTTTGTGGAACAATAGGTGATAAAAGACTTTTTGAGGGCGCAGTGTGATCGACGAGGATGGGTACCGCCCTAATGTAGGAATCATTATCACCAACAGTGATGGCCAGTTACTCTGGGCGCGTCGTTGTGGACAGGATGCCTGGCAGTTTCCGCAGGGTGGCATCAAGAATGATGAAACACCCGAGCAGGCGCTGTACCGCGAGTTAAAAGAAGAAATCGGTCTGGCGCCAGATCAGGTGGAGCTGCTGGCATCCACGCGTGGCTGGTTGCGTTATCGTTTGCCCAAGCGGATGGTAAGACGCAACAGCCGACCTTTGTGTATCGGTCAGAAACAGAAATGGTTTCTGCTGAAAATACGTTGTGCTGACTCCCAGGTGTGCTTTGATTGTTCCCCCAGACCCGAGTTTGATAGCTGGAACTGGGTGAGTTACTGGTATCCTCTGGGGCAGGTGGTGCCTTTTAAGCGGGATGTCTATCGGCGTGCCCTGCTGGAGCTGGCTCCCAGACTGCACCGGATGTTAAGAGAAAATAAATGACAGAAAACTCGCCATCGGGATCAAAAATGCTGGATACCCTGCGCAAAATTGTGCAGGAGGTCAGTGCCGCCAGAGATTTACAGACAGCACTGTCGATTATTGTGCGCCGTGTTCGCAAGGCGATGAATACCGATGTTTGTTCTGTTTATCTGATGGATCATCGTCAGGCGCGTTATGTCCTGATGAACACTCTGGGTCTGAATGCTTCTGCTATCGGACGGGTCAGTCTGGCACCATCTGAAGGCCTGGTGGGTTATGTCGGGCAGCGTGAAGAACCGCTGAACCTTGATGATGCCCCGGCTCACCCGCGTTATTGCTACCTGCCGGAAACCGGCGAAGAGCAGTACCACAGCTTTCTGGGTGTACCAATCATTCACCAGCGCCATGCCTTGGGTGTGTTGGTGGTGCAGCAGAAGATCAAGCGGCGTTTTGATGAACGTGAAGAAGCTTTTCTGGTCACTATTGCGGCTCAGTTAGCTGCTGTTTTGGCTCATGCACAGGTTAGTGGCAG
The DNA here is from genome assembly GCF_014859565.1 of Marinospirillum sp. Next base: position 11,025 of record NZ_JACUUA010000037.1, on the reverse strand, counting down.
TCTGACTGTAGCGCCCGGTGAACATCAGCAGATGGTGCGTTTTGATGGCCTGCCTGCAGCACCGGGTGTAGTGATCGGGCGTGCACGGGTCATTATGCCTCCAGCAGATCTGGACAGTGTTCAGGATCGTGTCTGTGAATCAATTGAAGATGAAAAACGGGTGTTTCTGGCAGCCTTGCGTGCCGTGCGTGAAGATATTCGTGCGGTGGGACTGAAACTGGCGAATCGAGTCAGCGCTCAGGAGCAGGCGTTGTTTGAAGCCTATCTGCAAATGCTGGATGAAGAATCGCTGGGTGCCGAGGTTTTAAAACATATCGAAGAGGGTCAGTGGGCGCAGGGTGCACTGGCTTTTGTGGTAAAACGCCACGTTAAGTATCTGGAAAAGGTTGAAGATTCTTATCTACGTGAGCGTGCTGCAGATATTCGTGATCTGGGTCGTCGGGTATTGTCTTACCTGCAGGCTGGTGGTGATGTTCCGCGCGAATATGAAGACAACACCCTGCTGGTGGGTGAAGAGTTGTCCCCAACTCTGCTGGGTGAAGTACCGCGCGAAAAACTGGCGGGGCTGATCAGTGTTAAGGGTTCGAGCAACTCCCATCTGGCGATTCTGGCTCGCGCCATGGGCATTCCCACGGTAATGGGTCTGACTGATCTTCCTTATGCTCGGTTGGATGGACAGCTGCTGATTCTGGATGGTTACCGTGGACAGGTGATCAGTAATCCTGACGACAAACTACGTCGCCAGTATGAGCTCTTCATGGAAGAGGAAAAAGCCCTGACCGAGTCGCTGGAAGCCGAGGCCGGTCTGCCATGTATCACTCGTGATGGTCATCGAGTGCCGCTGTTGCTGAATACTGGTCTGGCGGCAGATCATGCCCGCGCACTGGCTTATGGCGCAGAAGGGGTAGGGCTGTATCGCACTGAAGTACAGTTCATGATGGCTGAGCGTTTTCCCAGTGAGCAGGAGCAGGTGAGCATCTATCGCCAGCAACTGTCAGCTTTTGCCCCGCGTGAAGTGACCATGCGCACGCTGGATATAGGTGGTGACAAGCCCCTGCCTTATTTCCCAATTGAAGAAGAAAACCCCTGTCTGGGTTGGCGTGGCATCCGTTTTACACTGGATCACCCAGAGGTGTTTCTGACACAGGTGCGTGCTATGCTGCGTGCCAGTGAAGGATTGGATAATCTGCGAATTCTGCTGCCAATGATTTCATCGGTGCGGGAGGTAGAAGAAGCTCGCGCCTTGATTCGTCGTGCTTGGGTTGAGTTACGGCAGGGTGAAGGTCTGCAGATTGCCAAACCACGTGTTGGTGCCATGATTGAGGTGCCAGCGACCTTGTTTCAGATTCCGGCACTGGCCGAGCGGGTGGATTACCTGTCGGTTGGCAGTAATGACCTGACACAGTATCTGCTGGCGGTGGATCGGGATAATGCCCGTGTTGCCCGGTTGTACAGTGGTTATCATCCCGCTGTATTGCAGGCACTGGCAAAAATTGCAGTGGACTCTCATGCTTGCCGTTTGCCGGTCAGTATCTGTGGTGAGCTGGCGGGTGAACCTGCCGGGGCAATTCTGCTGCTGGGTATGGGTTATCAGAGTTTGTCGATGAACCTTGCCAGCCTGCCGCGTGTTAAAGCCGCCATTCGGCGGGTCAGGGTGGAGCAGGCGCGGGAGCTGCTGGATAAAGTCTTATCCTGTGCCAGCACTGATCAGGTGGTTGGTCATTTGGGTGTGTTCATGAGTGAGCTGGGGCTGGGCTGGCTGTCAGGGCCGAAGGGTTGAGTGTTGTGCCAGGCGTTTGGGTTGGCTGAACTGATCCTTCCGGTAAATATCCTCACGCCATTGCAGGCGGCCGGCAGAGTCGGTCCAGACAGTCCAGTACATCATGTACACTGCCACCCGTGGTCGCACTTGTAGGTAGCGTTCATCACCCTGCTCATAAATCTGCCGTACCTTGTCCGGCGTCCAGGTTTTGCTGTATGCCAATAGAGCCTCCACCAGTCGTTCTGAATCTTCTACTCTTACACAGCCGGCACTGACATCTCGACGCTCACTGTTAAATGCTTGACGCTCCGGGGTATCGTGCAGGTAAATGGCCTGCTGGTTAGACAGACGGAACTTGACGCGTCCCAGCTGATTGTAGTTGCCTGCCTTTTGAACAATGCGATAACTGGGGTTGTCCGTGCTGAAGGCATCCTCCGGCAAATCTTCAAAACTCACAAAACGTGTAGGGGTATGCCATCCCTGTACCAATGCATAGTCTCTCGATGCCAGATATTCCGGGTTTTGCTGAGCGCGTGGAAAAATGCGTTCTCTGGCAATGCTGGGCGGTACATTCCATAATGGGTTAAGCACCACTGAAGTTAGCCATTGATTCATAATCGGAGTGCGCTGGCCATCGCGACCGATCACAACTTTCATGTCCAGCTTTAACACCTGCCGCTCAATAAACTGCAGGCGCTGATCAGCCAGATTAATCATGAGGTGGCGATCATTCAATTTTTGCGGCAGGTGGTGCAGGCGGCGCAAATTGTGAGCCAGACGGCGCATTCGTTCCTCAAGGGGCAGATTCAGCCACTGACGACTGGGTGGATCACTGCGACCAGTCGCGGGCAGGTTATGGCGGCGCTGAAAACTTTTTAATGCCTGCTCCAGCTGTTGATCAAATAATACTGGGGTTTCTTCAATAAGCAGATAAGGCTGCTGATCGTCCAAATCACCCAGCCGATACAGCTGCTCGGCCAGCAGTGTTACCTCTGCGCCGCTATCCCCTTGTTGCAACTGGTTGTGTAATATCGGCCAGCTACCGGCCTGACGCTGGATCAGCAGGTCATCAAAGGCTTGTCGCCAGGGCAGGTAAAAGTGGTTTTCCGGTCGGGTTTCCCGAATACGATCCATTGCCCAGAGCGGCGGTGTTTGCCCTTGTAGTTGTAGTAACCAACCTGGAAAGACATCATGCAAATGACGTTTGATGGCTTCATCTGGCCAACTGTCCCAGCGTTCATAAGCATTGGTGATGCCGTGGTCTTGATCCAGATCGTACTGTATCCAGTAGCGCTGCAGCAGATCCTGCTGATAAGCCAGAAAGCGGTCAGTGATCAGCAGATCCTGAGCCTGGCGATGACGCGGCAGGTTTTCAGTGATGGGTTGTTGTAACAGCTCGGCCAGCTCCTGATAGGGTTTCAGGCGCGGGTGCTCCTCCAGTGCCAGCCAGGGCTGTAGATCACCCAACAGCAGCCTTGCAGCGGCATTGGGTTGTCCCTGGGTTGTCAGCCAAAAGTTGTTAAAACCGGCTTGCCGATAAAGGATACCAAGCAGTTCCTGATGCTGGAGTTTTGCTTGTGGGTGCAGGGTGTTGACTGTGGATTCAACCCAAGCATCCAGCGTGGTGTTGCTGGGTGGTAGCTGCGAGGCTGTTTTATCAGCCGGTAAAATGGAGGCGCAGGCAGGCAGTGCCAGCAGCAGCAGGCTACAAAGCAGTAGTTGTCTCCAGCCTGCCAGAGGTTTTCTGGTGTCAGCACGGCTTTGTCTGGTACCAGTTGAACATCTGTTCATTTGGCTGATTCTGGGATGTTGGATAACTTCGCTCATGCAAAAACCATTGCTGATCGGCCTGCTGCCAGAGCAGCGTTGAGGCACGGGTTCCATAGTCTTCGCCACGGATAAAAACAGGTGACAGAAAACGTTCTTTCTCCAGCCCGATATGAGTATTCGGTAAATCCGGATCTACTGCTGGTGTTGTGTCGAGGAGTGTAGCAAAAAGCTGCTGTGGATGGCAGGACTGCTGTTGCAGCAAATTCTGCATGGCCTGTTTCAGACGGCGTGTTTTGGGCCAATCAGTGTTCAGACTGGCATTACTCAGCAGGTACAGCCCCGGCTGCAGTTGTTGTGCGGGTTTTGGTTGCTGGTTGCTGAAAAACCAGGCCTGAGTTGCATCACCCCACAACAGATTAAAACCGGCATAATTCTGACCAACTTTTTGCAGCCATTGCGCCGTGACCTCAGGTGGCTGTTGCATGGCACGTAACACCAGTTCACCACGGGATGCCTGCCCACTTTCGCCCATCCTGCGGCCATCACGTACATTAGTGAGTGCCGCCCATTGCCCGCTTCGACTGGCGAGCATCCAACTGCCACCAGCCTGCAGATCCCGGCCACCAATCAGATCCGGGTAGTCTGGCCAGTTGCCGGCTGGCAGGGTGGGTCTGGCATGGAATTCATCACGGTTGGCGGCAAGCAACAGTGGGTATTCGTGGTGCTGTTGCCAGCTGAGCGCCAGTAGACACATAGCAGGCTTCCTGGGTTGACTGATAAGTTGACTGATTATTTTCGGGTTGAGTGTTGTTATACTCAGCTTTTTTGCTGCTACAGAACAAGGATTATTTTTGTGTTGTCCCGTCACCTTCGAGCTGCAGAAATCAGCAAAAAATTCACCCGCAGCCGCTGGCTGGCTCTGTTATTGCCACTGACCAGTATCGGAACAGTTTTTTTTGCCGTGTTGATTCTGTTGATCAGTCTCAGTTATCGGGGACTGCAGGATCAGTTGGAACGGGAAGCCGAGATTCAGGTGCTGGAATCGGCACGAAAACATGCCGAGCAGATATCCGGTGAGCTCAAGAGCATCAGAAACCTGGGTTTGTTACTGGCAGGGCAGGTTCAACAGCAGCTTGGTTCGTCACCAGAGTTGGGTAACTCCCTGTCTTCTATGCTAAGTGATATTTTTCTGAGTCACGAGCTGGTCAGTCAGGTTTATGTGAATACCCGCCAGGGTGAAACTCTGATTTACCCCTTAATTGATGCGCAGCATGAGTTCCCGGCTGATGCTGCTCATAACCCGGATCGGGAGCCTGTTTGGACGGATGTATATCTTGATCCGGCAGGTGCAGGTTGGATGGTGTCACTGATTTTACCTGTGGTGATGAATGATCAGGTTGAAGCCGTAGTGGGATTGGATCTTACGCTGGATAGCCTGATGAAACGGCTGATGCGGATGAGTGTGCTCTGGGATGGTTATACCCTGCTGATGGCGGCTGATGGTACCTTGCTGACTTTCCCGGCGCTTGTGGAAAAAGACTGGGGATTGCAGCTGTCGGATCTCAGTAGTACGGAATTCAGCAAGGTGAATCTCTTGCAACGAGAAGGCTTGCAGAAGGCATTGGAACCTCTACGTATTGATGCTTCAGGTCTTATTCCAATGAGCTTGAACACCCGTGAGGTGTTGTTGAGCTGGTCGAGTTTGCAGGGTGCCAGCTGGAAGTTGTTGCAGGTAACACCTGCCAATACCGTATTTGCCATGAAAGAGAAACTGGCCGATGACTATTATAATATGGTGTGGTTGGTAGCTATGTTTCCTGTTTCATTTCTGCTGTTTCTGTTATTGCTTGCCATGCGTCGTGATCAGATGCTGGCCAAGACGTTGCTGGAGCATATATCGGATAAAGTTGAAGCAAAGTCAGCAGTTGCCACTGATGTAGAAACCTTGCTTGAGCCTTTGGGTGCCCCGGACTGGCTGCAATTGATCAGTGGCCCCTTGTTGATTTGCCGGTTTGATGCAGAAACAAACCTGTTGGCCTGCAATTCGGCTTTTGAGTTGTTTGCCGGTGAAACGTCTGCCAGTTTACGTGGGCAAAAGTTACAGAGCCTGCTGGGATTAAAAAACCTACTCCATGAGGATCTGCCTGATGAAGTTGAGCTTTGCCACGATCAGCAAGAACCTGTGCGTTACTGGGTTAGCAGGCACATCACAGAGCAGGGAGATGGTGTGTTGTTATTGTTGGATGTCAGCCACTATGCACAACAGCAACAACAGTTACGCATTGAACATCAGCGCGCGTTGCAGTCGGCCAGAATGAAAGCCGAGTTTTTTCAGGTGGCCTCCAGCGATGCTTACAAACTGCTGGGTGAATTACAGCAGAATGCCAAAACTCTGGATAATGCTTCTTCTAAAGCCTGCCACCAGAAATTGATTGCCATACAACGACTACTGGACGACATGCGTGACATGTCAGAAGAAAGTGATGCAGAAGAACTGCGAGAGACAGCGGACGACCGATTTGCTCTTACCCAGCTGGTTTCGGAATGCCACGCCGCCACCGAGAGCCTACTGACTGTTACGGGTCGGCAACTGCAGGTGGTTTATGAGAAGAACATGCCAGAGCAGATACAAGCAGATCGGCGGCGACTCAGTCGACTGCTCAAGCACCTTTTGCGGCAAGCCGGCCAGTTTTCGGAACGAGGAGATCTACACCTTTCACTGGCATGGAAGGCACCGAATCACCTGTTGCTGAGATTTAACGACCAGGGTGGTGGTGCGCCTGAAGCTGATCGTCTGAAACAATTTCAATCATCCACCCCGTTGGACAGCCGCTATGAACCAGGCACCCGTTCACTGGGGCAGTTGCTGACCCGCCAACTGGTGCAGGAAATGAAAGGCAGCCTGGATATAAAAGTTCGGGTTGATGGTGGCTTGCAACTGTTGATTGACTTACCCGCGCAGCGTGCCAGTGAGCCACGATCACAGACCCGTATACTGGTGGTGGATGATGGCCCGGTGAATTCCATGCTGGCCTCTAGTGTGCTGGAAAAATCCGGTTATTTAGTGGATACCGCCAGCTCCGGTGCTCGAGCACTGGAGCTGGGGCGAGAAAAAACCTATGACCTGTTGCTGATGGACATTTATATGCCAGAAATGGATGGCATCGAAACAACACAACGCTGGCGGCAACTGCCCAACGCTAATGCTGGTATCCCTGTTATTGCACTAACCGCCCATGCGCTGGATACCGATCGTGAACGTTTTATTGAGCAAGGGCTGGATGATTATCTGGCAAAACCCTACCGACCGGCAGAACTCAGAAAAAGAGTCAGTCACTGGTTGAATCTGAAACGAGGTGATTCTTGACGCTGTTGATTTATTTAATGCTGGGAGCCGGAGCCGGTTTGCTGGCGGGGCTGTTTGGCATTGGTGGCGGGCTGGTGATTGTACCCGTGTTGATTCTCACCTTTACGGCGCAGGGTTTTCCCCCTGAGGTACTGGTGCATCTGGCTGTTGGCACCTCACTGGCGACGATTATCCCCACCTCCATCAGTTCCACCCTGACACATCACCGTAAACAGGGTGTGAACTGGCCATGGTTCAAGTTGATTGCTCCGGGCATAGTGCTGGGTGCCTTGCTGGGTGCCTGGACGGCAAGCCTGCTCAGCGGACTGGCATTGCAGGCGGTGATAGGTACTTTTGTACTGCTGGTGGCGGTACAAATGGGATTTAACCTGCAACCGCCATCCAGTGGTCATACACCGCCCGCTCCGGCGATGTCTGCAGCCGGTGGAGGCATTGGCTGGGCATCGGCCATTTTTGGTATAGGTGGTGGTACTCTGAGTGTACCTTTTCTGACCTGGTGTAATGCACCCATGCGTCAGGCGGTGGGCACCTCTGCTGCACTGGGTTTGCCGATTGCGATATTTGGTGCACTGGGTAATATTTTTTCTGGCTGGCAGAACCCCCTGCTGCCTGAGTTGTCCAGTGGATACATTTTCTGGCCTGCATTTGCCGGGATAGTATTAACCAGCGTGCCCTTTGCCCGGCTGGGCGCACATTTGGCGCACTTCTTACCGGAGCGGTTACTGAAGCGGTTGTTTGCACTGCTGCTTTTGCTGGTTGGCTTAAGATTCCTGCTGGCCTGAACCGCCTGTTGTATCCATTTTTGTAATGAGGTGCTTATGCTTGTGTATCCCAATATCAACCCTGTTGCCATCAGTCTGGGTCCAATACAAATTCACTGGTATGGCCTGGCTTATCTGGTGGGTTTTCTATTTGCCTGGTGGCTGGCAAGGCAACGTGCGGATCGTCTGGGGTTAAGCAAGGAGCAGATCGGTGATCTCACTTTTTATGCTGCTGTAGGTGTGATTCTGGGTGGGCGACTGGGTTATGCATTGTTTTATCACTTTGACCGGGTGCTGGCTGATCCACTCTGGCTGTTGCGGGTCTGGGAAGGTGGCATGGCATTTCATGGCGGTTTTCTGGGTGTAGCGGTGGCGGTCTGGCTGTTTGCCCACAAACACCGTATCAACTGGTTTCAGCTGGGTGATTTTGTTGCTCCGCTGGCACCTGTTGGCTTGGGGCTGGGTCGACTGGGTAACTTCATTAATGGTGAACTCTGGGGTCGGCTCACCACCAGCCCGCTGGGTATGGTGTTTCCCGGTGCAGGCAGTGAACCAAGACACCCTTCGCAGCTTTACCAGTTTGCGCTGGAAGGTGTGGTGCTTTTTGCCCTGCTCTGGTGGTTCTCGCGTCAGCCGCGTCCGGCTGGCAGTATCAGTGGTCTTTTTCTGGTGGGTTATGGCAGCCTGCGTTTTCTGACTGAATTTACCCGTGAACCTGATGCTCACCTTGGACTATTGCTGGGCGGCCTGAGTATGGGGCAGTTATTGTCCCTGCCAATGGTTCTGATTGGTGTGTTGTTAATGGTCTGGGCGTATCAACAGCCGCAGATGGCAACACCACAAAAAGCGGCCAGCAAGAAGAAAAATAAGGGATGACAGTCAGAGCCAATCAGCTTAAATACAGGCATAATTGCCCTTGAATTCTGAACGAGACTAACATGCAAGCCTATCTGGATTTAATGCGCCACGTGCGTGAAAACGGAGTCTACAAAACGGATCGTACCGGCACCGGCACTTACAGTGTGTTCGGTCATCAGATGCGTTTTGATCTTAGGCAAGGTTTTCCGCTGGTGACGACCAAAAAACTGCATCTGCGCTCCATCATCCATGAATTGTTGTGGTTCCTGCAGGGTGATACCAACATCGCTTACTTAAAAGAAAACGGTGTTTCCATCTGGGATGAATGGGCAGATGACGCGGGTAATCTGGGGCCGGTGTATGGTTACCAGTGGCGCTCCTGGCCAAAACCCGATGGTGGTTCGATTGATCAGATCTGCCAGTTGATACAGCAGATCAAAACCAACCCGGATTCGCGCCGATTGATTGTATCGGCCTGGAACCCGGCATTGGTGGATGAAATGGCATTGCCACCCTGTCACTGTCTGTTCCAGTTTTATGTGGCAGAAGGCCGCTTGTCCTGTCAGTTGTACCAGCGTTCAGCGGATATTTTTCTGGGTGTACCGTTTAATATTGCCAGTTATGCCTTGCTGACTCACATGCTGGCGCAGGTCTGTGATTTAGAAGTCGGTGATTTTGTGCATACCCTGGGTGATGCCCATCTTTACAGTAATCATCTGGAACAGACGGATTTACAACTGAGTCGTGATCCCTTGCCTTTGCCTCGGTTAAAACTCAATCCCGAAGTTCGAGACCTGTTTGCTTTCACCTTTGATGACATCAGTATTGAAGATTATCAGCATCATCCACACATCAAGGCTCCGGTGGCTGTATGACTCTGCAACTCAACACTCCTGTCGCCATAATTGTGGCAGCAGCTAAGAATCGTGTCATCGGGCATGATAACGCCATGCCCTGGTATCTGCCGGAAGAGCTGCAACACTTCAAACGCACCACACTGGGTAAACCCTTGGTGATGGGGCGCAATACTTTTGAGTCCATCGGCAGACCCCTGCCGGGGCGTACCAATATTGTGATCAGTCGCAACCCGGAGTTTTCTCATCCCGGTATCAAGGTGGCAGGCAGCCTGGAAGAAGCACTGAAGCTGGCGGATAATCAGGCAATCATTGATGGTTCAGCAGAAATCATGGTGATGGGTGGTGGGCAAATTTACCAACAGGCCTTCCCTTTTGCCAGTCGCCTGTACCTGACTGAAGTGGATGCTGAACCGGAAGGAGACGCCTGGTTCCCGGAAGTGCTGGACAGTGAATGGCTGGAAACCAGCAGGGATGTTTACTCGGCACAGGAAGGTAATCGCTACGGTTATGCAATACGTTGCTTGCAGCGTAAGAATGATAGATGATTCTTTTTATATGATCTTTATCGACTCAGGTTGGGATACTTATGGCACTGGATCAGGGTGTGGATGATCTTCTGGATCAGTTAGTCAGTTATGCGGATAAAGGACTCGGTGCGCTGGACAGCGCCCGAAACGAGATCAGGCAACTGGAGGCACGGAATGCCGAGCTGGAAGAACAGGTAGCACACTTGGAAGGTCGTATCGACTCACTGCGCAGTCGTCTGACCCAGGCAATCCAGAATTCTGCAGATGCTGCATTGCTAAGTCGTCCCGATGCCCTGATGCTGATGATCCGTGAAACCCTGGGTTTAAAAGTGGATCACGCTGCACCCGCTGAAACCCAGAATGATCCTGCCGTGGAAGGACTGAACCCGCAGCAGCGATTACAACACTGGATCAAAACCTACCCTAAAGCTTTTATGCCCGGTCAGCCTCAACCATTAAAAGTGGGCATTCACGAAGATATTCTTGCTGCTGAAGGTGGTGAGATGAAAAAAATTCGCCGGGCGCTGGCAGGTTATGTCAAAGTTCCGCGCTATTTACGCTGTATGAAAGCAGGTGCCGTACGATTGGATCTTACCGGTCGTAATGCCGGATTTGTCACTGCAGAAGAAGCCGGATTTGCCCAGCAACAGCTGGACAGTTTAGAGCAGCAGAAAAAACAACAGGAAGAACAGCGCAATCAACACCTGCTTCAGCAAAAGCAGCAGGAAGAAGAACAGCGCATCAAAAACAAACTCAGTGAACTGATGCAGCGGCATAGCTCTTGAAATTGACATCCTCCCCGCCCTAAAGGGCGGGGATTCCCTCTACAGGACGCTCATGCCCGAGCGCGAGAAGGTTCTTGGCGGCGTTAACGTCGCGTTCGTGCGTGGCACCACACGCACTGCAAGTCCATTCTCTTATTCCAAGGCCTGCGAGTCCTTTCGGACTTGAATCGGGGCGTGAGCCACAATTCGAGCAGGTCTGGGTGGTGTAGGCTTCATTCACTTCTTTGAAAACAATGCCTGCGTGATCGCATTTGTATTCCAGCATTGTTTTCAACATTGCAACAGTTCGGACAGTTTTAAAGAAAGCCTGCTACCCGGATAATGGGGTTACCAAACAC
>NZ_JACUUA010000036.1 GCF_014859565.1 Marinospirillum sp. | reverse complement strand
ATCCACCAGTTCTCCAGCGGAGACTGCACGCCAGTCTTTTGCAACCGGCTGCTGCTGTAACGCTTGCAGATCCTGCAGAATTGTTTCGGAATCCAGATTCTTTGCTGCAAGTGCTTCTGCCAGAGTGATATGCCCACCACAGCAAAAATCCAGCTTGTGTTGATGGAAAATTCGGGTAGCACCGTTGATTTCAGTTGCCAGCTTGCCGAGTGACTGTTCGAGTAGTTGCATGAGTTTGCTCCAGTGCAGGAATAAGATCAGTATCTCTCTGCAACCGGCATGCCATAATATAACCAGCTTATTATCAAATACTTAAAGTCAAATGGGTTACTTAAACCCCACACCACAAGGGTAAATACAACCCCATAGGTCAATATTACCCTTTTTCAAAAAACACAAAACCAGCCCTGGGGCTGGTTTTGTGTTGCTATGCCGGATTTGGTCAAAAATTAACGTGCTGTCGGTTGCTGTGTTTCCTGCTCAGCAATCATCTTGTCGACCGAGGAAATGTAATACTCATCCCCAAAAGCACCCTCTGGTTCTTTCAGCCAGATCAGGCAGATCAGCCAGCTGACAAAGGCACCGGCAGCAATGATGTAAAAGAACTGAGTGGGTGTCACAAAAGTGAAGATGGTCAGGTACACCACAGCACCCACGTTGCCATAAGCACCGGCCATCCCAGAGATTTGCCCGGTCACCCGACGTTTGATGGAAGGGATAATACCAAAGGTTGCACCTTCAGCCCCTTGCACAAACACCGAAGTGAAAATGGTAATGGCTATGGCTATGACCAGCGGCCAGGAGGAGTTCAGCATGCCCATCAGAATAAAACCGATACCAATTCCGAACATGTAACAGAGCATGACAAAACGCCGGTTCCCCATACGATCAGAAACCATGCCACCCATAGGTCGCGCCACCAGATTCACAAAGGCAAAGGATGCAGCAATCAGACCAGCGGTTGCAGCATTCAGTCCCCAGGTTTCTTCAAAAAACATTGGCAACATGGAGACTACCGCCAGCTCAGCACCAAAGTTGGCAAAGTAGGTGGAGTTGAGTGCCGCCACACTATTAAAGGAATAACGATCATCTTCCGGCACTCCTTTTTTCAGCAGTGGCACATTCACCCGCAGGATCTGCACTATCTGATACAACACAATCAGGATAATAACCCCGTAAGCAATCCAGGCTCCGGTTGCGGAAAGGTAACCCATATTGTGGATACGCCAGACCAGAATCGCCAGCACACCAACCAGCGGAATGGTCCAGATGATCAGTTTGATCATATCCCCCCAACTGCTGACCTCCAGTGCAGCCGCTTTGCGTGGTTTGCGGTGTGCTTTGACATCCGGGCCATCAGTGATGGCAAACCAGTAGTACACACCATAAGCAGCCATCACCACGGCACTCTGAGCAATCGCCCAGCGCCAGCCATCATCACCACCATACATGGTCAGTGCAATGGTAGGTAACGACATGGCCGCCGCTGCGGAACCAAAGTTGCCCCAACCGGCATAAAAACCCTCAGCAAAACCTATATCCTTGGGTTTAAACCAGAGTGCCGTCATGTGTATACCCACCACAAAACTGGCACCAATAGAGCTGAGCACCAGACGCGAAATCAACAATTGCATCATGGTGGAACCAAAAGCAAACACCAGTGCTGGTATTGCCATCACCACCATCAGGATGGAAAACACCCGGCGCGGACCAAAACGATCCAGCGCCATACCCACCAGAATACGAGCGGGAATGGTCAGTGCCACGTTGCAGATGGCAAACAGGCGGATATCATCCCGAGTCAGCCAATCCACACTCTTCAGCATGCTGGATGCCAGAGGTGCCATATTGAACCAGACATAAAAGGTGATAAAAAAGGCAATCCAGGTCAGATGCAGTGCACGGATTTCCGGACTGCGAAATTTAAAAACTGCGGAAACTTTCATGGCTATGCTTCCTTCTTTTAGACGTGAGCCTTTCAGGGACTAGGCAAAATCAGCAAGGGACACTCCACTCTGCGCGCAAGAAACGAACTCACACTCCCGAGCGTCATATAATCCAGTTCGTCCACAAAATAGCTCAGCGACTGGGCGATAAAACCGCCATCCGGCTGATGGCTATGGCGCGCAACCACAAGCAAGCTCGGCACCAGTTTTTTTGTGGCCTGTAACAGCATTTTCCTGGGATCTCCCTCGGCAATCATCACCTCACAACCCAGCCCTTCATCCGTGACAAAACGTTTGCCTTCTTCCAGCGCTTCTTTAAGCTCACGGTATTCCTGCTGAAAAAGGTCTTCATTGGCATCCGTTGAATCCCTTGGATTTTCTGCTACTCCCATCAACAGGATCAGTGGTTTTAAACCACCAAACAGGGTCAGGGTCTGAGCCAGCGCCAGCTTGGTATTTCTTGATCCATCGTAGGCAATCATTATTTTCATTTGGGCAATCTCCAAATAACCGCCTGTGCATCAGCACAAGCGGTCAGGATCATCAGGGATTTTTTACGTAGGCATTTCTGCGCAGGTAGAACCACCAGTTCAGCACCATGCACAGGGCATAAAACACAGCAAAACCGTACATAGCCATTTCCGGTGTACCACCACGGATCTGTTCACCAATCACCATCGGAGCCACAAAAGAACCATAAGCCGCTACCGCAGATGTCCAGCCCAGCACTGGCCCGGCCTGCTCCTGGTTGTAGATCACACCAATGGTGCGGAAGGTGGAGCCGTTACCAACACCAGTCGCAGCAAAAATGATCACAAACAGTACAATGAAGTAGAGGAAGTACTGCTCTGGTGTGGCTGACTGGTAAGCCAACATCATGATGTAACCCACCAGCGCTGAAGCAACCACCATCACACCAGCAATCAGTTGGGTCACAATCGAGCCACCCACCTTGTCAGAGATCCAGCCACCCAGCGGACGGATCAGAGCACCCACAAAGGGGCCAATCCAAGAGTAGGTCAGAGCTGAAGGTGCATTAGGATTAGCTACCCGCTGCATTACACCATCCACTTCAACCATACTGGAGCCAAAAATAACGGTAATGGACAGGGGCAAAGCCATGGAAAAACCAATGAAAGAACCAAAGGTTAAAATATAAAGAATCGACATGGACCAGGTGTGTTTGTCCTTGAAGATGGCAAACTGCCGCTTGGAGTTTTCACCGATCTTGCCCGGCACCATACGCATCAGCACCAGTGTTGCCAGCATGATCAGTAACATCGCCAACCAGGGGTTCAGAATACCCAGACCAGTTGGTGCTGGCAGGTAAAGGTAAAGACCCACACCGGCAGTGACAAAACCTATGGCATACAGGCCGGTGATACGGCCAAAAGCAGCAAGTGGACTACCAGGATCAGGGGTAATACTGCGCAGGTTGTTCATACCAAACCAGGCGGCGATCACCAGTGGCAACAGGATTGCCACCCAGATAAACCCTGCATTCTGAATCCAAGTTTGTGTGCCCGCTTCAATGCGACCAATCAGAGTGCCACTGTCGCGTACTAGGGTCATGGGATCACCAGCCAGCAGACCGAACACACCTAGGGTCATCACCGCAGGGATCAGGATCTGCATGGTGGTGACACCAAAATTACCAAGACCGGCATTTAACCCCAGCGCCAGACCCTGCTCTTTTTTCGGGAAAAAGGTGCTGATGTTGCTCATCGAAGCAGCAAAGTTGCCACCACCAATACCGGACAGAAATGCCAAGATCTGGAAGGTCAGCAGAGGTGTATCCGGGCTTTGCAGCGCCATACCGGCACCAAAGGCCGGAATTATCAACATCGCAGTGGTCAGGAAGATGGTGTTACGGCCCCCAGCTATACGGATCATGAACGAAGCCGGAATACGCAGGGTGGCTCCTGTCAAACCAGCAATCGCGGTCAGGGTGAATAGTTGACCCGGTTCAAAGGGAAAACCTAGGTTCAGCATCTGAACCGTGATAATCCCCCACATCAACCAGACGGCAAAGCCGCACAGCAGATTGGGAATTGAAATCCATAAGTTACGATTGGCAATGGATCGACCTTTGGACTTCCAGTAGCTTTCATTTTCGACATCCCAATCGTGGATGTCCTGATTTTTATTAGCCATAGCGGTCTCTCGTTTCTGGGTGAAGTGAACGGATGCTTTCAGAAACCAAGATACGCCTAGAATGGGAAAACAAAAGCAGGCAAAATCGCCCTGAAAAATACCTCCTACTCCTTAGGTGATAGTAGAAAATCAAGATTAATAATTTGTTTTTAAAGGATTTTAATTTTAGACGAGGTATCTGCTTTATTGGATCAAATACCTGTTAGATTTTTATGGGTACTTACAATCATCCAGCAAAAATCAGGGGTTCGGATGACGCGTGACACCCTCTTGAACAGCCCAGACTGCCACTTCTACCCGCGATCTCAGCTGCATTTTTTTCAGCAGGTTTTTAACATGCACCTTGACTGTGCCTTCCATCACATC
The DNA here is from genome assembly GCF_014859565.1 of Marinospirillum sp. Next base: position 19,734 of record NZ_JACUUA010000036.1, on the reverse strand, counting down.
CAGTCGGCGTGCAATCATCTTGTTGGACAAACCCTCAGCAATCAGTCGCAGGATCTGCATTTCGCGGGTAGTCAGGCTGGAGATGTCCGGTCCAGCGGGTCGGGAACGCTGATTACGCAGTGCCTCGGCCAGCAAGACAGTCAGGCGTTCACTAACCACCATACGACCAGTAGCCGCTTGGCGCAGCTGTCCTGCCAGCTCCTCCGGTTCCATATCTTTCAGCAGATAACCATCCGCACCGGATTTGAGTGCTGCCACCACGTCTTCTTCATGGTCAGACACAGTAAACATCACTATGCGTGAACAAACGCCTTCTGCACGCAGCTGTTTTAATGCCTCAATGCCATTAATTTCTGGCATGTTCAGATCCAGCAGGATCAGATCCGGATCCAGTTCCACCGCTAACCGTATACCTTCAGCCGCTGAACCGGTTTCTGCCAGTACTTCCATATCCTCTTCATCTTCAATCAGCTGGACGATACCACGTCGTAACAAGGGATGATCATCAATGATGATAATACTGGCCTTGTGATCCTGTGTTTTGTTGATCATTTCATCACTCCACGGTTCAAACTCGTGATCGGTCGGTTTGGTTCTGCATTCCAACAGGTGTGAACTCCAGATCCATACGCACACCACCCGACGCTTGGTTATATAGGTTGATGCTGCCACCCAGGGAAATGGAGCGATCCCGCATAATAATCAGTCCATAATGTTGATCCGGCACCTTGCCATCACTTAGTCCACAACCGTTATCACAGATACAAACCTGCACCTGACCTTCACTGAATGCCACGTCCACCTTCACCGCAGTGGCACCGGAGTGTTTGGTGGCATTACTCAGTGCCTCACGAACTATCTGCAGCACATGGATTTCTTCATTGGGATTCAGCAAGTCCGGTGGTAGGTTAAAGTCCAGATCCAGCACAAAACCCATACGCTCGGAAAACTCTCGCACTGTTTCATCCAATGCTGCACGCAAGCCGGGTTTATCCAGCTGCAGGCGAAAGGTGGTCAGTAGCTCTCGCAGCTGGCGGTAAGCACTGTTCACCCCGGTACGAATTTCCGTAAGGATGGTCTGTTGTCTATCTGACTCACCGTCTTTTTGCTGTTGTTTTTGTAAACGGCTGACCTGCATTTTCAGATAAGACAGGGATTGTGCCAGTGAGTCATGCAGCTCCCGGGCAATGATAGTGCGCTCTTCCAGCAATGAAATTTGCTGGCTTTCCTGCATTTGTCTTTTTATGTAGATGGCAGTGGCCAACTGATCGGCCAGAGTCTGTAACAGGCGCACGGCACGATCACTTAACTGGCGACCCCGCGGATAAGCCACATCCAGTGTACCCAGCCGCAAACCGGCGGTGGCAACTGGCAAATACAGGTGCTCTACACTCTGGTTTACTGCTGGTTCTGTTAGTTTGGTATTAAAACAACTGCCTTCCACCATACAGGCTTTACACTTCAGATCCCGGCAATAATCCGGTCGCTCCATATTACGGGTCGACATGACTTTTACACTCTGCCGCTCATCTTCGATGTAAAGGTTGATGGAGCCAATATCAATCAGCTTTTCCAGCTCTTTCAGCATCGGCACTGCGTTATGGCAAAGGTTGTCACTATTTTCATACAACAAACGGCTGGCATCATGTAACAGCTGCAAGGCCTTGTGACTGCGTTCCAGCTCCAGTGTTTTCTGGGAAACAATTTTTTCCAGATTGCGGTAGTTATATGAAAGATCACGCGACATATCATTCACCGCCTGCGCCAGATCAGAAATTTCATCCTTGTCCGGCACATCATTACGCACCACAAAGTTGCCCTGCCGTACCTCTTTAACCTGCGCCATCAGATGTTTAAGCGGAATCACCACCTTTTCGCGAATATCCAGAAAAGCCACCACAATGGCAGCAAATGCCAGCAGCATAAACGTGGTTTGAATGAAGATCTGCAACCGAACCTTGTTATCCGTGCTTCTTTCCAGCAGTGAAACCATATTGTCGATCAGGAGATACTGAGCATTTAATATGGCTTCCAGCTCCATGACTTCCATCCGGTTGGTGGCATCCATGGAACGGATGCGTGGCAGGGTATAACTCAGCCACCTGTCACGGATAGCTTCATAAATCACATGCAGATTATTGTCATTGGCACGAGGAATGGCATACACCAGCTCATCTTTCTGCAGGCGTTCGGTAAAACCCTGCACAGTATAATCCAGCTTCTCTGCTGAGCCAGCAATCAACCCATCCAGCCGAATTTCCTGCAGGTTGTTGATGATACGAAAGGTCTGCATCCGCAATGATCCAGCAACATTTAATGCCCCTGCATCTCCTTTCATACGATCAGAGATGATGTAAGACGCAAGAAAACTGCTGATAGCCATCAGGCTGATCAACAGCATGTGGGTGGCAATACGGGTCACCAGAGATCGTCTAATCACACGTGTTTCACTCTTTTGTTCCAACCTGCAGGATACCTACTGTCCCACGAAAAGGGTCAGATGCCGAGTATCTCTTAAGAGGTATTTTGGCTGTTTCTGGTGGTATTCACGCAGTAATCAACAAATTGCTGGTACAGACTGGGCTCAGTGGGATGTCTCCGTCATGGCGACAGATCAACTCTAGCGGGCAGTAGGCTGTACAGAGGATTTCCAGATCCCGTAGCCCACTGTCCATTTATCCTGAGGAGTCCGGGAGAGCGACCATGAGTCACTTCATCGATCGACTGAATTATTTCAAGAAAACAAGGACACCATTTGCCAATGGCCACGGTGAAACACAAGCAACCAACCGTGATTGGGAAGATGGTTACCGTCAGCGCTGGCAGCATGACAAGGTGGTGCGTTCCACCCATGGTGTGAATTGCACCGGTTCCTGCAGCTGGAAGATCTACGTCAAAAACGGGCTGGTCACCTGGGAAACCCAGCAGACCGACTATCCACGTACCCGTCCGGATCTGCCCAACCACGAACCCCGTGGCTGTCCGCGTGGTGCCAGTTATTCCTGGTACATGTACAGCGCCAACCGTCTTAAATACCCGCTGATGCGCAAAGCCCTGATGAAACTCTGGCGTCAGGCACGTGAGCAGTTCAGTGATCCGGTGGAAGCCTGGGCGTCCATAGTGGAAGACCCGGAAAAAACCAAACTCTACAAACCTCGCCGCGGTATGGGTGGTTTTATCCGCTCCAACTGGGAGGAAGTCAACGAACTGATTGCTGCTTCCAACGTTTACACCGCCAAAACCTTCGGCCCGGATCGGGTTATCGGGTTTTCACCGATTCCAGCCATGTCGATGGTGTCCTACGCTGCGGGCAGCCGTTACCTGTCATTGATTGGTGGCGTTTGTATGAGTTTTTATGACTGGTACTGTGACCTGCCACCAGCATCCCCAATGACCTGGGGTGAACAAACCGACGTGCCTGAGTCTGCGGACTGGTACAACAGCAACTACATTATTGCCTGGGGTTCCAACGTACCTCAGACCCGCACCCCGGATGCACACTTCTTCACCGAAGTGCGTTACAAGGGCACCAAAACAGTTGCCATCACCCCGGATTATTCCGAAGTAGCCAAGCTGGCGGATCAGTGGATCAATCCCAAACAAGGGACTGATGCCGCATTATCCATGGCTTTTGGTCATGTGATCCTGAAAGAATTCCACCTCGACAACCCCAGTGAATATTTCACCGATTATGTACGTCGTTATACCGACATGCCTTATCTGGTGATGCTGGAAGAGCGTGAAGGTGGATTTTATGCCCCCGGTCGTTTCCTGCGTGCCAGTGATTTTGCTGATCAACTGGGTCAGGAAAACAACCCGGACTGGAAAACCATTGCCCTTGATGAAACCACTGATCAATACATCACACCCAACGGTTCCATCGGTTTCCGCTGGGGTGAAAAGGGTAAATGGAATCTGGAGCAAAAAACTGGCGGTGATCAGAAAGAAGCCAAACTTCGCCTGAGCCTGCTGGATGCCCATGATGATCTGGTTCAGGTGGGTTTCCCCTACTTCGGCGGCATCAAACACGAATACTGGCAGCATGTGGAGCACAAGGATGTGGTGAAACACACCCTGCCGGTGCGCCATGTCAAACTGGCTGATGGCCGGGAAATCAAAGTAGCCTCGGTATATGACCTGATGATTGCCAACTACGGCATCAGTCGTGGTCTGGGTGAAGATGATGGTGCCACTGATTACAACCAGATTGCACCCTACACCCCGGCCTGGCAGGAACAGATCACCGGTGTACCACGGGAAACCGTGATTCGTATTGCCCGAGAGTTTGCGGACACGGCCAACAAAACCAAGGGTCGTTCCATGATCATTGTGGGTGCCGGTATGAATCACTGGTATCACATGGACATGAACTACCGTGGCCTGATCAACATGCTGATTCTCTGTGGTTGTGTGGGTCAGAGTGGTGGCGGCTGGGCACACTATGTGGGTCAGGAAAAACTGCGTCCACAAACCGGCTGGGCACCACTGGCCTTTGGCCTGGATTGGACACGCCCACCACGGCACATGAACTCCACCTCCTTCTTTTATAACCACTCCAGTCAGTGGCGTTATGAGAAGCTGGAAATCAGCGAGATCTTGTCACCGCTGGCCGATGCCAGTCGTTATGAAGGTAGCCTGATCGATTTTAACGTGCGTTCCGAACGCATGGGCTGGTTGCCTTCTGCACCTCAGCTGAACACCAACCCCCTGCATATTGCCGCCAAGGCCAAAGCTGCCGGAATGACACCGCAGGAATATACCGTTCAGGCGCTTAAGTCCGGTGAAATTGCTTTTGCCTCCGAAAGCCCCGACAGCCCGGAAAACTTCCCGCGCAACCTGTTTATCTGGCGTTCCAACCTGCTGGGCTCATCCGGCAAGGGTCATGAGTACATGCTCAAGTACCTGCTGGGCACTCGTCATGGCCTGCAGGGCAAGGATCTGGGTCAGGAGGGTGGAGACAAACCGATGGAAGTGGAGTGGCAGGATAAGGCTCCAGATGGCAAGCTGGATCTGCTGGTGACCCTGGATTTCCGTATGTCCACCACCTGCCTCTATTCAGACATCGTGTTGCCAACAGCAACCTGGTATGAAAAGGATGATCTGAACACTTCTGACATGCACCCCTTTATCCACCCGCTGACTGCAGCCACCGATCCAGCCTGGGAAGCACGCAGTGACTGGGAGATTTACAAGGGCATTGCACGGGAGTTCTCAAAAGTCTGTCAGGGGCACTTAGGTGTGGAGACCGATCTGGTCACCCTGCCGCTGCAGCATGATTCCCCCGGTGAGCTGGGTCAGCCGCTGGAGGTGAAGGACTGGAAAAAAGGTGAGTGTGAGCTGATACCCGGCAAAACTGCTCCGGCGTTAATTCCTGTGGAACGCAACTACCCGGAAACCTACGCCCGTTTCACCTCGCTGGGGCCAGCGTTGGAAAAGTTGGGTAATGGTGGTAAAGGCATCAGCTGGAATACCGATCCGGAAATTGAACTGCTCGGCAAGCTGAATCATAAACATACCGAAGGTACTTCCATCGGGCGGCCAAAAATTGAATCCGCCATTGATGCTGCTGAAGTCATTCTGACACTGGCACCGGAAACCAACGGTCAGGTTGCCGTTAAGGCCTGGCAGGCACTGTCCGACATCACCGGCCTGGATCACACCCATCTGGCTCGCCCCAAAGAGGATGAAAAAATCCGTTTCCGGGATGTTGTGGCACAACCGCGCAAGATCATCTCCAGCCCCACCTGGTCTGGTCTGGAAGATGAACATGTGTCCTACAACGCCTGTTATACCAACATCCATGAGTTGATTCCTTTCCGCACCCTGACCGGTCGGCAGCAGTTTTATCAGGATCACCAGTGGATGCGGGACTTCGGCGAAAGCCTGCTGGTGTATCGCCCACCGATCAACACCAAAGCGGTGGCACCAATGCTGGGCAAAAAAACCAATGGTAATCCCGAAAAGGCACTCAACTGGATTACTCCCCACCAGAAATGGGGCATCCATAGCACCTACAGCGACAATCTGTTGATGCTGACCCTATCCCGCGGTGGCCCGATTGTGTGGATGAGTGAGGATGATGCACTCGACATTGGTGTGCAGGATAACGACTGGATCGAACTGTTTAACACCAATGGTGCCATTGCAGCACGTGCCGTAGTCAGCCAGCGGGTAATGCCCGGCATGGTGATGATGTACCACGCTCAGGAACGCATCGTGAACGTGCCCGGCTCAGAAGTGACCGGCACCCGTGGTGGTATCCACAACTCGGTGACCCGTGCCTGCCCAAAACCAACCCATATGATTGGTGGTTATGCACAGCAGTCTTACGGCTTCAACTACTACGGTACGGTCGGTTCCAACCGCGACGAGTTTGTCATTGTGCGCAAGATGAAGCGGGTCGACTGGCTGGATGGTGAAGGCAATGATTATCAGCAGGAGGCAGTGAAATGAAAATTCGCTCTCAAGTTGGCATGGTGCTCAATCTGGACAAATGCATAGGCTGCCATACCTGTTCAGTCACCTGTAAAAACGTCTGGACCAGCCGTGAAGGCATGGAGTACGCCTGGTTTAATAACGTCGAAACCAAACCCGGTATTGGTTATCCCAAAGAATGGGAAAATCAGGACAAGTGGAAAGGGGGCTGGGTTCGCCGCACGGATGGCAAGATTGAACCTCGTATTGGTGGCAAGTTTCGGGTACTGGCAAACATCTTTGCTAACCCGGATTTGCCGGATATCCACGACTACTACGAACCCTTTGATTTTGATTACCAGCATCTGCATACCGCAGGGGACAGTAAACACCAGCCGGTGGCTCGCCCTCGCTCGGTGATTACCGGCAAGCGGATGAACAAGATTGAATGGGGTCCCAACTGGGAAGAAATTCTCGGCACCGAGTTCGCCAAACGCCGCAAAGATAAAAACTTTGATCAGGTGCAGGCGGATATCTACGGCCAGTTTGAAAACACCTTCATGATGTATCTGCCACGTCTGTGTGAGCACTGCCTCAACCCGACCTGTGTCGCTTCCTGCCCCAGTGGTGCCATCTACAAGCGGGATGAAGACGGCATTGTACTGATTGATCAGGACAAGTGCCGTGGCTGGCGGATGTGCATCAGCGGCTGCCCCTACAAGAAGATCTACTACAACTGGAAAAGTGGTAAATCCGAGAAGTGCATCTTCTGTTATCCACGTATCGAATCCGGCATGCCCACAGTTTGTTCGGAAACCTGTGTTGGCCGCATCCGTTACCTAGGTGTGTTGCTCTACGATGCTGATCGCATTGAAGAAGCCGCCAGCACCCCGGATGAGGGCAACCTCTACGAAAAACAGCTGGAAATCTTTCTGGATCCCTTTGATCCCGCTGTTATTGCTCAGGCACGCAAGGACGGCATCACCGAAAACGTGTTAAAGGCTGCACAACAATCCCCAGTCTGGAAACTGGCAATGGACTGGAAACTGGCACTGCCGCTGCACCCGGAATACCGCACCTTACCAATGGTCTGGTATGTGCCACCTCTGTCACCCATCCAGTCTGCAGCGGATGCCGGTGATCTGGGTCACACCGGTGTACTGCCGGATGTGGATAGCCTGCGTATCCCGGTACGTTACCTCGCCAACCTGCTGACAGCCGGTGATGAAAAACCTGTTGTGCGGGCACTAAAACGTCTGCTGGCCATGCGTGAATACAAACGTGCCCAGCAGGTTGAAGGGGTGGAAGACCTGCGGGCACTGGAAGCAACCGGACTCAGCAAGGATCAGGCGGAAGACATGTACCGTTATCTGGCGATTGCCAACTATGAAGACCGGTTTGTCATTCCATCCAGCCATCGGGAGCAGGCGCGTGATGCTTATCCAGAGCGGAACGGTTGTGGTTTCACTTTTGGTGATGGTTGCCATGGTGAAAGCAAGTTCAGCCTGTTCGGCGGCAAAAAAACCACCATCACCATGGTGGACAAGATCAACGCAGTACAGCAGGTCGATCCGACCCTGCTGAAAGACTGACAGGAGACAGGCCATGCGAAGTTTAGCCCTGCTGGCACGCCTGCTGGATTACCCCACAGCCGAGCTGAAAGATGCCCGGCGTGAGATGACCAGCCTGCTGAGCCAGGACAAGCAACTACCGCCAGCCTGTCGGTCAGAGCTGATCGCTTTTGTTGATCAGCTCTGTACCACCGACCTGCTGGACAGTCAGGAAAACTATGTTGCCACCTTTGATCGGGGGCGAGCCACCTCACTGCTGCTGTTTGAGCATGTGCACGGTGAATCCCGTGATCGGGGTCAGGCGATGGTTGATCTGATGAATGAGTACGAACAGGCGGGATTACAACTGGATGCCCGCGAATTGCCGGACTACCTGCCACTGTTTCTTGAGTTTTTGTCCACCCGTGAGGCGGAAGAAATTAAGCAGTGGCTGGCATCCATCACCCACATCCTGGCACTGGTGGCTGAACGTCTGAGGCATCGAGACAGTGATTACGCCGTGATCTTTGACACGCTGGTAACACTGGCTGGTGAAGAGGTTGATCAGCAGACCCTGGCTGTCACGGTGGCCGCCGAGGAAAGAGATGATACCCCGGAGGCAATGGATAAGGTGTGGGAAGAAGAAATGGTGCGCTTTGTGGATGATCAGGGTGCGTCCTGTGGCCAGTCGCAGGCAGTGCAACAACGCCGCGATGAACTGGGCAAGGTGCAGACATTGTATGTACAGGAGCCGTCTGAACTGCGCGGCACTGGTACAGACGGAATCTGAATTCGAGGAGAATTCTCATGCAATACATCAACACATTATTGTTCGGGGTTTATCCCTATCTGGCACTGGCAATATTCATCATCGGCAGTTGGATACGTTATGACCATGGGCAGTACACCTGGAAAGCAGGCTCCAGCCAGATGGTCAGCAAATCCGGACTGCGGCTTGCCAGCAACCTGTTCCACATCGGGGTGATCACCATCTTTTTTGGTCATCTGGTTGGGCTGCTGACACCCTCCTGGGTGTATGAACCCTTCATGACTCCCGGCACCAAACAGCTGATGGCGATCATCATTGGTGGTATTGCCGGAGCACTCTGCTGGGTCGGTGCCCTGCTGTTACTCAAGCGCCGCCTGACTGATCCCTATGTACGAGCCACAGGCAGCTCCGGCGATACACTGGTGATTGGTATTCTGTTTATTCAGGTAACACTGGGTATGCTGACCCTGATCCCCAGCATGAGCCATCTGGATGGTTCCATGATGCAGCAGTTATCCAAGTGGGCACAGGCCGTGGTGACACTACAGGGTAATCCTGCCGTGTATATGGATGGAGTGAGTCTCATCTATAAATTACACATTTTTCTGGGACTGACCATTTTTGTGATCTTTCCTTTCACCCGCTTGGTGCACATCTGGAGTGTGCCACTGGAATACATCAACCGCCGTTATCAACTGGTGCGTAAACGCGCCTGAGCCGTCTCTGCCGCCGGGCAAACCTTGCCCGGCAATAAAATGCTACCGGAAACAGGAAAACCATCATGCAAACCATCCCGCTCACCGCCATCAACACGGATCAGACCGCTGCTGCCAGTTTCCCGGTGGTACGCATCGGTAATGAATACCTTAAGCAGGAGGATATTGCCCGGGAAATGCAATACCACCCCGGAGCCAGTGTTGAAGAAGCCTGGCAAGAGGCTGCACGCAGCCTAGTGATTGAACGCCTGCTGGAACAAAAAGCCACTGAGCTGAACATCACCGGCAACACCCCGGAAGAAAAAACCGCACGTTTGCTGGAGCAGGAGCTGCAACTGCCACAAATCAGTGATGCTGAGTGTCAGCGCTATTACCAGCAAAACCACAGCCGCCTGACCAGCCCAACACTAATCAGCCTGCGGCATATTCTGCTGCCTGCGGCACCGGATGATATCACTGAGCGGGATCAGCAGCTGCAGGTGGCAAAATCCCTGCTGCAACAACTGACAGAAGATCCGGAACGTTTTGCCCAACTGGCACAAGATTATTCAGCCTGTGAATCTAAACATCAGGGTGGTCATCTGGGGCAAATATCCAACGGGCAAACCGTTGCAGAGTTTGAACGCCAGATCTGGAGCCTACCGGTCGGCCTGCACTCACAACCGGTGGAAAGCCGTTACGGTTACCACCTAGTGCTGATTGATCAGCGGGTAGAAGGTGAGGTGCTGCCTTATGACATTGCTGAAACCCGAATACGCCAGTACCTGAACGAAAGTGCTACCCGAACCGCCATCCGCCATTACTTGCAGCAGCTGGCCAGCGCTGCACCGGTACTGGGTATCGACATGGGGCAGTCCGATTCACCCCTGATGCAATAATCCAGAAGCGGATCTTTCGGGGGGTATAACATGCTGACCAAGGAATTGATCAACCACGCGGCGGACTCAAGAAACCATCTTCTGCAGTTGGTTGAAAGTATTTTTAACAATACCGACAACGGCATTATTCTGACCGATACAGATCAGAAGATCCTGACCATCAATCAGGCGTTTACCCTGATCACCGGTTATTCAGAAGATGAGCTAAAGGGAAAAAGCCCAAGGGTTCTTAAATCGGGTCAGCATGATATAAACCACTATAAAATAATGTGGGACGAAATTATTAATCATGGGTTCTGGCAAGGTGTCATGACCAACCGCAAAAAGGATGGCAGTTTATATACAGAATGGTTAACTGTGCGGGCATTAAAAGATGATAACAATATCACCAGCCACTATCTTGGCATCATGCAGAATCTGTCACTGCATGAAGAAAAAATGGAAATTATTAAACATCTGAAAGTTCTCGATAGTGCCACCTCCCTGCTGAACAGAAATGCAGCGGTACAGTTTTTATCCGATCTGGAAGCAGAGGATAAAAAGTCGTTGTTTCTGGGCGTGATCGACATTGATCACTTTTATTTTATCAATGAAAAATTCGGTACCGGCATCGGTGACCAGATCATCAAAAAAGTGGCTATTGCCATCAGTGAACACACGGTTAATGGTGAAAAACTGGCACGTATCGGAGCAGACAAGTTTCTGCTGATTGGTCAGATGCAGAACCACAAGGATCTGATGCGACGACTCGGACAAATCAGAACACTCATCAGCCGCTCCTACTCAGTCAACGGTACTTGTGTGGATATCAGTGTCAGCCTAGGTGTGGAGCTGGGGAAAAATCAGCCTGGGGATGTCAGTGTACTGATCCGTAATGCCGAACAGGCACTGATCCAGGGGCGCAAGATCGGTTATGGACGAGTGCATGCCTTTGAGTGGGATAAAAACAACGTCATTCTGGATGAAATCCATCTGGCACGAGAGCTGGGGCTGGCTTTTGATAACCAGCAACTGGAGCTTTATTACCAGCCCAAAGCCTCCATGTCGACCGGCAGAATCTCCAGTGCTGAAGCATTAATACGCTGGAATCATCCAGTTTACGGAGTGATGGCACCGGATCGGTTTATTCCACTGGCCGAACGTTTTGGCCTGATTCACCGGCTTGGGCAATGGGTACTGGAAGAAGCCTGCCGTCAGTTGAACCGCTGGAAAAAAACACCCTTTTCCGGTTTCAGAATTGCAGTGAACATGTCGGTGCAACAACTGATGGATCCTCGCTTTCTGGATTCCCTCAAGCTGATTCTGCAACAACAGGACATTCTGGATGGCCTTGAAATTGAGCTGACGGAAAGTGTCATTCTCAGTCAGGAAAAAACCGGCATGAGAATTCTGGAAGAAATTGCCGAGATGGGTATTCAGCTGAGTATTGATGACTTTGGCACCGGTTACTCCAACCTGAGTTACCTGCGCAAGATGCCTGTTAAATTCCTCAAGATTGACCGGAGTTTTATTGCTGAAATTGTGGAAAACGCCAGTGATCAGATGATTGTCCGCAGCATTATTTCCATTGGCCACAGCCTGGGTATGCAGGTGATTGCAGAAGGTGTTGAAACAATGCACCAGTGCAGCTGGCTGAAAAACAACCTTTGTGACTTTATTCAGGGTTACCTGCTGACCCGTCCTTTACCGATATCGAGGTTAGAATCATGGATCGGCGATCAAAAACACCCCCAGTCCGGTACACGGCTCAAAAACCCGTAAGAAGCTGTGTTCTGCCCGGCATTGCCTGCAAGAAGAACAGCCGACTCGGCCCGGTGGAAGGTCAATGTGACATGCGTTGTCTAATCCGCAGTCACCCACTTTTCTGCCAGATCAACAACGATGATTTTGAGTTGGTACTGGACAAGGCCAAACACCTAGAGCTGCAATCCCATGCCACCATTTACAGTGAAGGTGAAGCCTGCCAGCGTTTTTTTCTAGTAGTTGAAGGCGCTGTAAAACTTTTTATGCTGGCAGAGGATGGCTCTGAACGTGTTGTTGGTAATGCCATACCGCTGCAGGCAATTGGTGAACACGAAATTTTCACCGCTGAACAGACTTATCACCACTTTGCTGAAACCACCACCCCCACTCGTTTGATTGCCTTTTCATCAGTGATGTATCTGTCCATCCTGCAGAAAAACAACCTGTCCGCGTTCAGCTTTTTAAACTATCTGGCTGAAAAACGCTCCAGCCATTTTTCCGAGATAGAAACTGTCACCACCGGCAGTGCCAGACAAAGGGTTCTTTCATACCTGAAAATGATTTGCAAAAACAAATCAGAACACCCGGATGGATTCACGGAAGTTAAATTACCAATTCCTAAATATCAGATTGCCTCTTATCTTGGTATGAAACCGGAAACCTTTTCGCGGGTATTGTCGGATTTAAAAGAATCAAAAATCATCATCACCAACAAACGTGAAATTGTTATTATCAATCCATCATTACTGGATCAATCAAGGTAAATTCTTCACTCTTGATAATCATCAAGACACCTATTCCACGAGACGATACATTTAAATAGCTCGTTGTCAGGTATCCAGGTATCTGTCATTTAACCCGGAGAGGTCTTCCGGGTTTTTTTTTTAGTCCCACCTGCAAAGGTGTTGTGTATGAAAACTTTTAAAAAACCTCTGGTGTACTCCTGCTCCGGCTGCTCCGATGTTGCACAGCTGGCTAATGGCCTGGCGTTGTATCTGAATCAAAGTGGTCAGGCCGAAATGTCCTGTATTTCTGGTGTTGGTGGACGTGTACCCGCACTGGTGCGTCTGGCCCGCAGCGGTCGCAAACTGATTGCCATTGACGGTTGTGCCCTGCAGTGTGCCCGCTCCTGTCTGGCACAGATCCATCTTGAGCCGGATCTGCATGTACGCTTGTACGAGGAAGGTTATAAAAAACACCACCATCAACTCTACGATGAAGAGACCCTGCAACAAGCCAGCAGCAAGCTTCTGCAACAAGTCATCAACCTGCAGGAAGAATCCTGCATCACAACCGATATAACAGACCAGTCAGCTACAAATGATCCTGGTCATGGTTTTATTACCCAGAAATTTTAACCTGATCAACCCTCACACTTCAGGAGCCAGGCATGGAACTGGTCTGCCCCGCCGGAAGCCTTCCGGCCTTAAAAGCTGCCGTGGATCAAGGTGCCAATGCCGTGTATCTGGGCTTTCGTAATGCCACCAATGCCCGCCAGTTTGCCGGGCTGAACTTTACAGAACAAAAGGCTGCGGAAGGCATTCGTTATGCCCATGCCAAAAACTGCCGGGTCTTTTGTGCCATCAACACCTATCCACAACCGGCTGGTTGGCAGGAATGGACAACTGCTGTGGATCAGGCCGCCAATCTGGGGGTGGATGCATTAATTCTGGCTGATATTGGTCTGCTGGATTATGCCACTCACAAATACCCGGATGTCGCGCGCCATTTATCAGTTCAGGGATCAGCCACCACTCAGGCCGCACTCAGATTTTATCATCAGAACTTTGGTATTCGCCGTGCTGTTTTGCCTCGGGTTCTGTCGATTGCTCAGGTTGCAGAGCTGGTCAGCCATTCACCGGTTGAGCTGGAGGTTTTTGGTTTTGGTAGCCTGTGTATCATGGTGGAAGGCCGTTGTTACCTTTCATCTTATCTGACGGATGAATCCCCCAATTCACGCGGAGCCTGTTCACCCGCCAAAGCGGTACGCTGGGAAGAAACCTCACAAGGACTGGAATCACGACTCAACGGGGTACTGATTGATCGTTATGGCAAACATGAAAAAGCCGGTTATCCCACCCTCTGCAAAGGGCGGTTTAAAGTCGGGCAGGAGCAGTACCATGCACTGGAAGAACCCACCAGCCTGAACACGCTGGATTTGTTGCCGCAGTTACAGCAGATGGGCATCAGTGCCATCAAGCTGGAAGGACGCCAGCGTAGCCCGGCTTATGTCAGCCAGATCGTACAGGTTTGGCGGCAGGCTTTGGATCAGCTGCAGCAACAACAACAGGATTTTATGGTGGCAAACCACTGGCAGCAGCAGTTGAGCAGCCTGTCCGAAGGCAGCATCACCACACTGGGTGCTTATCACCGCCGCTGGAAATAACCCAAACCTGATACCTTGATGGAGTTTTTTAACGTGAAACTGACCCTGGGCTCTTTATTGTATTTCTGGCCTGCAGCCGAGGTGCACCATTTTTACGGGCAGGTGGCCGACTGGCCTGTTGATGTGGTTTATCTGGGTGAAAGTGTTTGTTCGCGCCGCCGAGAAATGAAACTGCCGGATTGGCTGGAGATTGCTGATCAGTTAACTGCTGCCGGTAAAGAGGTGGTGATGTCCACCCAGACACTGCTGGAGTCCGAAACTGATCTGCGCCAGCTTTACAAGTTGCTGGAAGCAATCAAATCACATGGTGGTCAGGGGTTAATCGAGGCCAATGACCTGAGTGCTGTCCAAGCCTGCAAGGAACTGGAGTTACCCTTTGTTGCCGGGGCAGCCATCAATATTTATAACCAGCACAGCCTGCGGCTGCTGGTTGATCAGGGCATGCAGCGCTGGTGTTTTCCAGTGGAGCTGTCACGCACCACCCTGGCCGATCAACTGACTTATATTCAGCAACAGCAACTACCGGTGGAAACAGAGGTTTTTGCTTTTGGTCACCTGCCACTGGCCTGGTCAGCTCGATGTTTCACCGCACGCCACCATGATCTACCCAAAGATCGTTGCCAGTTTGTCTGTAAGGATTATCCCGCTGGTTTACCGCTGACATCACAGGAAAATCAGCAGCTGTTTACCATCAATGGCATCCAGACCCTCTCCGGCAGTTGCCATAATCTGATCCGGCAATTACCAGACATACAACAACTGGGAGTCAGTCATGTGCGGCTCAGTGCAACTGGCACGGATATGGAGTCGGTGGTGATGGCCTTTGATCAGGTGCGCCGGGGTGAACAACCAGCCAGTGATCCACTGCAATTGCTGCAGTTGGATGGCTGTAATGGTTACTGGTTTGCAGAGCCCGGCATGACTCAGGTGGATGCTGTATGAAGTACACGTCCCAGCCAGCCCTGATCCAGTGACCAGTCCAGACTGTCCAGCAGGTTCTTGATACCCAGCCCCAACTCGGTATCTCCCTCAATCAGCAACTGGCGGCGAAAGAACAAACCATCCGGGTCTTCTTTTCTTAAAGCCAGTTGCAGCATCGCCCGCCAGTCACCACGGATGGTGGTTTCCGGTGGTTGTTCACTGAGTAACAACCGCTGCTGCTGCACCGTCAAGGTCAGGTGGATTCCCAGATCCTGAATCACCAGACTCAGGTAACGCCCTTCCAGCAGTTCAAATTCATCATCCTGCAGAGCAGCCTTAAACAGACTGTTCAGTCGTGGTTCCAGCAGGATTTTTTTCACTCGCAAGGGCACACGTGAATCCAGCAAAGCAACCCAATAACCGGGTTGCAGCAAACGCCGGATACCGGCAGGCATGGGTGGTAAAAACATTTTTGCTCCTTTCTGTGCAAGTCAGTCGCCATCTTAAAAGATGAAATCTTCATCAACCCTGACATTTGTCAAGATTATTAGCCGTCAGTGCTCTAAGATGAAACCACTAGATATAGTGTTTAAGATTCATAAAGCAACCATATATGGAGAAAACCATGAATAGCCGGGCTGCCAACCCCCACCTGCTGGTCGATGTTCGCCACGCGATGGAAGAATATCTGCAACGTGCTGACTGGCGTGTTAATGCCAATGCCAATCAGGGTTATTCACTGGGCGGCATGGTTCTTAATGTGGCGGGCAAGATCACGGCAAATTACTGGCTGAACGAGGTTTATTCACCGGAAGTGGGCGCTGCTCACCGACATGGCGATTTACATCTGCACGATCTGGATATGTTGTCTGGTTATTGTGCCGGTTGGTCATTGCGCCAGCTGTTGTTTGAAGGTTTTAACGGTGTACCGGGACGCGCAGAAAGCAAGCCACCTCGCCACCTATCCAGCGCACTGGGGCAGATGGTCAATTTTTTGGGCACCCTGCAGAATGAATGGGCAGGTGCTCAGGCATTCAGCTCTTTTGATACCTATCTGGCACCTTTCATCCGCAAGGATCAGCTGACTTACAAAGAGGTGCGCCAGAGCATTCAGGAGTTTATCTACAACCTGAACGTGCCTTCCCGCTGGGGCACCCAGACACCTTTCACTAACCTGACTTTTGACTGGGTTTGTCCGGCGGATCTGGCTGATCAGGTGCCGGTGATCGGCGGTGAAGAACAGCCTTACACCTATGGTGAACTGCAGGCTGAAATGGATTTGATCAACCGCGCTTATCTGGAAGTGATGCGTGAAGGAGACAGTAAATCGCGGGTATTCACCTTTCCGATTCCGACCTACAACATCACCCCGGAATTTGACTGGGATTCACCCAACACCGAGCTGTTGTTTGATCTGACTGCACGTTACGGCCTGCCCTATTTTCAGAACTTTCTGAACTCGGATCTGAAACCTCACATGGTGCGCTCCATGTGTTGCCGCCTGCAGCTGGATGTGCGCGAGCTGCTGAAACACGGTAATGGCCTGTTTGGTTCTGCTGAACAGACCGGATCTATTGGTGTGGTGACCATCAACTGCGCCCGCCTGGGTTACCGTTTTGCCGGTGACTGGCAGGGGCTGCTGGCTGCACTGGATGAATTGCTGGAGTTATCCCGCGACAGCCTGGAAGTAAAACGTGAACGTATCCAACACTGGATGGATGATGGCCTTTACCCCTACAGCAAGCGTTATCTGGGTACTCTGCGTAATCACTTTTCCACCATTGGTGTGAATGGCATTAATGAAATGCTGCGCAACTTCACTGCGGATCGGGTGAATCTGGCTGATGCCGAAGGCCAGCAACTGGCTCTGCAACTGCTGGATCATATTCGTGAAAAAATGCAGGTGTTTCAGGAACAAACCGGCCACCTCTATAACCTGGAAGCTACTCCGGCAGAAGGCACCACCTACCGTTTTGCCCGCGAGGATCGTAAACATTACCCAGACATTCTGCAGGCTGGCACAGCAGATAAGCCCTATTACACCAACTCCAGCCAGCTGCCAGTAGGATTCACCGATGATCCTTTTGAGGCGCTGCTGCTGCAGGATGCCCTGCAAAAACGTTATACCGGCGGCACGGTGCTGCATCTCTACATGCGTGAGCGCATTTCCAGCGCTACGGCCTGTAAACAGCTGGTAAAAACGGCACTCAGTCAATTCCACCTGCCTTATCTGACCATTACACCCACCTTTTCCATCTGCCCAGTGCACGGTTATCTGGATGGTGAACACCAATTCTGCCCGCGTTGTGATGAAGAACGCTTGCAACAAAAACGCCAGGCTGAACTTCAACCTGCCGCTGTAGCTATTTAAAACCAGTAGTTAATCAACCTAAAAAACCAAGGAGTTAAACAATGAACAGCCATATTTCTTTTATTGAGCAGAATATTCAACTGGAAGATCACGAGCGCCAGCCTTGTGAAGTCTGGACACGGGTGATGGGTTACCACCGTCCGGTGAGCCAGTTTAATCCCGGCAAACAAGCAGAACATGCCGAGCGTTGCCATTTCAGTGAAAAGGCCGCGGCACTCTGATGTCAGCAACGGCTGAATCCTTGGTGGTTGCCGGGTTAACCCCGATGACCACTCTGGATTATCCAGATCATCTGGCTTGTGTGGTCTTCACCCAAGGCTGCCCACTGCGCTGTGGTTATTGCCACAATCCACAAATGCTGACTTCTGAGGCACCGCCGGGTGCGCCCAGCTGGAAGCAGGTTGATGTATTTCTGCAATCCCGCATTGGTCTGCTGCAGGCCGTAGTGTTCAGTGGTGGCGAACCCACTGCCCAGCGTGCACTCTTGCCTGCTGTGGCAAGAGCCGCAGAAATGGGGTTTAAAATTGGCCTGCACACCTCTGGCATCAATCCCGTTAGGCTGGCTGAATTATTACCACTGCTGGGCTGGGTGGGACTGGATATCAAAGCAGAACCCCACAATTATGAGCGGGTCTGTGGTCGACCGGGTGTCGCCAACAAGGTGGTTCAAAGCCTGCAATTACTGCAGCAATCCGGCTGTAATTTTGAGGTGCGTTGCACCCTGCATCCCAGGGATCTGGATATTCAGGGAATACACCATTTACTGATCTGGCTGGAGAGCCAGCAAGTGCAGCACTGCGCCCTGCAACTAGCCCGAGCTGGGCAGAGTTTTGATCCACACTATGCCCGCATTGACCAAGCGTTTGATACACGGGTTATTAACAACCTGATTGCTGAGTTTCAACCCCGTTTCAGCCAACTGCTGCTGCGTTGATCTGTTAAACTGCTCAAACTCTTAATGTTTCTGCAGCACAGGCTGAGACAGGCACATGCGGACTTCTGATACCAGCGACACCCCGACTCCAAAACTTTTCTGGTGGCTCTGGCCGCTGGCATTACTGGCTGGCATGTTGCTGGGTGGTGCATCGCTGAGTTATGCCCCGGATGGCCGTATCAATCTGCCTCTGATCTGGCTGTTATGGGCGGCTTTACCACTGCTTGGCACACTGGCCGCAACCCTGCTCCTGTTTCGTCCTTCATCCCGCCCATGGATTACCCGTTTCAGTGGCGCTTCTGCCTGGTGGCAACCAACACCAAAACAACACTGGTGGTTGTTGAGCCGCCTGCACTGGCTGTGGGTGGTGTTTGCCTGCGGCATTCTGTTGATGTTTCTTTTGCTGCTGGTTTTTTCTGATCTGGCCTTTGGCTGGAGCTCCACCCTGCTCAGCAACAGCCAATTGTTTTTGCCAATTTTTCAGAGCATCAGCCTACCATGGCAGGCTTTCTGGCCACAGGCCGTACCGGATCTGGCATTACTGGAACAAACCCACTTTGCCCGTATTGAGCAAACCACCAGCCGTTTTGATGAAGCCAGCCGCTGGTGGTCGTTTTTGCTCGCCAGCCTGCTGGTGTACAACCTGCTGCCACGCCTGTTGCTGGCCGGATATTGCCATTGGCGCTGGTTAAAACTACAACAGCACTCGCTGCATATTGATTCTTTATCCACCCATCAGCAGGCAACCACTCACCCTGCCAACAAAACACTGCAGCAGGGGCAGATGAGTGATTGGCAGCAAGCCAGCTGTATTCACTGGCAACTGAGCAACCACCAAACCGAATCAACCCTGCAGTTGGGTTTGGATGATTGGCAGCAGGAACAGCAACTCTGGCAACAATGGTTAAAACAACCACCGGAACAACTGATCTGGCGAGTGGCTGGCAGTTGTACACCCGTCGCGGAACTGGCCGATCATCTGACCGAAGCCCGCAACCTGGGCATCCAGCAAGCCTTGCAACTGGTGCCTGATGCGGCCACCACTGAACGGC
>NZ_JACUUA010000258.1 GCF_014859565.1 Marinospirillum sp. | reverse complement strand
ACACCACCTTTACCTGAAGCCACTGCAATAATATGCTTTACGCCATTTGCCACCTTGTCTCTCCTCAAAGTAAATATACCAGTCATCTTAGCGCTGTTTGAGCTGCCTAGCAAAACACCTGACACCAAGGATACCGGATGCTTGTTGATAAAAAACACTTTAAATTGCAGGGCTTTACCACTTTTAATGGCTGCGAACTGCCCGAAGTGAATATCGGCTGGGAAAGCTGGGGTGAGCTGAATGCAAACAAGGATAATGCCATTCTGATTACCCACTATTTTTCCGGCAACAGCCATGCGGCGGGATGTTACCAGCAGGATGATCCGTTGCCGGGTTACTGGGATGCCTTGATTGGCCCAGGTAAGGCCATAGACACCAATCGTTACTTTGTTATCAGCAGCGATACACTGGTTAATCAAGAGCCGTTTAACCCGCTGGTGATCACCACAGGGCCAGCCAGCATCAACCCTGCAACTGGGCGGCACTGGGGGCTGGATTTCCCGGTGGTGACCATTCGTGATTTTGTTGGTGTTCAGCGTGCACTGCTGGCCTCACTTGGGATAAACCGGCTTCATGCTGTTGTTGGGCCGTCCATGGGTTCCCTGCAAGCGCTGGAGTGGGCCGTAGCATTTCCGGATCAGGTTGAGCGGATGGTTTCAGTGATTGGTATGGGTGAAGCTGACGCCTGGACCTGTCTGGGGTTACAGCAGTGGGCATTACCCATTCTGAATGATCCTCACTGGTGTGATGGTGATTATTACCATCGAGAGCCGCCACTGGCTGGTGTGCAGCAAACTGTGATGCAAATTAGCTTGTCGGCCATGTCACCGGAGATCATTAACCGCACTTTTTATACTCATTACCCTCTGGAACCTGGACCTTTACAGGATATTCGCAGCCAGCACCGAGTTACACAACGTTTTATGCAGGATTGTCTGGAAAAAGCCCGTCTGGCTGATGCCAATCATCTACTGTATCTGATCCGAGCCAACCAATTGTTTCTGGCTGGGCACGGCAAAACACTGAGTGAAGGCCTGCAGCAGGTTCAGGCTCGTTGTCTGTTTCTGCCATCCAAAGGTGATCTGTTATTACGCTCCGGTCTGGCATGGCAAACGCATCAACTGCTGCAACAGCTGGGTAAGTCGAGTGAATATGCAGAGATTGAGGGCAGCTGGGGGCATCTGGATGGTATTTATTCCATCCAGACCCAGGCAGCCACCTTGCAAGCCTTTCTTGAGCGCTGAATATCAATAAAACAGCGTCCAGAGCCCCATCAGAATAAACAACACCGCTGTGATGCCATGGATGGCTTTGATTGGCAGGCGATCAATCATCAGGTGCCCCGCCAATATGACTGGAACATTGGCCAACAGCATACCGAGAGTGGTTCCCAGTACAACACCCACAAGGCTGTCAAAATGGGCACCCAGCACAACGGTGGCAACCTGTGTCTTGTCACCCATCTCCGCCAGAAAAAACAACACCAGCGTGGCAACAAAGGCGTTACGCTTCAACCAGTGCTTTCCGGTTTCTTCTTCATCCAGTTTATCCGGGATTAGCACCCAGAAACCCATCAGAATAAAAGAAATACCCAGCACCCAATGGAGCCAGTCACCGGATAACCAGCTGGCCGCCAGAGCACCCAGCCAGGCGGCCAGTGCATGATTCAGCAAGGTAGCAATAAGAATGCCGAAAATAATCGGCCAAGGCTGTCGATAACGGGCAATCAACACCAATGCCAGCAGCTGAGTTTTATCCCCGATTTCGGCCAGTGTCACAATCAAGGTTGAAATCAGCAAAGCACCCGCACCGCTGGCTTCAGCGGTCAGTATCAGGTTCTGAAAAAAATCCATGGATTCCCCAACAGGGGCTGGCCGTGATAACAAGAACCGAACACAATACACCGCCAGCCCCGGCTGGTGTTTTGTGTTCGGGTCTCGTCAGGCCTTATAAAGGCTACGGGTGCCATGATCATTGAGGATCAATTATGTTGACACACGTCTCTGATAGAAATTCAGGGATACAACAGAGCAACTACTCCCCCAAACGCTGGGCATTCTAGGTGACCATCAGGGACGATGCAAGACCCAAGTGACCACACCCCAGAATAACTGATCCTGATCATAACGTGTGATATCCAGGGGTTTAATGGATGCATCAGATGTTTCTGCCAGCAACCAGCGGCCTGCTGACTGGATATGTAAACGACGCACCACCAGCTCACCAAAAATGACGGCCACCACAACACGGCCGTGCAAAGGGGGTAGGGAGGAATCAACCACCAGCAGATCCCCGTCATGAATACCGGCAAGGATCATTGCATCACCACTGACCTGACAGAAATAGGTAGCAGAGGGGCGTTCCACCAAATGTTGATCCAGTGACAGACTCAAACCTTCAAGCCCAGCAGATGGACTTGGAAAACCACTGGCCACAGGGCTGGCTGCCTGAGCCTGAAATCCCTTGCGAGGTATCGCACTAAAGGTTTGATCAATATCCATGCTGCCGCATCCTGTTGGTTTATACAGGGTTAGTATAACTGTATATAAAACAGGGTTCCAGTGAAGGATATATTGGTTGAGGGATTTTAATTCGCTTGCAGTGATACCCACTCCGACCTATACCCACTCAAAACAAACACTTACGGCATCCACTCCACCCACAAAACCCCTCTGCCACACTATGACGGGAGCGGCTCCTTGCATTTGCTATACAGGTTATCCTATGCTTAAATTCCTCTACATAGTGCAGCGGACATGTTCTAGGACATGACACTACGTAACCCGTATGGGTCGAAGCAGTGCCCGGTAATGACGTTTCGCTATTTCAACTTGAGGTGTACCATGGCCGTTCCAGTTTTCAAAACATCTGATGAAGCTGATGTTTCTCAAGATGAAAAATATCGTCTTGAGTTTCTAGCTGAGTCTGTTGCTGCCTGGGAGCACTATCAGGCAACAGGTCTGCATTTGACTGGTGAGGAAGTTGATGCCTGGGTAGACCAGCTGCTTGAAGGCAAGGATGCGGAGCTTCCTGAATGCCACGTGTGACATGGACGTTACCTGCTGCAGATTCGCTTAAACAAATCCGTTCCTTCTTAAATAGCCAAAACCCTGCATCGGCACAAAAGGCTGTTCTGGCTATACGCTCACATTCCAAAACTCTACTGAATCATCCTCATGCTGGTCGGCCAGTGCGGGATCTTCCAGATGAGTACCGCGAATATATCGTTCCTTTTGGGTCATCTGGTTACGTCATGCGCTACAGGGTGGTTCCCACTGGCATTGTCATTCTGGCAATCCGCCACCAAAAGCAATCAGGTAACCCTAGCATTTAAAAGTTAACATAAGCAGCGAGCTTTTTTGATTTCTTATCTGTGAATTATCTTTTCAGTTATTATTCTTGAGTAGCTTTTTCCTGTTCTCTCCTTGATCAGTTCAAGCTTCGCCAGCGCCTCTTTAGTCGTAACTATTGTAATTGTTACCCTCTCTCTTATCTGTTCGTTATCTTCGTTACCTACAACCTCATCCAGTATGCTTGCCTGCGCCCTCACATCGTCCCTTATGTTTTCACAATAACCACCAGACAGAAGTTTTTCTGCTTCGGCCTCTGTCGTGCTTTCAGCCGCCTCTTTATTTACATGTTTAATATAGCCTTCCCTTTGCTCCCTTTTCTTCATCTCTGCAGGGCTTTCGCCTGTTGTTACCCCTTTCATGTACCCGGGAGGGAAATCGTACATCAGGTTGTCTGGATCTACGGATTTGCCATATTGCTTTTCATCTTGAGTATCTGCGGTTCCGTGTACTATTTCAAACCTGTTTACCTTGATGAATCTTGAGATAACAAAAGCAACAATGATACTTATGATCCATAAAAACCCAACAGCAAGCCACATCTGCTGTGCATTTTCAGCTTCTACCATTTCCTTTGCCCCCCTGATTTTTGCCTTCCGCCCTGGAACCATTTTTTAGCTACTAACATGTATCAATTTTAGCGGAGGACTCAACTATGAACCAGTGGAATAAAAAATTAGAGGGAGCTACTGCTGGCAATGAGATATGCACATTTAGCGCCAAGATATATTGAGTCAACGCAGGAGCTAGACCCAATTGTGGTTCTGGGTGGGAAGGATGTGGGAACGGAACATGTCAACCTCATTTGAGCCAGCTCTTTAAAAATTAAATTGCTTTTTC
>NZ_JACUUA010000035.1 GCF_014859565.1 Marinospirillum sp. | reverse complement strand
GCGTTTCTGGTTAGTGTCTCTGGCAAAACCTCTGGCTGACCCTTGTTGTTTGGTCGGTCAGCCAGCTTGCTGGCGTCTACGTGTCTGCATTAAGCGAGTGATCATGGCGCGTAAGGCGGCAGGTTTAACGGGTTTATGCAGCAGCATAAACCCTGCATCACTCACCTCATTGGCAATCTCATCGGTTCTATCTGCAGTGATGACAATGCCGCTAACTTTTTCCTGTAATTGTTTTTCTATGGCCTGCAATGCCATCACACCGGTTTGACCATTGTTCAGGTGGTAATCTGCCAGATAGATCTCTGGTAACTCAGGCAGGGTCAAAATCTTCTGCAGGGCAGCATCCAGACCTTCTGCTGTAGCTACCTTGCACTTCCAGCCTTTTAACATCGCCTGCATGCCTTCAAGAATCAGCGGTTCGTTATCAATACAGAAAATTTGCAGGTCATCCAGTTTGTTAAAATTGCGCTTACCCGGTAAAAAACCGGTATGGGTCTGTTGTGGGGGAACGACTGGTACAGAGACAGAAAACACCGTGCCTTGTCCCTGCCAGCTGCGTACCCGTATAGGATGATCCAGCACCCGTGACATACGTTCTGCAATCGACAATCCCAGACCCAAGCCTTTTTCATTGCGTTTGTCCGGTGTATCCAGACGGCGAAACTCCTGAAAAATTTCACTCAGTCGACTATCAGGAATGCCTGGCCCGGTATCCCAAACTTCTATACTTAGTTGATTTCCATGGTGCCGACAACCAATCAGCACGCGTCCTTCGCCGGTATAACGCAAGGCATTGGAAAGAAAGTTCTGCAGGATGCGGCGTAACATCTGAGTATCACTGCGTACCCAGGCTTTGCTTTTTACCCGTCTGAGTTGTAGATCCCGTTCAGCAGCCATTACACTAAACTCAGCCTTAAGTGGTTCCAGTATCTCACTGAGCGGGAAGTCACTCAGTCTGGGCAGGAAGGCACCGGCATCCAGTTTGGAGATATCCAGCAGAGTGCTGAGTAATTCTTCGGCTGCTTTTAATGAGTTGTCGATATGGCTGGTGGTTTTTTTATACTCAGGATCTTCAATCTGCTGAGACAGTGCGGAAGTGAACAGGCGAGCTGCATTAAGTGGTTGCAAGAGGTCATGGCTGGCTGCCGCCAGGAAGCGGGTCTTGGAGGTGTTGGCATCTTCAGCCTGTTGTTTGGCAACACGCATGTCTTCTTCAGCACGGGCGCGTACCTGGTTTTCCTTAAACAGGGCACTATTTAACTCGGATAACGCCAGTGTCCGTTCACGCACGCGTTCTTCCAGGTGTTCGTTGGTTTCCTGCAGGGCGATTTCGACCAGGCGCCGCTCGGTAATATCCTGATAAAGTGCAAAAAATCCCAGTACCTCACCCGATTCAGCAATGTGCGGGGTATAGGTGACCAGGGCATAACGCACGCTGTGACTACGTCCCGGCAGCTCCAGTTCAAAAGTCTGGCGGCGGCCTTCCAGTGCGGCGCGCATAGAAGGATTACGTGCTTCGTATTCCTGTGGCGGTAACACCTTGTAAACGGGTTGGCCAATCACCTGATTACGATCAATACCCATGGCTTCTTCATAAGCCCGGTTGGTAAATAGGTAGCGTCGGTCAGTATCAAAATAGGCAATGAGTGCCGGTACGTTGTCGGTATAAATACGGATATTGTTTTCTGACTGGATCAGGGCTTCTTCTACTTCTTTCTGCTGGGTAATGTCCTGGTAACTATAAACAAAACCACCACCGGGCATAGGATTGCCATGAATTTCCAGCACACTGCCATCCTTGCGGTAACGCACGTACCGTTGAGGTTCTCCTTCACGGATATTGTCTAGCAGTTGCTGGACATGGGTTTCCGGGTCACCAGGGCCGTATTCACCCTGTTCCGCATTGTAACGAAACAACTCCACGGCAGGTCGACCGACCCGGATAAAGTTGTCAGGGAAGTGGAACAGCTCTAGATAACGCTGATTCCAGATCACCAGATTAAGGTGCTGATCGATCACGCTAATACCTTGTGACAGGTTTTCGATGGTGGATTGCAGCAGACTGCGGTTAAATTCCAGTACCTGAGAGGCTTCATCCACTATGGAAATCACATCAGAGATTTTGATTTCCTTACCCTGCAGTGCCGAACTCATCACGATGCGAGCGGATGATGCGCCCAGCACACCGGCTAGCAGACGTTCAGTAAACTGGATTAATTCAATGCTGGCGGGGTCTTCATCACGCAGGGGGGGCAGGTTGCGTTTAAAGGCATAATCGCGGAAAGCTCGATGTACGGCCGGATTACCCACAAAGCGTTCCGCCAGTAGCCTTAAATCACCGATATTGGTGGAGCCTTTCCATAAACGGGACGTCTTTAAAGGCTTGATTTCCAGATTATCAACAAAAGCTGATGCCTGGATGCGATCAATCACCCGCTGTCGGGTAAGGCGTGATACCAATACAAAGGCCAACAAGTTGCCACTGAGGCTCCAGAATACACCCTGAGTGAAAAAATCCATGCTGGTGATACCAAAAAGTGCAGTAGGGCGTAACCAGTCATAACCCAGCAGGCCATTAGTTAACAATCCTCCGCCAATGACTCCCGCTGTCGCCAGGCTTGGCAGCAACAGGGTATAAAACCAGAGCAGCCCCCCAGTTAATAAACCGGCCAGTGCGCCCCAGCGGTTGGCCTGCTTCCAGATAATGCCACCCAGTGCCACTGGAGCCAGTTGACCGATGGCAGCAAAAGCCAGAAAACCCGTGGCAGCCAGTGAGTTGAATTCAGCAATGGTACGATAGGTGAGATATCCCAGCAGCATAACAGCCAGCATGGTCAGGCGGCGGATGCGCAGCACAAAACGACCAAAATCCTGATGGGAGGTGCTGCTGGTCCAGCGGGTTTTTAACAGGAAGGGAATCACAATTTCATTGGAAATCATAATGCTGACAGCAACCGTTGCCATAATCGCCATACTGGTTGCAGCAGAAAAACCACCAATATAAGCCAGCAAAGCCAGCCAGCCGGCATCAAAAGCCAGTGGCAGGGTTAATACAAAGGTATCTGACTCAACCCGCCCATCGGGGAAGGTAATCAGACCCGCTGCAGCAATGGGCATTACAAACACCGCAAACAGTGTCAGATACACCGGCAAAAACCAACGGGCGTAACGGGCATCATCACGGTGAGCATTTTCTACCACCGTGACATGAAACATCCGTGGCAGCAGGATAATCGCCACCATTGCAAGCAGCGTTTGTGCCACAAAACCCTGAGTGAAAGCAGAGGTGTTGAGCTGGCTCTCCAGTGGCCGAAAAAACTCGGCTTTGTTCAGAAGATCAGTAAAACCGTTAAAATAGACCCAGGTCACCATCATACCCACAGCAAGGAAGGCAAAGAGTTTGATCAGGGATTCAAAAGCAATGGCACGCAACAGACCTTCGTGATGCTCGGTGGCATCAATATGGCGGGTACCAAACAGAATGGCAAAAACTGCCAGCACCAGTGCAACGTGAAATGCTGTATCCGACAAAACTGGAACCAGTCCAGGATTGCTGGTGATATTGCTCCCTGGGAAGCTGGTCAGCACCTCATAAGCTATGGCAACTGCTTTTAATTGCAGGGCGATGTAAGGCAGGGTGCCAACCAGAGCAAAACCAGTCACGATTACGGCCAGCAGTTGCCATTTGCCATAACGTGAGGCAATGAAGTCCGCAATGGAGGTGATGTTCTGTGCCTTGCTGACCCGAAACATTTTTCTGATCAGCGGCCAGGCAAAAAAGTAGGTAAGAATCGGGCCGATAAAAATACTCAGATATAACCAGCCACCACCGGCAGCCTGACCAACGGCACCATAAAAAGTCCATGAGGTGCAATACACCGTGAGTGCAAGGCTATATATCCAGGGGCGACTTTTTTGCTGGGGGTTACGGCGTGCTTTGCGGTCACCCTGCCAGGCAATGGCAAACAGCAGCAGTAGATAGGTGACGGAAAGCAGAAAAAGTTGCCAGCCAGCAAACATGGTTGAGTCTCTCAAGGGTGTTGAACAGAGGGCTATTATGCTTAAATTTTCATCATAATTCAGAGGGATGTTGTCAATCCGACAGCAAAATGCCCGGCTGCTGTGCTCTGAGGCAGATTTTTCAACACCTTAAAGTGAAATAAACTCTTAGACTATGGTTCTGTAAGTGTGTCAGATTGACCGGGTTTGCAAGTGTATAAAATATACAGTCTATTGTTTTTAATGGCTTTTTGATTTTTGCTGGGTTTTGAGTTGATCAGTAAGACTAAGGTCGGGGCTTTTATTCACGAGGTTAATTTTGCAGAATCAACCCTGGAATTTTCTCAAACGCAGTGGAATTCCCCAACTCTCAATAACAATAAGCGGAGAGCAATACTATGGCAGATGATAAAACAAATGCTGCTGCATACTGGTCAGCGAACCTTCGCCTGATCCTGTGGAGCCTGGTTGTCTGGGCTCTTGTATCCTACGGCTTCGGCATACTTCTTCGTCCAATGCTGTCCGGCATTGCAGTCGGTGGTACGGATCTGGGCTTTTGGTTTGCCCAGCAAGGCTCAATCTTCACTTTCATCGGCATCATTTTCTTCTACTCGTGGAAGATGAACAAGCTCGATAAAGAACTTGGCCTTGAGGAGTAAGCACACATGAGTCAATTTGCAATTAACCTGTTGTTCGTGGGTGCTTCCTTTGCCCTCTATATTGGTATCGCGATCTGGGCACGTGCCGGATCGACCAAAGAGTTCTACGTTGCCGGCGGTGGTGTAAACCCTGTCACTAACGGTATGGCTACTGCAGCTGACTGGATGTCTGCAGCGTCCTTCATCTCCATGGCAGGTCTGCTGTCCGTTGGTTATATCAACTCCTCGTTCCTGATGGGTTGGACTGGTGGTTACGTACTGCTGGCACTGCTGCTGGCTCCTTACCTGCGTAAGTTCGGCAAGTTCACAGTGCCTGACTTCATCGGTGATCGTTTCTACAGCCGTGGTGCACGTCTGGTTGCAGTAGCCTGTCTGATCATTGCATCGGTAACCTATGTAATCGGCCAGATGACCGGTGCCGGTGTGGCTTTCTCCCGCTTCCTGGAAGTCAGCAGCACTGCTGGCATCTGGATTGCAGCCCTGATTGTATTCCTCTACGCCGTATTTGGCGGTATGAAAGGCATCACCTACACTCAGGTTGCTCAGTACGTGGTACTGATTGTGGCTTACACCATTCCTGCGGTATTCATCTCCATTCAGCTGACTGGTCATGTTCTGCCACAGACGGGTATGTTTGGTACTCACATTGAGTCCGGTATACCTCTGCTGGAAAAACTGGACATGGTTGTGCGTGATCTCGGTTTCCGTGATTACACTGCTGACGTATCCAACAAACTGAACATGGTGCTGTTCACCCTGTCTCTGATGATTGGTACAGCTGGCCTGCCACACGTAATTATCCGTTTCTTCACCGTACCTAAAGTAGCTGATGCTCGCTGGTCTGCAGGTTGGGCACTGATTTTCATTGCTCTTCTGTACACCACTGCACCTGCTGTTGCGTCCATGGCACGTCTGAACCTGATTACCACCATGTTCCCTGATGGTACTGATCAGCCAGCACTGCTGTATGAAGATCGTCCAGAGTGGGTTAAAACCTGGGAAGAAACCGGTCTGGTACGTTTTGAAGACAAAAACAATGACGGTCGTATCCAGTTCTACAACAACGCTGCTGATATGTCTGATCGTGGTTGGGCTGGTAACGAGCTGACTGTAAACAACGATATTCTGGTACTGGCTAACCCTGAAATTGCGCAGTTGCCAAGCTGGGTTATTGGTCTGATTGCGGCGGGCGGTATTGCTGCGGCACTGTCTACAGCGGCGGGTCTGTTGCTGGCAATTGCTTCTGCAATCAGTCACGACTTGATCAAAAATACCATTAACCCGAACATCACTGAAAAAGGCGAGATGCTTGCTGCACGTATCTCGATGGGTGGTGCGATCCTGCTGGCAACCTACCTGGGTCTGAATCCTCCCGGATTCGCGGCACAGACGGTAGCGCTGGCGTTTGGTATCGCTGCTGCTTCCATCTTCCCGGCTCTGATGATGGGTATCTTCTCCAAGCGTGTGAACAGTAAAGGTGCAGTTGCTGGTATGCTGGCTGGTCTGCTGACCACTCTGGTGTACATCTTCACCTTCCTGGGCTGGTTTTTCATCCCAGGTACCAATACGCTGGCGAATACTCCTGACAACTGGCTGTTCGGTATCTCCCCGCTGTCCTTCGGTGCGGTTGGTGCGATGATCAACTTTGCAGTGGCCTTCGGTGTGTCTTATGCAACTGAAGAACCTCCACAGCACATTCAGGATCTGGTTGAAAGCGTGCGTTACCCGAAAGGTGCTGGCGCAGCTGTAGATCACTAAGTGATAATAAGCCTGTACGCAGAAGCTGATTCTGCAACGGGTTGAACCAAAGCGGGCTTCCCTGGTGGAAGCCCGTGTTATTTTCAGGGGAAAAAAGTTCTATGTTCTGGCATTTGATCGCACTGGTGTTTGTGGGCCTTGGATCAGCGGGTATTGGTTTCCTGTTGCGCACCCTGAGCAGGAAAACCCTGCCAAAATGGATCATTCCTGTTTGTGCCGGTATCGGGATGTTGAGTTATCAGGTGGTTAATGAATACACCTGGATGGAACATAAACGAACACTTTTACCTGCTGGTTCAGTGGTAATTGAGGTGGAGCAAGGTACAAATTTCTGGCGTCCCTGGACTTATATTTATCCAATGACCCAGGCGTTCAGTCTGGTGGATACCGAAAATATGGACGTGGTGCAAAGTGGTGAGCAGAAAATTGCCCAGTTTGTTATTTATCGTTTTGAAAAAGAATATATGGATCGTCTGACGCACCAGGCGTATCTGCTGAACTGCAATACCGGTGAACGCATTCCCGTGAGTGAAAGCGGTGAGTTAAAGCTGAGTGGTATGCAGGTTTTTGCACCGACAACAGATCTTTACCGTGCAGTTTGCCTCTGAGACTAAAGTACATCTTTCGACAAGGGTGGGGGTTTGTTAGATTCAAGTGATGTCTAACTTCCGTTATCGGTCGTTAGTGCTGCAGCATCAGCTTATGAAAATAAGGAAAATAGCATGAGCAATGAGTTTGATCTGTCTCATCCCCCTTTTGACCTGTTGACAGAAGAATCCCAGCACCAATTATTGACTCGCCTGGATATCGGTTATTTTGGCCTGAATGAAATAATCATCGAGGCCGGTCAGTCCAGTGAATATGTTTTTGTGGTGATGAAAGGGGCCGTGGCAGAAATTGATCCACGCCTTGCTGAGACAGACCCTGATGGAGGGGTCATCAGAGAATACGCCCAGGAAGATCTTTTTGGTGCCATCAGCATCATCAACGGTACCAGCCGTTATACCTTCTGCACTCTAGAAGAAACGATTGCCTGGCTGATTCCAAAAGCCGTTTTCCAGAAACTGATAGAAGACAACGAAGCTTTTGCTGCTTACTTCCAGAACTCACTGACAGAAAAAGCCCGTCTGCTAGAAAGCCGTCGTAGTCAACAGCAGGGTGGCAGTGACATGTCAGCCTTTATGCTGGCAAAAGTAGGTGCCTCGGTACTGAAAGAGCCGGTTGTGCTGGATTCCGGCACCAGCATTACCCAGGCAACTCGTACCATGCGTGAGCAGCATGCTGATTGCCTGCTGGTACGCAAAGGCAGTCAGTTTGGCATAGTGACCCGCACGGATCTGCTGGAGGGTGTGGTGTTAAAAGGCATGACACTGGATGCTGATATCTGTGAGCTGGCCAGTTATAACCTGCTGACCGTACAAAAAGATGACTTCCTGTTTAATGCACTGGTATTGATGACCCGCCACAAAATTCAGCGTGTGGTGGTGTTTGATGGCTCCAAACTGGCCGGTCTGGTTGAGCTGACTGATGTGCTGAGTTTCTTCTCCAGTCAATCACATGTTATCGGTTTGCAAATTGAACGCGCAGCCAACCTGGATGAGTTGGCGCGTGCTGCTCGTGGTACTACCGCCCTGATCAGTGGCTTGGTTTCTCAGGGTGTGAAAATACGTTTTGCCATGGATCTGCTGGCGGCACTGAATGGCCGTATTATTGCCAAGGCATTTGAATATCTGGTGCCGCAGGAAATCCAGAATAAGATGTGCCTGCTGGTGATGGGTAGTGAAGGCCGTGGTGAGCAGGTACTCAAAACTGACCAGGATAATGCACTGATTCTGGCCGATGATCTGGACTGGCCGGAATGTGGCAAGGTCATGCAGAAGTTCACCCAGACCCTGCTGGATTTTGGTTATCCGCTGTGTAAAGGCAACATCATGGTATCCAACCCGGAATGGGTGATGCGGGAATCAGACTGGACAAAACGCCTGCAAAAGTGGTGTGGTTCGGTGGAAGGAACCGGCCTGATGAATCTTGCCATTTTTGTGGATGCTCATGCCGTTGCTGGTGATGAACAGCTGTTTAACCGGGTGCGGGAATCCCTGTACGAAAAACTGGCTGGTAACGATGTGTTTTATTCTTATTTTGCCATGCCGCTGCGTCGCTTCAGTACCCCACTGACCTTTTTTGGTGGTTTAAAAAGCTCGGATGGTATGGATATCAAAAAAGGCGGTATCTTCCCGATTGTACATGGTGTTCGCAGCATGGCGCTGCAGCATAAAATCCGTGAAACCAATACTTTTGTCCGGCTGGAAAAACTGGCTGAACAGCGCATAATCAAGAAAGATTTTGCTGATGATCTTTCAGAAGCTCTGGCTGTCATGAGTCGTTTACGGCTGCAGCAACAGCTTAAAGCAGCCGAAGGACAGGCTGATGCAGATGAGGCTAACCTGATCACAGCGGTGGAATTGAACAAACTGGATCGCGACCTACTGCGTGAAGCGCTGCATCTGGTGAAAGAGTTCAAGTCAAGGATGTCACATCGTTATCATCTTGAGAGGTAAACAACATGGTGCTGAAAACAATAAGAACAGCAACAGATCGTTGGAGCCAGAAAAACGGTGAATTCTCCTTTATGTTTGATACCTACGAAGGGGATGAAGTTGTTGCTCTGGACTGCGAAATGACGGATCTCGACCCGCAGAAAGCTGAACTGGTATCTATAGCCGCCGTAAAAATAAAAGGCACACAGGTACTGACCAGCGAAAAAATCGACATCAAACTGCAGAAGCCAGAAAGCCTGACCGGAGATTCGATCAAGGTGCATCACATCCGTGGAGTGGATCTGTTGGGTGGTGAAATCCTCAGTGATGCTTTGCGTCAGTTGCTGGAGTTTGTCGGTAATCGCCCGATCATGGGTTATTACATCAACTACGACATCACGGTACTGAATCGTTTTATCCGCCCGCGCTTTGGCTTCAGCCTGCCGAATAAAACCATTGAACTGTCCAACTGTTATCTGGACAAGGTCAAACGAGCCAATCCCGAGCTGATGCCTGATCTGCACTTTGAAAAAATTGCTGAAAAATTGGGTATCCCGATGGTGGGGCAGCGCCATACCGCTCTGGGTGATGCCGTTACAACAGCGCTGATGTATGTGCGCCTGCTGAAAGGTCCTATCCCTACCTGAATAGTGGTAGGGATGTAGTAAAAAAAACCGCCATTTTGGCGGTTTTTATTTGGATAAGTGCCAGGTATTAAAAGTTATACCAGTTGCCATCAGGGTTGGGCATTAGCCACTGGCGGCTGAACCAGAAGAAGCGGTTTTCTGTGGCGTGGGGTGCCGTGCAGTTGTAACGCGGGCGACCGGTATGCAGATCCTTGTCAGAATTTACGGTGATCTCAATCCGCTCGTCCTCCAGAGTGCGGCGGGTGACCTGTAGTAATTGTGCATCCGGCCCGTAACAACGCAACTGCTGCAGGCGGTAATCACCGGGATAAATGGTAAACTTTAATTCCGGGCGACGGTTTCTACCATCCAGTACAGTGGATACTGGCTCCTCTGAGGCTAAGGGGAAGGGTAGGGCATGAAGTTTGGTACGCAGGCTGCTGGGATTGGCTGACAGGCCATTAGCTGCGTAACGGGGAATAGCCGTCATGCCAGTGAAGGGACTGGCTGCACCGGATTGCTGACCAAAACCGACATAACCCAGGCGCCGAACCAGCTCTTGTAATTCCGGGGTGTATTCACCATAGGGGTAGGCCAGATACTTGGGTGTAGCACCCAGGTTCTTTTCGATCAATTGCTGGTTTTCCTCTATCTCACGAGTCATGCGTGTCTGCCAGTCTTGCTGGCTTTCATCATCCAGCTTGCGCACCATATGTGTATGACTGAGGGTGTGATTGGCAATAATAGCACCAGCGTCTTTTGCTGCTCTGAGTTGTGCCCAGCTCATGTGTAAAGGGCGTTTTTCTTCGATTGGCTGAGCATTAACAAAAATGGTGAAAGGGAGCTCACGCGCTTTCAGAATTGGCAGGGCTTCTTCATAAACACTGATGTAACCGTCATCAAAGGTAATCACTGCAATTTTGTCTGGCATCGGGCGACGGCGCTGCAGGTGCTGTACCACTCGATCCAGCGGCCAGACCTGAAAACCATCCCGCTCCAACATGTCCAGATGAGCCACAAAATTGGCGGGTGAGGTGCTGGTGGATGGGGGTGTGCGAGTACTAACATGATGGTACATCAGGATAGCGGCATGAAACCGATCCGCAACAGGGGGTGTTTCAGGCGTGTTGGCAGACAGGTTGCTGGAAAAGAATACAACAGCCAGCAGTAATAATGAGATGATTCTGATCGACATGGTTGATCCTTGTTGTATGGTTTATTTGAGCAGGGGGCGCAGCACTTCCATGGCTTCGTTGATCTGTTGCAGTTTTTCCTGATCACCACCACGATCCGGGTGGTGCTGCATGGCCAGTCGTCGGTAACTGATCTTGATTTCCTGCGCTGTAACACCTTCTCTCAGCCCAAGGGCTTCAAGTGCTTTGGCTTTGAGACCACCGCCGGTGAAAACAGTTTCTTCGTGCAGTCGCTTCCAGAAGTTGTTCAGGGCGCTTTCGATATCCTGCTGGGTGGTTTTTTCCAGCATGTCCATATCCAGGTAGTAGTCACGCATTGGATCATGCTGGTGAATGGATGGACTGCCTGGATTATAGGGTTGCAGTTGCATCCTGACAGCAGTGATTTCCAGATGTCCCTTGCCGGTTCTCCAGAGTTCATCACGCAGTTGATAAAGGGCGTTGTATAACAGGAAGTGGGTGCGAAACAATTTGACGCTATCTGTGAAGGTGTCAGGCTCAAGCGTCACGGTTCCCTTTTCATCCAGCACCTTGAGCAGGGCGTGTTCGTTGACACCTTCGGGAAAACTGCGCAGAACTTCGATCAGGTCTTCAAAGAGTCGTGTTTCCTGTAGCGCTGTCATGTTGATATAAGACCTTAATTTCCGGTTGGTAGGGTGATGTTAGCAGGGCTGGGCAGGATAGAAAACGCTTCAGGCATTTACATTTAATACGGCTTTGGTTAACTTGCCCACCTCTGATCACTGAGTAACCGGTACATCGCCATGCAGGAATTGCTTCCCAAAGCCAGAAAAGAGTTCAATAAGTTACAGAAGCGTCTGCGCCGTGAGGCAGGTCAGGCGATTGCTGACTTCGACATGATACAGGAAGGCGACAAGGTTATGGTCTGTCTATCCGGTGGCAAGGACTCTTTTACCCTGCTGCATATCCTGATGGGATTGCAGAAGAGTGCACCAATCCGCTTTGAGCTGGTGGCGGTGAATCTGGATCAGAAGCAGCCGGGTTTTCCTGAAGAGATACTACCGGACTACCTTGAGCAGCTGGGTGTGCCTTTTCATATTCTGGAAAAAGACACCTACAGCATTGTTAAAGAAAAAATCCCGGAAGGGAAAACCACCTGTGGTCTGTGCTCCAGGCTGCGTCGTGGCACCCTGTATGGTTTTGCAGAAGAAATCGGAGCGACCAAAATTGCTTTGGGCCATCACCGTGATGACATGCTGGAAACCTTGTTCCTGAATCTGTTTTTTGGTGGCAGCATCAAATCCATGCCACCCAAGCTGTTGTCTGATGACCAGAAGAATATAGTGATTCGTCCGCTGGCTTACAGCCGGGAAAAGGATATTGCCGAGTTTGCCGAGATGATGCAATTCCCGATAATTCCCTGCAACCTGTGTGGCTCGCAGGATAATCTGCAACGTCAGGTAATCAAGGAGATGCTGCTGGATTGGGAAAAACGCTTTCCAGGGCGGATCGAAACCATGAACAATGCCCTGCAGAATATTGCTCCCTCACAGTTGGCTGATACACGGATTTTTGATTTTGCCGGGCTTGAGGCGCAACGTGCCAGAGCCATGTCAGACCGCATTCGGCTGATTGATACTCTGGCAACGGAAGTTTAAGGTTTATTCTTCTTCAAATGCCATTTGTCTGTAGAATTGGATTCCTTTCCTGTCGCCAGTCGTTGATCAGGATGCCACCAGTTTTGTTCCGGTTTCTGCATAACATTCTGTCAGACCAGCAATATCAAGTAGTTGCTGTCGATCAGTAATATGAACTTCTTTGCCATTAACAGCGATCATTTGGGTGGCCTGAAAGCGAGTGAAGACCCGGCTGACGGTTTCAACAGCCAGCCCCAGGTAGTTACCAATTTCGTTACGGGACATCGGCAGACGGAAGGTGTAAGGCGAATAACCACGGCGTTTAAAGCGGGATGACAGATTAGCAAGAAAGGTGGCCACCCGCTGTTCAGCATTCTTTTTGGACAGCAGTAACATCATCTGTTTGTCGTCACGAATTTCTTTGCTCATGCTGCTGAAAATCTGTTTGCGCAGATCGGGCAGCTCATGTGAAAGCTCTTGCAGACGGCTGTAAGGAATTTCGCAGACGGTAGTGGTTTCCAGTGCTTTGGATGAAATGGGGTAACTGGTGCAATCAATGCCATCCAGACCGACCAGCTCACTGGGAAGATGGAAGTTGGTGATCTGCTCTTCACCCTCATTGGTCATGATGTAGTTTTTTAAACTGCCGGAGCGCACAGCATAAACACAATCAAATGAATCACCCTGGCGGAACAGGTGTTCACCTTTTTTAAGCGGTTGGCGGCGTTTGATGATGCGATCCAGCTGATCAATATCTTCAAGGTTCAATGATAAGGGTAAGCAAAGAGAGCTGAGGCTGCAGGTCATGCAACGTGTTTCTTTACTGAGGTTGATGCAGTTCCCTTTTTGTTGTCTGCTGGGCATCACACTTACTCCCTTGTAATTATTTAAACCGTGACATAACTCAAATAGTTTTACCATGAGTTTTGCTTTGTGGCAATGAGATGTCCGGGTAGCATCACAGCCCGAAAGAGCTGTCGGGCTGGCAATATAACATTAAATTATTCTTGAGAAAGCACGACCCAGAGAAGCTTGATCCAAATAAGCATCAAACACCATACAGATGCTGCGTACCAGCAGGCGACCGGCAGGGGTTACCGTTAACTGATTGCCAGTGATTTGCAGCAGCCCATCCTGTTGATGCTGTTGCAGTTGTTGCAGCTCGGCAGCAAAATACTCAGCAAAGTTGATCTGGTGTTGTTTGCCAAAAGCATCACCATCCAGTGTGAAATGGCAAATCAGTTGGTTGATGGCCGCACGGCGAATGATGTCGTCCTGATTCAGGCGCAGACCACGCAGGGTTGAAAAGCGCCCTTCTGTTATGGCTGCCTCATAACCTTCGGTATCGTGGTGGTTCTGGGCGTAGGTCGGGCCAACCTGACTGATGGATGAAGCCCCCATGGCAATCAGGTCGCAGTCGGAGTGGGTGGTGTACCCCTGAAAGTTACGGTGCAGGCGGCCTTCTCGTTGTGCTACTGCCAGTGTGTCATCTGGCTTGGCAAAGTGATCCATGCCGATGTACACATAACCGGCTTTGATCAGACGGGTGATGGTCTGTTCAAGAATGGTCAGTTTGTCTTCCGGGCTGGGTAGGTCGTCAGCATTGATCCGACGCTGAGGTTTAAAGCGTTCCGGCAGGTGGGCATAGTTAAAAACGGATAAACGATCTGGATTCATTTCAATGACTTCTTCCAGCGTGGCTGCAAAAGTCTCAGGTGTCTGGTGGGGCAGTCCGTAAATCAGATCCAGATTCAGTGAACGAAAACCCAGCTCTCGTGCCTGTATCAGCGCATTTTCAGTCATGGCGCGGGGTTGTACACGATTTACTGCTTCTTGAACCTTCAGGTTCAGATCCTGCAAACCAAAGCTCATACGATTAAAGCCCAGCTCGCGCAACAGCGGCAGGGTATCGGATTGAATTTCTCTGGGGTCGATCTCAATCGAGTAATCACCCAGATCATCATCACGCAGGTTAAAGCGCTTGCGGGTTTCCTGCATCAGCTCGCGCATTTGTTCACTGGACAGGAAGGTGGGTGTACCACCGCCCCAATGCAGCTGGTTAACCTGGCGCTGAGTATCCACTCTGGCAGCGACCAGATCCATCTCCTGATAGAGTTTTTGCAGGTAGGGTTCACAACGGCCGGTATCTTTGGTGGCAATTTTATTACAACCACAATAAAAACAAACCTTGGCGCAGAAGGGGATATGGAAATACAGCGACAAGGGAGCCTGTGAGGCATTGCTTTCGATCAGGGCATGAGTGAATTCGTCTGAGCCAAAAGCATCATGGAACTGAGGCGCGGTTGGATAAGAGGTGTAACGGGGGCCGGCAAGATTATAACGATCCACCAGTTCGGGGTTCCACTCAAAGGTATTAAAATCGACTTGGTTCATCCGTTATATCTCTTGTTCTGTCATTAAAAGTTTACTTCAGACCCAGCAAAGGCAAGGCTTGCCAGATGGCAAAACCCAGCAGCAGCAGAGCTGAAAGTTGTCGCCAGAGTGGCTGTCGCAGCAGGCTGGTCAATTGACGTGCCAGACTGCCGGTGACCAGCAGGGTAGGTAGTGTACCCAGACCAAAAGCCAGCATCAGCAGCCCACCATTAAAACTGCTGCCACTGCTGAGTGCCAGCAGTAACATGGAATAAACCAGCCCGCAGGGTAACCAACCCCAGATCAATCCGATCAGCAGTGCTTGTCCCGGATGGCTGACTGGCATCAGTCGTCGTCCCAGAGGCTCAAGATAACGCCAGAGGTGTTTACCCAGTGCTTCTACGCGAGTTAATCCTGTCCACCACTGACCGATGTAAAACGCCATCAGCACCAGCATGATGGTTGCCAGCCAGCCAAGCAGGGTGGTGATTGGCTGGATTTGACCAACCAGTAATTGCCCCAGCCCACCAACCAGCAGACCAGCCAGAATATAACTGCTGATACGTCCGATATTATAACTGAGCATCAAAGCAGCAATACGTGCCGGATGACGACGGCTGGGGGGAAGTGCAAAACTCAGGGCACTGACAATGCCGCCACACATGCCAATGCAGTGCCCTCCACCCAGCAGCCCGGCAATCAGGGCGGTGATCAGCCCGGCAGCCAGCAGCTCAGTCATTGAGGTGACTGATCTGCTGTTTTGTCTTTAGCCTGTTCTGTTTCGGTTTGTTTGTCAGAATCGGCGGCAGGTTCACTATCCGGTTTTTTTTCATCTTCATCAAAAAGAATGGAATAAGCGGGTCCCTCCATATCTTCAAACTGGTCATTTTTGACCGCCCAGAAAAAAGCCCAGATCGCCAGGCTAAGCAGCACAATAGAGAGCGGGATCAGCAGAAACAGGATATTCAAGAGTGTGCCTCATGGGTTGCAACGGGCAGTTTGATTTCGGCAGTGACTTTTTTCTGCTCACTGATTCGCTGTTCACTGGCTTTGTCGCGCAGGCGTAGAGCATTAAATACAACAATCAGTGAGCTGGTGGTCATGCCCAGTGCTGCCATCCAGGGTGGTATCAGCCCCATGGATGCAGCCGGTAAAGCCATCAGATTGTAACCCAGTGAGATGGCAAGATTCTGCATAATAACAACCCGGGTCATCCTTGCCTTGCGTATGGCTTCTGGGATACGGATCAGTCGACTGGACAGCAGCAGAGTATCCGCACTGGTTTTAGCCAGGTCGGTGGCGTCCCCCATGGCAATCGAAACCTGGGCGCCGGCCAACACAGGAACATCATTGACACCATCGCCGACCATGACGACTTGTTTACCCTGTTGTTGTAACTCACGCAGGCGTTCGAGTTTTCTTTCCGGGCTGGCGCTGGCAGTAAAGTGCTGAATACCCAGTTCATTGGCAATGGCTTCCACTGATCCTTGTTGATCACCGGAAAGCAGCTCTACCTCCATTCCTAGTTTTTTCAGCTCAGCCAGCATGGCCTGAGTATCAGGTCGCAGTTGATCACTCAGACGTATCCAGCAAAGTGGGTTCTGGTCATCTGCAAATAGCAGCCATTGGCCTTCTTCGGCTGGTGGGGTCAGTGTTTGTGCTTGCCAGGCAAAATCAGCTCTGCCCAGTTTATAGTTCTGACCCTGAATTTTGCCACTTAATCCCTGGCCGGTGTGTGCCTGGATATCACTGGCAATCAGATCTTTATCACGGCTTTCTGCAAAAGCACGGGCGATGGGGTGTTCAGATTGAGCCTCCAGAGCGGCTGCATAACTGCTGATCTGCTCTTTACGCGGATCAGAGGTTTCCGCCAGCCAGCGAATTTCTTTTAACTCCAGCCGACCTTCGGTTAGGGTGCCGGTTTTGTCAAAGATGATGTGAGTGGCTTTTGCCAAGCCTTCCAGCACATGACCTCGTGTTATCAACACACCTTGGCGTGCCAGGGTGGCGTTGGCCACTGCCAGTGCGGTTGGGGTTGCCAGTGCCAGTGCACAAGGGCAGGTGACAACCAGTACCGAGAGGGTAACCCAGAAGGCACGGGATGGATCAATGAACCACCAGACTGAAAAAACCAGTACGGAAATCAGTAGAATGGCCGCCACAAAATAGCGTGAAACCAGATTGGCTATAGCCGCAATCCGGGGTTTTTCTGCCATGGCTCTTTCACTGAGTCGTGAAATGCCAGCAAGACGAACATCCGCACCGGTTTTTTCAACTTCCACAATCAAAGGGCTGTCGATGTTCTGGGTGCCCGCCAGCACCTGATGACCAGGGTGGCAGGAGACTGGTAGGTATTCACCGGTCATGGTGGCTTCGTTCACGCTGGAGTGACCACTGATGATTTTTCCGTCTACGGGGAGTGTGTGCCCCGGTTTGACCAGTATTTGATCGCCCGGGTGCAGATTGCGGCTGGGGATGTAGCTCTCTTCGTTATTATGCGGATTCAGCAGAATGGCGGCCTGGGGTATCAGGTCATGCAGGGCATTGCCACCACTGCCGATTCTGTGCCGGGTACGCATTTCGATATAGCGACCAAAAAGCAGAAAAAAGGCAAACATGGCAATGGCATAAAAGTGCAGTTCACCCGTTCGGAAAATCAGTGCCCAGACACTGGCCGCATAACCCAGGCCGATGGCCAGAGAGACAGGGATATCCATGTTCAGGCGGCGATTCTGTAGTTCTTTCACGGCACTGGTGAAAAATGGCCAGGCTGAATAAAGCACAACAGGGGTGGTTACCAGAAAAGACATCCATTGGAACAGCAGGACAAACTCCTGCTCCATATAACTTTCCAGCATGCCTGCTTCCAGC
The DNA here is from genome assembly GCF_014859565.1 of Marinospirillum sp. The sequence goes on along the minus strand of NZ_JACUUA010000035.1, from coordinate 6,794 downwards.
GCTATACCAAACATCATGGCTTGCATGGAGCCGATGGCAGCAACAATCAGACGGCGTATGGCTGTTTTATGTTCCCGCTGAAGTTTTTTCTGTTGTTCATCGGCTTGCCAGGGTAAAGCGCTGTAACCGATGGCTTTGAATTCGGCCAGCAGTTTGCTGAAGGGCAATTTGTTAATGTCCCAGCGCAGGGTGGTGCGCTGGGCGCTGAGATTAACTGCGGTATGTTCTACGCCTTCCAGATGATTAATCTGATGTTCAATCAGCCAGGCGCAGGCAGCACAGGTGATGCCATCAATTGCCAGGGTCGCTTCTGCCATGCCATCTTCTGACTGGTGCACAAATTCCTGCAGCAGTTCAGGTGCATCATAAACCTGGAGTTCGGCCAGTTCTGATTCACTCAGTTCGGGGCGGGGCGGCAGTTCGGTACGGAACTTGTAATAACTTTCCAGACCACCCAGAACAATGGCATTGGAAACTGCCTCGCAGCCGGGGCAGCAGAGGCGTTCCATCTTGTCATTCACCTTGACCACATAAGGGCTTTCAGAGGGTACGGGTTCACCACAGTGGAAGCAGGCTTCTGGTGTCATGGGTGTTTTTGTCCTGGTTACTTATGTTGCAGAGTTGCTTTGACTTAAATTTCAGAGCTTAGCGCTGACTGGGAAGTAACTCCAGTGGTGCCTGCATCGGGAAGTGAGCTCGGCCATACAGTCGCCATTCACGTTCAGAGCCGTAGAGTTTGACGTCCCAGTCAAACTCGGGATTACGCTGCAGGTTGCCGACATAACGTCCATTCTGTAAGTGTTGCAGCGGCACAGAAAAGTCCAGCGAGGAGCGAGTTGGGTTTTCCATCAACACCACCAGTTGGTCAGGAAATTTTTGCAGGTCGCCGGAAAGATCGAGGTAAAGCTGACTCTGCGTGAAGCGTAAGCTGGCTCGCAGATTGAGTTGTTGTGCTACGTGATCCCGTTCAAACGACTGGTTGATGGTGCGGCCTTCCTTGTAGTAGTCCTCATGCACCGGACCATCGTAATGGATGATACCTATGGTCAGTAATGACAGACCCACAGCAACGCCGGCAATGGCTGGCGAAAAAGCCAGCCAGACCATGCCATTTTTGTACCAGGGAGTAGAGTTAGTGCTCATCAACGGGCAGCCCTTATAAAGAAGCGGGAATCACGACTACTGTTGATGCGTGGATCCTGCTGGGATTGTAAACGAATTTCGATATCAACCGCAGGCGCTTTGGGTAAATCTGCGGGATCACCGATAACCTGTATCGGGAATTGGCGTACTTCACCGCCGGACAAAGTGTAAACATCTGCACTGTGAAGTACAACGCCATCAACACCGTGCAGAGTTAGCACATAGGTATGTTCTTTCTGATCCATGTTGGCAATACGAATCAGGTAGCTGTTTTCAACCAACCCGTCAGAAGTGACCCTTAACAACTGGTTGCGGTCACGCAGTACTTCCAGCTCCAGTGGAATACGACCAGACAAGGCCACACTGAAGGCAACAAACATCGCGATCAATACGGCAAAATAACCAATCAGCCTTGGGCGTAGGATTTTTGTTTTGCGTCCGGCAAGCTCTTCCTCGGTAGTGTAACGAATCAGACCGCGAGGATATTCCATCTTATCCATCACCTGATCACAGGCATCAATGCAGGCAGCACAGGTGATGCACTCGTATTGCAGGCCATTACGAATATCAATACCAACTGGGCAGACCTGAACGCAGAGATCACAATCAATACATGAACCCAGCCCCTTGTCTGCAGGATTGTCGGATTTTTTACGAGCACCCCGAGGTTCGCCACGAGCAGTGTCGTAAGAAACGACCAGGGTGTCTTTATCAAACATCACAGCCTGAAAACGGGCGTAGGGGCACATGTAAATACAGACCTGCTCCCTTAACCAGCCAGCAAACAGGTAGGTGAACAGGGTAAAAAAGCCGACCCAAAAAAACTCCCAGGGTCCAAGATCAAAAGCGACTGCACGAGGTAACAGGTCGCGTATTGGTGAGAAATACCCCAGAAATGCCAGTGCAGTGGCCAGTGCAATCACCAGCCAGATTAAGTGTTTGGCACTTTTACGCAAAAACTTCTCGGAGTTCATGGGCTGTTGGTCGAGCTTTCTGCGTTTGTTGGGGCTTCCTTCGGTTTTTTCCTCGACCCAGATGTACAGCCAGGTCCAGACGGACTGTGGGCAGGTATAACCACACCAGACGCGCCCGGCAAAGTTGGTGACAAAAAACAATACAAAGGCAAGGATGATCAATAACCAGGCCAGCAGCATAAAATCATGCGGGAAAAAGGTGGTGCCAAAAATATGGAATTGGCGATTGGGCAGATCAAACAGGATTGCCTGACGATCTCCGTAAGGGATAAAGCTACCCAGAAAAAACCCCAGCATCAGCACCCAGTTAGCCGTGCTTCTCAGTTTTTGGAACAGACCTTTAACCAGTTTGACATAGATGTGCTGTCGTTTGGCATACAGCTCTCCCTGTGGGCCACCGGTCGTTGGTGATTTGCGTTGCTGGCCTGCGTCAACAGGAGTTATATCTTGAGTAGGGATTTTATCAGTCATTTGATCATCACCAGGCTGGAATGGGCATCATGGTAAATCTGAAAGCTTCTGTATGCCAGCAGGCACACGGGAGTTTTCCGGAGGGTGGTCTTGCTTGCCACCTTTTTTCTGAAAAAAGGCCGAGATCTATACTGACTTGCTGATTCTGCGCGTTTTAAAAAATAAAAGGAATGCGGCAGGCCGCCGCATTCCTGATTTTAACAACAGATTGCTGCTTAGTTGCCCTTGCTCAGACTATAAATATAGGCTGTAACCAAGTGAACCTTAGGCAGCAGTTCAGCTTTCTGGCTGGGGCTAAGGCTGCTCAGGTTGTTGGGCAGGTCAACACCATAGTCCAGATAACGTGCCTGCGAAGGCATCAGACCGTTACGACCGTAGCGCAGGGTGTAGGCTACCGAGTCATAAACACTCTGACCGGGCTGCACGTACAACCATGAGTTGGCGGTCAGGTTAGGAGCACCAATACTGTCGATACCCATGGCTGCACTGCCTTTGCCATTAACACCGTGGCACGAGGAGCAGATCGCTTGGTACATCGGCGCTGCTTCTGCTGCTTTGGCTGCATCATGCTCCAGATTAGACAGGCTCAGAACAAAGTTGGACATGTTGTCCACACCTGTGTCACCCAGCATTTCAATCCAGGCAGGCATATAGCCGTTACGACCGTTGATGATGGAGGTGCGAATTATTTCAGCATCACCACCATACAGCCAGTTGTCGTCAGTCAGGTTTGGGAAGCCGTAACCACCGCGGGCAGAAGAACCGTGACAAACGGCACAGTTGTTCTGGAACAGGCGGTCAGCAACCTGCATGGCTTCAGGATCACCCGCCAGGTCTTCGATGCTCCTCTGGGCGTACTGATCAAAAATGGGTGCATAGTGTTCTTCTGCACGTGCCATTTCATCTTGCCACTGGCCGATGGATGTCCAGCCCAGTACACCTTTGTAATTACCCAGACCTGGATACAGCGCCAGGTACACCAGAGCGAATACAATCGTGATGATAAACATGATGAACCACCAGCGGGGCAGGGGGTTATCATATTCTTCGATACCGTCTGCAGCGTGACCGGTTGTTTCAACCTGTCCGTTGGCAGTCGGGGCTTTATCAGTTTTGCGGTTTGCGTAAAGGAGCCACCAGCAGAAAGCAATTACACCCAGTGTAATTACAGAAATCCACAGGCTCCAGAAGCCGCTCATGGCTTGGTCAGTCATGCTTTTTCTTCTCCAGTGATGAGCTTGCACCCTGGTTATGGTTGTTTTCGGGTTCGTCAGCAAAAGGCAGGTTGGCTGCCTCGTCAAAAGGTTTCTTCTGGTTCTTGCTGTAAGCCCAGTAGACAATGCTCAGAAAGGCTACCAGCAGAACAACTGACATCAGACCACGAAAAACATTAATATCCATAACCTTACCGTGTTTCTTTCAGGACAGTGCCCAGTTGTTGCAGGTACGCAACCAGAGCATCCATTTCAGTTTTTCCACGAACTGCATCCGTGGCGCCTGCGATGTCTTCATCGGTATAAGGTACGCCCAGCATTCTCAGACGTTCCATTTTGGTGGCGGTATTGCTGCCATCCAGCACGGCATAGTTCAGCCAGGGGTAAGACGGCATGATGGACTCAGGCACAACGTCACGCGGGTTGTACATGTGAGCATAGTGCCAGTCATCACTGTAACGACCGCCTACACGAGCCAGATCAGGACCGGTACGCTTGGAACCCCACTGGAAAGGATGGTCGTAAACGAACTCACCCGCTACAGAGTAGTGACCATAACGCTCGGTTTCTGCCCGGAACGGACGAATCATCTGTGAGTGGCAGGTGTAGCAGCCTTCACGGATGTAAACATCACGACCTTCAAGTTGCAGTGCATTCACTGGCTTGAGGCCTTCAACCGGCTTGGTGGTCTGATCCTGGAAGAACAGAGGAACGATCTCTGCCAAACCACCGAAGCTGATAACGACCAGAATCAGCACGGCCATCAGACCAATATTTTTTTCTACGATATCGTGTTTCATTCAGCTAACCCCTTCCTCAGGCCGTTTGTGCGGCGGCTTTCTCAGAAGCCTTGCTGGACACAGTCATGTAGACGTTGTAAGCCATCAGCAGCATGCCGACCAGCCACATAACACCACCCAACCAGCGAACCACGAAGCCGGGATGACTGGCTTCAACAGCTTCAATGAAGGTGTACATCAGGGTGCCGTCGGCGTTGACTGCACGCCACATCAGACCCTGTAGAATGCCGTTAACCCACATGGAGGCGATATACAGCACGGTGCCGACAGTCGACAGCCAGAAATGGACATTGATCAGATCAACGGAGTGCATTTCTTTTTTGTCGAATACTTTCGGGATCAGGTGGTAAATGGCACCAATGGAGATCATGGCAACCCAGCCCAGAGCGCCGGCGTGTACGTGACCAATGGTCCAGTCAGTGTAGTGGGACAGGGCGTTAACAGTTTTGATGGACATCATCGGGCCTTCGAAGGTGGACATACCGTAGAAGGACAGAGAAACCACCAGGAAGCGCAGTACCGGATCGGTACGCAGTTTGTGCCAGGCACCGGACAGGGTCATCATACCGTTGATCATACCGCCCCAGGATGGAGCCAGCAGAATCAGGGACATAGCCATACCGATTGACTGAGCCCAGTCAGGCAGTGCAGTGTAGTGCAAGTGGTGAGGACCGGCCCACATGTACACACAGATCAAAGCCCAGAAGTGCACAATCGACAGGCGGTAGGAATAAACTGGACGCTCAGCCTGTTTGGGTACGAAATAGTACATCATACCCAGGAAACCAGCGGTCAGGAAGAAACCTACAGCGTTGTGACCATACCACCACTGCACCATGGCATCCGTTGCACCAGAATAGATGGAGTAGGAGTGCAGCCAGCTGGTGGGCAGCGCCATGCTGTTAACAATGTGCAGGATCGCAACCGTCAGGATAAACGCAGCAAAGAACCAGTTGGCTACATAAATGTGGGAGGTTTTGCGCTTGTAGATGGTGCCAAGAAAAACAATGGCGTAGGCAACCCAGACCACGGCGATCAGTACGTCAATCGGCCAAATCAGCTCTGCGTATTCTTTACCCTGAGTCAGGCCCAGTGGCAGAGTGATTGCAGCCAGCACAATGACCAGCTGCCAACCCCAGAAGGTAAAGGCGGCTAAGCCATCAGACAGCAGGCGTGTCTGACAGGTGCGCTGAACTACATAGTAAGAAGTTGCAAAGAGTGCACAACCACCAAACGCAAAAATTACCGCGTTGGTGTGCAGCGGACGCAGGCGTCCGAAGCTAGTCCAGGGTAGGTCAAAGTTCAGTGCAGGCCATGCCAGCTGGGCTGCGATCCAGACGCCGACAAGCATGCCGACGATACCCCAGACCACAGTCATGATGGCAAATTGCCGAACCACCTTATAGTTATAGGTAGGGTGTTCAATTGCTGTGCTCATGTCAGGTTCCCATTACAGCAGTTAAGTTGGATTAATCCAGCGCCAAGTTTCCTCGGGCTGGGTTTCCCCAGCCATGATACATGTCAATGGATCCGCTTCATTCTATCTCAGTGATGGAATGACCTGAACCTAAGTGTGGGACTTCTATGATTTATTTATGATGGCTGCAAAGGCTTTTTAAGATAACTCCTTTTTTTTCAATGCATTATGAATATGCGGCAAACAGACACATAGACAAAGGTGGTGTGTTACATTGACGTTTTTACAAGCACAGGCTTTGGTTAAAATCCTATAACTACTGTTGATAATGGATGCAGCCAGTGGAAAAAAGTTCCCCTGCTTAATTCCCTAGTGTTTTACTCGGTTAAAATTATGCGGGTCCACAGAAGCGATTGAAAAAAATAGCGAAAAAATATTTGACAGCGATAAAAAAGGCTGTAGAATGCGCAGCCACATGAGGCGGGTGGTTAGCTCAGTTGGGAGAGCACCAGCCTTACAAGCTGGGGGTCACAGGTTCGAACCCTGTACCACCCACCATTTACAGTTTGCTCGAATTTGATCTGTGAATGCCTTGTCTCATGTTTGTTACTGTTATGCGGACCGGTAGTTCAGCTGGTTAGAATGCCGGCCTGTCACGCCGGAGGTCGCGGGTTCGAGCCCCGTCCGGTCCGCCACTTATAACAGTGACTCAGGAAAACAATGCGGACCGGTAGTTCAGCTGGTTAGAATGCCGGCCTGTCACGCCGGAGGTCGC
>NZ_JACUUA010000257.1 GCF_014859565.1 Marinospirillum sp. | reverse complement strand
GTTCGAACCCTTCCCCGCTTTAAAGGGGATTGAAAAAGCCCGCGACCTGTCACTGGTTGCGGGCTTTTTGTTTTGGGCGTTGTAAAAAGAGCAGATTAAGCTGAGTCTACACCCAGCGCATTCAGGAGTGCCTTGTAATCCTTCTCCTTTTTTTTGCTGACATGGCGCTGATATGCTTTACCTAGCTGGTACAGCGCCTGTTTATCGGCTTTTGCCCAGTCAACGCCTTCCTCCAGTGTGGCGGTTAATTGACTGAAAAAACCTGCGCCGCTGCCCGCATTTTGATTCTGCGGCAGTTCGCTGAGTTTTCGCAGGGCTTCAACCCGCTGCGCTTGGGGAGAAAGCTGTGCCAGTTTTTGTGCTTCCTGCTGTTCTGCCAGGGCGGTTTCTTGCTGCCGATCCAGGCGCGTGACTTCTTCCTGCTCCTTGTCGCTCAGGCAACGAAAACTGCCATAGCCTGCGCCGGTTTTGGCACCCGCACCCGCATGGGTGAGGGCTTGTTCCAGCGCCTTGGCAACCAGTTGCAGCAGTTGCGCGGTGTCACCTTGCTGCACACGGGGCGCAAAGCTGAAATGCAGTAAGCAGTTACGCGCCGCTAAAAAGCACACCGGGTTGGGATCGTGCCAGTCGGCGGGCTGGTTGGCGGCTTCTCTGGCTTCTGCACCACCGCCTTTTTGATACCAGCCGCCTGCGTGGGGGGTCATGGTGTCTAAAAGCAGCTCTATGGGTTTAAACGGCAGGGCATCAAAAAAGATAATTTCGCCGGTTCCCGTTTCTTCAATCACTTCTTTGGGGTCTTTATCATCACTGCCAAATAGACGATGGAACAGGTTTTTTGCGCCCTCATCTTGACCGAGCTGGCGCTCTAGCCAGGAGCGTACTAGCCCCTTAACACCACTGCCGGGCAGGTAGGGCACCGCCAGCGTGGGGTGGAATAAAAAACCATTTTCAATGGGGTGGGGGTTGCCTAACCCAGTGGCGAAGTGGCCTTCGCTGTGCAGGAGTAGGCTGCGCCCCTGGCAGGCTTGCACCAGGCTTTTCTGGCGAAAATAGGCAGCCTTTAATCTGGCATCAGCACCGCAACGCCCCTGCCCTAGGTGGCCTGTCAGGCTTTCTAAAAAGATCTTCTTGGCATCAGCTTCCACCTTGTACTCGGCGTTGTACTGGTTAAAAAAACGCTCAAACCACAGGCCCGAGTGAGCGCCTTGTAATTCCAGGTTGCGTAGTTCGCCAGCGCCCGAAGGAATGGGATGCGTTTCATACTGATAAAGCGGTAGCATTGGCCTTCTCCCTAGTCATCATTGCCGCTGTCTTCTTCTGCTTGAATTAAGCCTTGTGCGAATTTTTTCACCCAGATCATCAAGGCTTGGGTTTCTGCGGTGGCTAAACGATAAGCTTGTTGGTCGCCCTGAGTAATGGCGTACAGCAGCTTGGGCGCGGGTGCTTCTTTTGCAGCGGCATACACCTGGCCTTCATCGGTCAGCCAGTCTTCCACCAACTGATAAATCACGCCATAGGCTTCATGGTCATTGCGCTTGGAATAGAAGAAGGCCGCCGCCTGGCCAAAGCCATTGGCCTGCACCATGCTGGGAAAGCGCCGTGAAAAGCTTTTTACCTGGCTGTGTTTGTACCTGCCGCCTTCTTGTTTGTTCACTGCTTCTGTAATGCGCTTGAGGGCAAAGGCGGCACGTTGTTGTTCAATCAGGCGCAAGCCTTCAGTATTCACTTTAACTGCTGGCTTAGCTGTGCTGGCTGGCGGGTTGGCAGTCTGTTGCTTTTGTTGGGCTTCTTCAGGGGGTACATAATGTGCCTGTGCCTGATTAGGTTTTGACTTTTTCTTGTATTTTGCCATTAGCCTTGACCTCCTTGATTCCATTGAGGCTGGGCAACCCGGCACCAGCCCATGCCGGTGGTTTCATTGCCACCAATTTGTACATAGGGTTGCTGAAACAGTCCGCCTAGCGTGCGCTGGAGCAGTTCAGCCGCTGCACACTCATGTTTTTCTTTGCGTGAGGGTTGGCAGCCAATCACCGTGTAGAGCAGGGTGTCCTGGGGCAGGTTTTCTTCATACCAGAGCGCACCGTTTTTCACGATTTTGGTGGCGCTGTCAATGGCAATATGCGGCAATACCGGCAGGGCGCTGATGCAGAGATGCTTGAAGCTGTCGTTATCCACCAAGAGCAACTGTTCTTGCAGCGCTTGGCGCTGGTCTTCACGCGGAACGCCGGGAATGGCGGCAATGAGCGGGAAGATGAGGTCGATCCAAGCCGCGCTGTTTTCCCAGGTGGTTAAACCCAGTTTGAACTCTTCCAGATAGATGGCAGTGCGGTTTTCTGGTTGGGGACTAGCGGCTTGGGTTGCACTGAGTTGTGGCAGCTTGGGCGGTTCGGGCACCTGAGCTTGGCTGCGTGCTAAATCAGTCAGCAAGCGCTGCAAAAGCGCTGGGCAGGTGACCAGTTTAAAGTGGCTGGTCAAGGAGCGCACCGGCAGCAGCAGTAAACGCGCATCGCTGACCAGGAGTGCGCCAGCATGTTCACTGGCGTTGCTAGTGTCTGGGCCAAAGGCTTGTTGAATCAGAGTGGGTTCCATCGCCGCGTTGGTTTCTGCCCGCGCCCGCAGTGCGCCCTTCATGGAGGAGCCATAGACACAAGGCCAGTTGCTGTGGGCTTCTTTTTGAATCGGCAGGTCGATGACATCTTCTTTGCTGCCGCCGCCTGCATGCAAGGGGGTTTCGCAGGTCAGGCCGAGAATTTGGTGTGCCATTGCAGTCATTGTTGCTTCCTTTTGTGAGTTGATCGTGTATGCAAATGAAAAATTATTGCTACCACTTTATTTCCACCAACCTACTTGCAGACGGCCATAACCCCAGGCGGTAGCTTCACCGTAGGCTTGGGCTTGAATGGCTTGAATTTCAGCCAGGCTGGGCAGGGAGTCATCCAGTTTCTGACAATAGTAGAGGCCGCCGGGGGCATTGAGTGAAGCCAGAGGTTTGGGCTGGCGTTTTTTCTGATCCCAGCCGCCTAAGCGCAAGGGGCGTGGTAGTACGGCAGCGATTAGCTTTAATGCCACTCCAGCCAATTCGCCTTGCCAATGGGTCGTCAAGCCTGCGCTATTTTGCACCGGCACAAAACCGGGCAGGCACCAGCTCAACTCACTTTCTGGGTTAAAACGCGCCGGACTGGTCAGTAACAGGGTGATGCCTTGTGCTGAATCATCAGCGGCCAAATCGGCAGCTGGCGCAGTCGGTTGCAGTAGGGCAAACTTTACCGCCGCTTCACGCCCTTCACCGCCCAGTCTAATACTGCTGGTGGTGGGCAGACGACTGAGCAACATTTCATCCAGGCCATCAATCAACACTTCGAGATGCCAGTCTTTTTCACCTGTCGAGCGCAGGTGGCGAGTCTGATACAGCAGGCCGTCTTTTACCCTACCCCTGGTGTTATCACGCCCGATACCTAGGCGCGGTTCTATGGCGAGGAGTTCCTTTTGTGGAATCAGAGTGGCCTCATCAGGAATACCCCCAGCCAGCCAGGTGTTGAGTCCTTTTTGAGTGATGTAGTGGTTGTCGAGCGGTTTGCTACCCGCTGGAGCCTGCATTTCGGGCAGGCGCACCTCACCCAGATCACAACGCAGGGGGTCACCAATGCTCAAACGGTGGTAGGTGGTGGTTTCTTCTTGCCCCGCAAGGGTCTGATGGCGTAATAAATCCTGGGGGGCGGGGTAAACCGCTTCACCGCCAACGCACAAGCGCAGCTCGGCTAGACGAAAAGCGCCCAGGTGTTCACCATCACCAAGCAGGTCTTGGTGCTTTCCTTGCCCTTCTTTAAATTCTTGCCAGTTGATGCCCAGCAGATCACCGAGCAGGGTACGCAGCGCCCCGGCAACTGTGCTGGCAGGGGGTGGAAAGATAGAATCCAGCTGCCCAACGCCGACGGCATCATGCGAGCGGGCTTCACGGAAAAACCAGGTGTCGACGGGGGTAAGTGTGCATTGCAACATCATACAGCCTGCTCCTTTTGGCGTTTTTTGCTTGCGGGAAGTACCGCCTGCTGGGTGAGGAAACGAATCAAGCGCAGGGCATCTTCATCAAATTGATTCAAGGGATCAATGCGTGCTTCTCCGGTGTGTTCATCAACACGGCGGCCTTGTCGCTGCCCTATAGCGAGCAACAGGGGCACCAATTCTTGTAATACCTGACCGCGCTCCTTGCCTTGGCCGAGGTTTAAAC
>NZ_JACUUA010000256.1 GCF_014859565.1 Marinospirillum sp. | reverse complement strand
CGTGTTTCTGGATGGGCACTAGCTTGTTAAATTACTTTTCATAGTGGTATCGACATGAAATGATGGTGAGCTGCTTGTCATCAACGGCATAGACCAACCGATTGCTCTCATCAATGCGCCGAGACCAGAAGCCTGCCAGGTTCTCTTTTAACGGCTCAGGTTTACCCAGGCCCTCGAAGGGTGACCGCTGAGCGTCCTGAATAAGCTTGTTGATACGCTTCAGCGTTTTCTTATCTTGTGTTTGCCAGTACAGATAGTCTGACCAAGCCTCTCTAGTCCATGAAAGAATCTCAATCATCAGTTAATCCATGCTGCTCTGTTTTGCCTGCCCGGTATTGCTTAATAGATTTTGAGAGATGAGCAGCATTAGCTGGACTTTTGAGCAGATGGACAGTTTCCATAAGACCATTAAACTGATCCAAGGACATCACCACCGCATCTTCTGCGTCCCTACGGGTAATAATAGTATAGTCAGCATCGCCAACAACCTGATCCAAAACACTTTTCAGCTTGTTTCTAGCATCTGAGAAACTTATGACTCTCATGATCTTTACCGCCTTTTTGTACAAAATATAGGACAAGTGTATCATGTATAATATACTGTGCAAGTAACTGATGCGGTAATTTAACGTCGCCAACACGCGCGGCTTGTAGAGAAGGCAAAGCCGGAGCGAAGAAGGCATCGCCGTGCTTGGTATTGTTAGGGCAAGCCTGCTATATTTGTACGGAAATACCGTACATAAGGCCAAAGAGCAAGGCAAACACCTGATCAAAATTGATCAATGGTTTGCCAGCTCCAAGACCTGCTCTTGCTGCGGACACAAGCTGGAAGAGTTGTCTCTGAAAGTACGCGACTGGCAGTGTCCCGCTTGTTCAGTCAGGCATGATCGAGACATCAATGCTGCGCTCAACATTCGAGCGCAGGGTGTTTTGAAATTAAAGGCCGCAGGACTGTCGGTCTCTGCCAATGGAGGCAAGCGTCAATCTGGTCACGCACCAGTTGCTGCCTGAGAAGTTGGAAGCCTCGCCCGTGGCGCTTTAGCGCTTAGGGCGGGGAGCAGTCACTCTATCGCTTTGATGAGAAATCAATTTACATCTTTGCCATCGGCGGTCACTACGACCAGCCCTAACGAGCCTGTAGAAAAACCCCTTTCCAGCCAGCTTTTCCTACCAACAGCTCATTCTCTAGCATCGTTTTTTGTTTTAAACCCGTGAACGACACCTGGGGTCACGAAGTCGTGGTACTGCTGCCACAGATCACTACAGCGAATGAACCGGCACAGGTGATGGATAAACTGGCAGCGGTTGTAGCTCAACCCTTTCCGCTGGATGCCACCACCCTGCAAATCAGCGCCAGCCTGGGGCTGGCGATTTATCCGCAACATGCTGAAAGCGCGTCCGAACTCTTGCAACGCGCTGACAAAGCCATGTATCTGCACAAGGCCAGCCACAAGAGTAAACACTGATCAGCGGTGACGAATTTCAAAACACTGGTGGATTTTGCTGTTGCGTTCAAAATCCGGGTGCAGGGTTTTACGGGTAATATCAACCACCTCGTAATCTTCTTCCAGCTGCGGGCTGATTTTGAACCCTCGCAGGTTGTTGGAGAAGATCAGCAGACCATCGGTGCTCAGGCGCTTCATGGCAAGGCTGACCAGTTCCACCTGATCGCGCTGGATATCCAGGGTGCCCTGCATACGCTTGGAATTGGAGAAGGTCGGCGGGTCCATAAAAATCAGATCATAAGCGCCCCGATCCTGTTTTAACCATTCGCGGCAATCGGCCTGCATCCAGTTGTGGCGCTTCATGTCCACCTTGTTCAGCTGCAGGTTGCGCTCCAGCCAGCCCAGATAGGTTTTGGACAGATCCACACTGGTGGTGTGAATCGCTCCACCCACGGCAGCATGGACCGTTGTGGCTCCGGTGTAGCAAAAAAGATTCAGGAAGCGCGTGCCACGGGCTTCTTCAGCAACACGCAGGCGCACCGGGCGGTGATCCAGAAACAAGCCGGTATCCAGATAATCGGTGAGGTTGACCAGCAGTTGCACCTGGCCTTCACGTACCGGGAAAAACACCCCCTGCCCGCCGAATTTTTCATACTGCTGTTTGCCACTCTGGCGGCGACGTTGTTTCAGGTGGATGGCATCAGCTGACACTCCCAACACCGCAGGCATGGCTTGCAGAGCTTCCATCAGGCGTTTTTGTGCCTTGCCTTCATCAATACTGGCCGGTGGTGCGTATTCCTGCACATGCACCTGATCACCGTAAATATCCACTGCCAGAGCGTATTCCGGCATGTCCGCATCGTACACCCGATAACATTCGATCTGCTCCCGCTTCACCCAGCGCGACAATTTTTTCAGGTTCTTGCTTAAACGGTTGGCAAACATCTGTGCACTTTCACTGAGTGTCAGCTCAACTGCTTGTACCTGACCGGTTGTTGTTTTCTCGGCAGGTGATTCACTTTCTGAGGGCTGCGGCACCTCAAACAGATAAAGGCGACATTCCAGCAGGGCATTGTGCAGCGGGTAATTTTTGTAGGGCTTCAACGGAATGCGATAAGCCAGATCCTGATTGCTGGTAAAAAGTGCCAGCTTCCAACCGGCATAATCCCGCGCCACCCGCTGCCCCAGCTCGGCATACAACCCCGCCAGTTTTGGCAGCTCATCCAGCCTTTCACCATAAGGGGGATTGGTGATCAACAGGCCACGTTCCGCAAAGGCTGGAGGCAGTGCACTCAGTGGCCGTTCAATCAGTCGTACTTGATGCAGCAGACCGGCACGCTCCAGATTCTCGCGCGCCATCTGTATCACGCGAGCATCCTGATCACTGCCTTCCAGATTCAACTCCATTCCGGCGGCTGCAGTACGACGGGTTTCGGCTTCTTCCAGTAGATCCTGCCAGATTTTTGGGCGGTGCCCCAGCCAGGTTTCCAATCCGTGCCAGGGACGCAACAGACCCGGTGCAATATCCAGCGCCATAAAAGCGGCTTCGGCCAGCAAGGTGCCGGAGCCACAGAAGGGATCCAGCAGGGCGGCACCTTCTTTTGCCATTTGAGGCCAACCGGCTCGCAACAAAAGTGCCGCAGCCAGGTTTTCTTTTAAGGGTGCCAGACCCGCCTGCAGGCGGTATGCGCGCTGATGCAGGCTGATCCCACCCAGATCCAGACTCAGTACCGCCTTCTGAGCCTTGTCAAAACGCAGGTTAAAACGCACATCCGGGCGGGTTTTATCAACATTAGGGCGACGATCCTGCTGCTGTTTAAAATAATCAACAATGGCATCCTTAACCCTCAAGGCTGTGTCATGCGTATTACGCAGCTGTGGTGTGGTGCCGGTAACATCAATGGTCAGGCTACCGTCACCCAGCAGGTGTTCACTCCAGTCCACCAGCGCCAGCCAGTTGCTGAGTTCTTCTGCTGTCTGCACTTCCGCTTCATCCAGCTGCAGCAATACACGGTTAGCCAGCCGTGACCAGAGCACGGCGCGATAGGCATTTTCCAGCGTGGCCTCACCCGTGACACGCCCAACTCTTGGTCTTGCAGCAATAAAGCCCAGTTGTTGCAGTTCTTCGGCCAGCAGTTGTTCAAGGCCGCGAGAGCAGGTGATATGCAGGGTGTAGAGGTGGTTCAGGGACGTCATGGGTCAACCTTTGGTTGTCGAGCTATTGTGTTGGGCAATCAGAATGTCTGAAACGATAAATAAAAAAAGCTGTCATTCACCTGTCATCTAGCTTATCAATAGAACTGAGGCACTTGCCAAGAGGTGACTTGCCGCCAGAAGTAGATGGAAAGCTGTATCTTACAATAAACAAGAGAGGCCGTACTCTATGAAGCGTCAAAAACGAGATCGTGCACACAGTGTTTATACTCGTGGTTACAAGGCTGGGTTAACAGGTCAATCCAGAGAAAAATGCCCAACCCAACAGGAAGAATTACGCACCAGCTGGTTGAATGGCTGGCGTGAAGGTCGCGAAGACATGTGGTCAGGAATGCGTGGTGTATCCGCCATCCACAAGAATCCTGCCGTTACCATCGGCGGCTCCTGACATTCACCTAACTCGATCATACCGTATCGAGTCACTACCCAGACCCGTGCCAAGGCACGGGTCTTTTGTTGTGCGCCAGGCATGGCGCGTAGCGGCTTAACAGGCGCTATTCCGACCACGCGTGGTGGCGGTCGGATGACTGGGTGGTGCAAGTCCACTACAGGCTTGATCAGGGGAACTGTTAGC
>NZ_JACUUA010000255.1 GCF_014859565.1 Marinospirillum sp. | reverse complement strand
TTGCAGCAAGCAAAGGATAACTCCTTAATGAGATTTGATCATCCGGAACCCGACACCTAGGCGATGTCAAAGCCATTCTGTTTTATGCCAGTCTTTTTCCGGCACTGGTTGATATGAAAAACCTGAATCTGTGGGACATGATGCTTATTATGCTCACCACCGCTGTGACTGTGGGTGGTGTAAAGCTAGTGTATGTGTTGTTTGCATCTGCACTGGTTGAAAAGCTGCGTGGTCGGGTTTCTTCTGATATGCCACGAAAATTTGGTGGTGCTGTGATGATGGGTTGTGGCGCTCTGCTGCTGGCTTCTGATAGCAGTGCTTAACTTCAGGTGTAATATACAAGAGAGAAATCATGCCGTTACTATTTTCCTATGGGACACTGCAACAAAAAGAAGTCCAGGTTGCCAATTTTGGCCGGGTGTTGTCTGGGGTTAAAGACATCCTGCAGGGTTATAAAATTGGTGAAGTGGTCATTACTGATGAGCGGGTGCTTCGGGAAAGTGGCAAGGCGATTCATCCGATCTTGCGCTTCACCGGTAATCCAGCAGATGAAGTGAGCGGTACAGTATTTGAAATAACAGATATCGAGCTTGCACAGGCGGATGACTATGAAGTTGATGACTACGTTCGCACCCTTGCTAGGCTAAAGTCCGGCAAAGAGTGCTGGATTTATGCAGCGGCAGAGGAGTGAGTCATGTTGAACCATCAAAGTGGTGAGTTTCTGGATCTTGATGATGTCCGGATTTATTACGAGACAACGGGTGTTACCCAGGGGCATCCAGTGATTCTGTTGCATGGTGGCCTTGGCAGTCTTGAAGACTTTTCCCCGATCATCCAGCTGCTGACCAACTCCTTCTATGTTATTGCCGTGGATATGCGGGGTCATGGTCGATCCACACTCGGAACCAAGCCCTTGACCTATCAGCAGCATCAAGCTGATATCCAGGCACTGGTTGTGCATCTGGGGCTGGAGAATTATTCACTTCTGGGTTTTAGTGATGGGGGGATTACTGCTTATCGAATTGCTGCGAGCAACCAGGCTGTTTGTGCACTTGTCACGATTGGTGCCCAGTGGCGCATTTCCCGCGAAGATCCATCGTTCGAAATTCTGGGTAGTGTTACCCCGGAAATGTGGGCAGAGATGTTTCCCGATGCACCCCCCAAATACGCCGCACTGAACCCGCAGGCAGATTTTAATAAGCTGGTGGATTCCTGTGTTGCTCTTTGGACTGATCTGGGTTCGACAGGTTATCCTCAGGATGCCATAACTGATATTAAGTGCCCGACACTCATACTGCGTGGTGATGGCGATTTTCTTCTTTCACTGACTGAAGCGGCAGAAGCTCAGGCCAGGATTGCTGGTTCATCGTTTGGCAATCTTCCTTTTGCAGGCCATGCTGCCATGGAAGATGTACCGGAAATCATCGCTAGGATAATCCGTGATTTTTTGCTCAACCCAAGAAAGGCAGAGGCAGAGGCCTGAGATTTCTCTGTGTGGTGTCGTACAGACGCTTTTGCCTCTGATGTTGAAACTGGTGACTCATCCGTCTTGCACGGGTCGTTATCAGGAGAAAGATCATGAATGCATACCTTCATCACGTATCCGGTTTTTTTGCTCATCGCGAAGAAGCTGAGAGCACACTTTCTACACTTGTCAGCCAAGGTTTGCCTCGCGCACAAATGAGAATTTTTACTGCCGACTCCACTTCTTCTTCTCCAGCGCAGGAGGTGAAGAGTGACGGTGCACTGCAGGACATGTTGGTGGATGGTGCAATTGGTACTGCAGTGGGTACTGGTGTTGGTGCGCTCGGTAGTATTGCGCTGGCAGCGGCAAGTGTGACACTGTTTGTTGCCAGTCCTGTGGTTGCACCTCTGGTGTTGCTGGGTTGGGGAGCAAGTATTGGTGGTTTGATCGGGGTTGCAGCGGGTGCTTCGGCAGGTGAAGGCAACAAAAAAGGCTGGTTTTCTGATCTGGTTGCTGATGCGATTGCCAATGGTCATGTTGTACTGGTGGTGGAAACCCGAAACGAGCAAGAGGCAATCACTGCACGGACAGTGATCCAGGCTTCGGTTGGTGAATACAAAGATACACAAGCTCTGGTTTGATAAGGAATGGACGAATGCGAAATACTCTGCGTGAAAAAATAATCGCAGTTTGTGATAAAAAAATACTGGTCAAAGGTGAATCGGTCGGGGTTTCCTTTTACGCTTTTTTTGCCAATAAAAATGATGATCCTGAGTTATTGATGGAAGCTGCAACCTGGTGGATTAAAACCCATGAGCTGGATCATTTTGAAAAAGCCATAAAAATTAAAAGCATGGTTGAAGCAGGGCTTTGAAGGAGTCTTTGATGTCGCAAAAGCTGGAGTTAAAAGTACCGCCGGTGGCTGTGTGGTTTGTTTTTGCCTTGTTAGTATGGATGGTGTCTCAAGTTTTGCCTTTGGTGCGGCTGGCTTTTTTTGGTCATCAGGGGCTGGCAGTGCTGTTGTTTGTTGCCGGCGGCATCATTGCTCTGATGGGTGTGCTGGAGTTTCGTCGCGCACAGACCACAGTGAACCCCATGCAGCCGCATCAGGCCAGTTGTGTGGTGGATACCGGAATTTTTAAGCTGACTCGCAACCCGATGTATCTGGGTTTGGCGGTGTCTTTGCTGGGTGTGGCAGCCTGGTGGTCAACTTTTGGTGGATACCTGCTGGTACTGCTGTTTTGTTTGTATCTCACCCGTTTTCAGATTATCCCCGAAGAACGCGCACTGCTGAAGCTGTTCGGTGCACCTTGTGCTGACTATATGCATCGGGTGCGTCGCTGGTTGTAATCAGTAAGTACTGGCTATTTACACATGCTGTTTGTATTGTCAGTATTCGCTGACTTATGATGCTCAATCTGACCCATGTCGACAAATCTAGCATCAATCAACAGGTTACGTGGTGTCAGCTGCCGGTTGCAGAAGGTGCCAAGCCTGACCTGATATCCAGCTTCCTGCAAGGTCAGTACATAATCCAGTACCAACCATAACTCCAGCGGGCGGCGGAACAGATGGCGCAGCAGTTCATGGCGCTGTACCTGTTGTAGGCGTTGTTTACCGTAAGCCAGCCATTGTTGTTCATCTATTTTAACAGGCAGGTTCAGCTGTTTTTCAGCGGCTGCCCAGCGGCAAAAATCAGTAAAGCGACCTTGCAGCAGGGTGGGTGAAACCGAAGGTAGCGGCAGGTAGTGTTCCTGTCCACGCAACTGGCGTTGCAGACCATCAAATGCCAGTCGCCAGAGATTCAGCTGATCACGCTGGCGAGTAACACGTTCTGGCGCGGTCACGGTTTCCTGCACGGCCAGTCGCAGCAGGGTTCGATCCAGTCCTTGCAATCGGCTGTTTTTTGCCTGTTGTGAAAGCGGTTGCCATTGGGGTTGTTGGATCAGGTGGTAACAGCAGGGTGAAAGACTCAGGCGCGACAGGTGTCGGCTGATGGCCTGATGGATCAACTGACGGTGCAGGTCACCACAGGCATGTAACGCCACACCGTGGGGTTCAACCGGCCAGAAGTCACCCAGTTGCATCACATCTTGTTGCCTGATCTGTACGGCATCTCCGGCAGCCTGTGCCAGTTGATTACCCTTTTGCACCAGAGCTTTATCCCATTCCAGCCCAGTAACGCTGCCGTGTGTGTGAGGTGCCAGAGTGCGCGCCAGATGACCACTGCCACAACACCAGTCAAAGACCGCCGTCTGCAGCGGCAGGATGGCTCCGGCAAAAGCACCGGCCTGTTGGCGTTTGCGCCCCGGCATGGCTTTGGCAAGGTTTTCCGGCAGGCTGCAGTCTGTTGTCCCTGTCAGTTCCGGCAGCATAAGTAACTGTTGACGCTGCGCCAAGGTCGGCAGCCATTGCATCAGAGGCTGGATCAGCTCATCCGGTTGCTCTTCATAGTGCTGGCAGGTTGCGTCGTCCAGCTGCTCCAACCAAGCTGCCAGTTCTGGGTAGCGTTCAGCCCAGTCAGGTGAAGGTGTGCTGAACGGCTGGCTTTGCCACAGGCTGTGGTGTTGATGCAGCCAAGCATCCAGCTGTTGCCAGCAGGATACCCAGTCCGGGGCAGATGTTGGCATTAGAACTGGAAACGGCTCCACACCGGCGCATGATCCGAAGGTTTTTCCATACCACGAATTTCATAGTCGATGCCGGTGTCCACACACAGGGGTGCCAGCGCTTTGCTAGCCAGCAGCAGGTCAATACGCAGCCCGCGTTTGGGCTGGTCTTCAAAGCCCTTGCTGCGGTAATCAAACCAG
>NZ_JACUUA010000254.1 GCF_014859565.1 Marinospirillum sp. | reverse complement strand
CGGAACCCAGCACTGTTGAAGCCGTTAAAAAAGCACACGGATGCACAAATTGCACCCTGCCTGCTATTGAGATTTACCGGGGCGAGGATGACTTTTTTGCTTTTCAGGAACACGAAGCAGAAGCACTACTAGAACAAGCCAAAGAACTGATACTGGATCTGGGGGAAGCGGCAGAAACCCAGCTGGACGTGGAAGACGTGCTCTTGAGCCAGGCGCAGGAGTGGTAATCTTGGCCACCAGTGGGGAACTGTAATTATACTTAGGAGAGCGCGGTGTTACTGGACAACAAAACCAGCGGACTTGTTGGTAATGCACTGAAAAAAAATGACTTTGCTGATTCCAAGCTATCGGTACTGTCGAGCTTATTTACCCTCTACGGCTTTGCAGTGCTGCAACAGGAGCTCAAGCAGTTGGATTCCGCCCGTATTCTGCTGACCGAGTGGGACTCGCTGAATTTACAAGCCTTTGTTGGTGCTGAAACCGAGGTTCGGCTGCTGAATCAGTTGCAGCAAAAGCGTCTTGCCAGTGAGTTTTCGCAATGGCTGGCAGCCAAGGCTGAAGTGAAAGCCAGTGTGCGCCCGCAGCCTGGGCAGAACATCATTCATCTGGATGCAGGGCAGCAGAGTTTTGCGATTAGTGGCAGTGCCACCCTGACCCCCACAGGCTTGGGTGAGGTGCGTTCTGATTCTTTGCAGATGAATATGGGGCTGAGTGATGCAGAAAGCACCCAGCAACTGCTCAACTGGTTTGATGGTGTCTGGGAGGATAGGCTGAGTGTGCGTGATATTCAGCAAGACCTGATCACCCGCATAGAGGCCATTGCAGCGGATCAGCCGGCCAGTTTTGTCTATTTCCTCACGCTTTTTCATCTGTTCAAGGATTTTCTTGAAGACATTGATGAAGACAAGATTATCCGCAGCAAAACCGGCTTTAAAGACACCCAAGTCTGGAACAAGCTCTACAAGTTCCAGAAGGACGGCGTACTGGGTGCCATCGACAAGCTCGAAAAACACAACGGCTGCATCATTGCTGACAGTGTGGGCTTGGGTAAAACCTTTGAAGCCCTGGCCGTGATCAAATACTACGAGCTGCGTAATGATCGGGTGCTGGTGTTGTGCCCTAAGAAGCTGCGCGACAACTGGACTATGTACACGGTCAACGACAAGCGCAACCTGCTGGCAGCAGATCGGTTTAACTACGATGTTCTTAACCACACGGATTTAACCCGACCCAAAGGCTATTCTGGTGAAATCAACCTGGAGACACTGAACTGGGGTAACTACGATCTGGTGGTGATTGATGAATCCCACAACTTTCGTAACACACCCAGCAAGGCGGAAGGCAAAAGCCGTTACGAGCGCCTGATGAAAGACATCATTCGTTCTGGGGTAAAAACCAAGGTGCTGATGCTGTCGGCCACACCGGTGAATAACCGCATGAATGACCTGAAGAATCAGGTTGCCTTTATTACCGAAGGCCGGGACGATGCCTTTGTTGATCAGGGCATTAAAAACATCGAGGCCACCCTGCGCCTGGCACAAAAACAATTCAACCAGTGGGTGAGTCAGCCGGTGGAAAAGCGCACCACCGCAACCCTGCTCGATACCATGAGCTTTGATTACTTTAAGCTGCTGGATATTGTCACCCTAGCCCGTTCGCGCAAACACATCGAAAAATACTACGGCACAGCGGATATTGGGCGCTTTCCAACCCGACTGCCGCCAAAAAATATCTATGCCGATATTGATGCCAGCGGCCAATTTCCACCCCTGAAAGAGCTGAACAAAACCATACGCCGCTTATCGCTGGCTGGGTATTCACCGCTGAAGTTTGTGCGCGAGGCCAAAAAAGAAGAGTACGCCCGCCGCTACGATAAATCCGTGGGTGGCGGCAAGGGGGTATTCAAACAGGTTGACCGTGAAGAAAGCCTGATTCACCTGATGCGCGTTAACCTACTCAAGCGCATGGAAAGCTCGATTCACTCCTTCACACTGACCGCCACCAAACTGGCGCAACAGGTTGAGCGCCTGCTGGCCAAGATGGATGCCCATGAATCCGAAGCTCTGGACGAGTTGAATATCGAAGACATTCACGACTTTGAACTGGAGTCCACCGAGCTGGAAGGCTACATGGTGGGCAACAAAACCAAGGTGCTGCTGCAAGATATGGACTTGATTCGCTTCCGCCAAGAGCTGGAGGCAGATCGGGTCTTTTTGAACCATATTGCTGAAACAGCGCAGCATGTGAGTGCAGCCCGTGATGCCAAGCTGGAACAACTGAAACAAGCCATCGCCCAGAAAATTCATCAGCCACTGAACCCCGGCAACAAAAAGGTCATCGTTTTCACCGCCTTTGCCGATACTGCCCAGTACCTTTACAGCCAACTCAACCAATGGGCACAAGCAGAACTGGGCATTCACAGTGCGTTGGTCACAGGCGGCGGCACCAATAAAACCACCCTCACCGGCTTAGGATCTGATCTGAACAACATCCTCACCGCCTTCTCGCCGGTTTCCAAAGAGCGCCACAAAATTGATTCCAGCGCGACCACCGAACTCGACCTGCTGATAGCCACCGATTGCATCAGTGAAGGCCAGAACCTTCAGGATTGTGACACCCTGATTAACTACGACATTCACTGGAACCCGGTGCGTATCATTCAGCGTTTTGGCCGTATCGACCGCCTCGGCAGTAAAAACACCCAGATCCAGCTGATTAACTTCTGGCCGAATATGGAACTGGATGAATACATCAACCTCGAAGCTCGCGTATCCGGGCGCATGGTGTTGCTGGATATTTCCGCGACCGGTGAAGAAAATGTTATTGATGAAAACGCCAAGGATATGAACGACCTGGAATACCGGCGCAAACAGCTTCAGCAGCTTCAGGATACCGTGGTGGACCTGGAAGACATGAGCGGCGGTGTCTCCATTACCGACCTGACGCTGAATGATTTCCGTATGGATTTATCCGGGTATATGGCCGACAAAGCCCACCTGCAAGCCCTGGAACAAGCCCCCTACGGGTTGTATGCGGCGGTGAGTATTGATGCAGAACTGGCCGCAGAAGGCATTCAGCCAGGCGTGATTTTTTGCCTGAAAAACATCCGCAGTGGCAAAGAAGCGGTACAAGTGGATGACAACTACCCGCTGGCACCCTACTTTCTGGTGTACGTCGCCGACGCTGCAAGCAGCCACAGCGCGGTTAACCTGAACTTTACCCAAAGCAAAAAAATACTCGACCTGCTGAAACGCCAGGCATTCACCCATCAAAGTCTGGATCAGGCGGCGATACAGCAGCTCAACAGCGACACCCGCAAGGGCAAGGATATGAGCCACCTTCAGCAACTGCTGGCGGTCGCCGTGGATAGCATTGCCGGTAAAAGCGAAGAAAAGGGCATTGAAAGCCTGTTTACCAAGGGTGGCACGGTGCTGACTGCAACCTCCAGCCAAGGCATAGAGGACTTTATGGTGGTGTCTTATCTGGTACTGACACAAGCCCCCCAAGGAGCAGGGCATGACTGAACTCCATTTAGGGCTCCCGCTATTCGAGGCATTTTTATACCGCCTGGGCATCCCGGATAGCTGCCTGCTGAACAAGCCCCTGCATAAAAAAATGTTTCAGCAACATGCCGATCTGAATGCCGCCGACAAAAAAGCCCTGAAGGACGGCGTTGAAAAAATCCGTTGGCTCTACAGCCTCAAGCCCAGCACCATTAATATCGCGCCTTTTAGTGACGACCTGCACGACTATGGCGAGCTGGCCTTGCTGCATGTGGAGCTGCGCCAGAGTCAAGGCACCGCCCGCCTGGGGGAGTTGATCAACCGCGCCATTCCCTATCCACTGGTGATTTTTTTTACTGACAGTGACCAGCGGCTGGGGCTTTGCCTGGCGGATAAACGCATCAACAAAGCCGACCCGGACAAATGGGTGCTGGAAGATCAACAGCTTTCCCCCTGGATGGATCTGACCCAGATGCCGCAGGATGAACCCAGCCCCGAACACGCCTTTTTGAACAGCTTGGCGTTGGCCGGTTTACCCCAGGGCAACTTCTGGCAGTTGTATCAGGCGCTCAGCCACCGGCTCCAAGCCCTGCAAGCGGCGGCCATCACTGGGCGGTTTCATCTGCTCAGCGGTGCAGCGGCTGAACAGCAACGCCACAGCCTACACAGCTACCGGCAAGCCGAGGCAGCGCTTAAAAAACTGCGTAGCCAGTTGAAACAGGCCGAGTTCAGCCAGCAGGTGGCCTTGAATATCCAGATCAAACAACAGCAACAGCAGCTCCAGCAGCTTGCCGAGCAGCTTTAACCGAA
>NZ_JACUUA010000253.1 GCF_014859565.1 Marinospirillum sp. | reverse complement strand
GTTGCACCGGAAAACTACCTGCCAGCCCTGCCCTGGCCATAACAACAAACCTTACTCAATCATCAATGCAAACAGGGTGATACCACCACCCGATCAGCTTCCTGCATTTCAGCAACTCCAGAGCTCGGACGTGCCAGTAATACACGGGCATCCAGCACTGCATAACCTTCACGGTAACAACGCACCGGATTGAGATCCAACTCACTGATTTCCGGATGGGCAGCCAGCAGCGCTGAAACCTTCAGCAATAACTCAACCAGTGCTTCTTTATCAACCGGTGGCTGACCTCTGACACCTTCCAGCACCTTGGCAGACTGGATACCTGCCAGCATATCCCAGGCATCAGAGCGAGACAGTGGTAAAGCACGAAACACCACGTCCTTCAGCACTTCCACAAAAATGCCGCCCAGACCAAACATCAACAAGTGACCATACTGGGCATCTTCGGTGACACCCAGAATCACTTCTGTACCTCGGGCATTTGCCATAGGGCAAAGCAGTACACCCTGCAAACGTGCTTCTGGGTGATGGGATAAAACCGCAGCCTGTATAGACTGCCAACCCTGTTGCAAAGCAGGCAGCCCTACAAGATTCAGCAGCACCCCACCGGCATCAGATTTGTGCAAAACATCACGCGAAACAACCTTCATGGCCAACGGTTGCTGTAACCATTCTTCCGGCAGATCCTGCAGTTGTTGTTGATCCTGAACCCAGACCTCTGCAGGTAATGGCACCTCAAAAGCAGATAACAACTGTTTGGCTTCAGGTTCCAGCAACGCAGTTCGTCCATCAGCACGCACTGATGCCAGCAAACGATCAACCCTCAGGCTAGACTCACCTCGACCGGTCAACAGGTCGTCTGCCTGATTTCGCTGCCGATAAGCACTGTAATCTGTCAGAGCACGCAAGGCAGCAACAGCTGTTTCCACACTGGCATATACAGGAATACCACCTTCCACCAGTTGTTTTAAAGGCGCAGGTTTGTTCAGGGCATACAGGCTATGCACCAGTAAAGGCTTACCTGCAGTTTTTGCCAGCTCAGTCAGCTGCAAGGCGGTATGTTGCTCCAGCTCTGCAAGGCTGGCATCAAAACGCAGCGCATAACCGCCGAACAATCCCACCATCAGCAACAGATCCACACCAGAATCGTTTAACAACAACCGAGCACAACGGGCAAAGTTCATTGGATCACTGTCGGTGCCACCGGCCACATCCACCGGATTGGTGACTGCTGCGCCTTTGGGCAACAAGGCTTTTAAACCTGTCTGAGTAGCAATATCCAGCTCAGCCAGTTGTAAACCCAACTGATCCAGTGCATCAGCAGCAATGGTGGCATGACCACCACCATCAGCCAGCACGGCTACTCGACGCCCTCTGGGCAAAGGCTGGGTCGCTAAGGCCTCAGCAACCGGCAGCAGGTAATCCGGTTGATCCACCAGCACCACACCCGCCTGACGCATCACCCCTTTAGCCACCTGATAACTGCCCGCCAGTGCACCAGTATGGGATTTAGCGGCCTTTTGCCCGGATTCAGATTTGCCGGATTTATACAACACCAGCGGTTTTTGTGCCGTGAAACGCCGTGCCGCCTGCAAAAACGCCCGACCGTCATCCAGACCTTCCATATAAGCCACCAGTGCCCCGGTACCCTGATCCGCAGCAAAATAATCCAGATAATCGTGGAAGCCCAGATCAGCGGCATTACCCACACCGATGTAACTGCTGAAACCGGAATGCAGCTGATTGCTGCCTTCCGTCACCAGTGATAAAGCCATATTGCCGGACTGAGACAAAATCCCCAGCGGCCCGGCCTTGAGATCAGAAAAACCCACCAGATTCATACCGGCATGGGTATTAAACACACCGGATGTATTCGGGCCAATCAAGCGTATTCCGTAGGTTTTTGCCATTAACACACTTTGCTGTTGCAGTGCTTCACCTTCGGCACCCGATTCAGCAAAACCACTGGCCAGTACCACCGCCGTTTTAACACCTTTTAAGCCGCAGCTCTGCAGCACCTGCGGCAGGCTGGCTGCCGGAGTACAGATCAGTACCAGCTCGGGGCATCCCGGTACATCCGAGATATCCGGATAACAGGTCAGACCCAGCACTTCATTCAGGCGAGGATTGACCGGATAAATGGCACCCTTAAAACCATCACGCAACAAAGCACGAACCGACTGAAAACCACGCTTGGACGGATCAGCAGAAGCACCCACCACCATCAGCGCATTGGGATACAAACTGGATAACAAACTCATGGGGTGCTCCTCACAAACCGGTGAATACAGGGGTACGCTTTGCAGCAAAGGCATCCACCCCTTCCTGCCAGTCGCGAGTGGTGGTACAGAACATCATTCCTTCCAGTTCTGCCGTTAAGGCATCTTCAAAATTCTGCTGTCCGGCACGATTTAACTGCTGTTTAGCCAGCATCATGGAAATCGGTGCCTTGCTTGCCAGCTGCAGGGCAAAAGCCTGAACCTGCTGCTGAAAATCCTGTGGTTCTACTGCCTCAAAACACCGCTGCGCCAGACCGATGGACAGTGCCTGCACACCATTGATTCGTTCACCCAGCATCACCAGCTCTTTGGCTTTAGTCAGCCCTACACGCGCGGGTAATAACCAGGACACTCCGCCACCAATAAAGGCTCCGATACTGGTTTCCGGCAGACCCCAGATGGCAGTGGACTGCATCAGCATAAAATCGGCCGCCAGTGCCAGTTCAGCACCGGCACCCAGGGCATAACCGTTCACAGCGGCTACCACCGGTTTACGCAGCTCAAACAACCGACGGCAGACTTCCTGTTCACCCCGCAGGTATTCACGTTTTTCAAAAGCCGTGCGTGTGCCTTCCGCGTGGGCTTTCATATCCGCCCCCACACAA
This sequence comes from Marinospirillum sp., assembly GCF_014859565.1. The sequence continues at coordinate 1,446 of NZ_JACUUA010000253.1, read as the reverse complement.
AAAGCCCGACCGGCACCAGTCAGCACCACCACCCGAACATCAGGGTTTTGTTCTGCCTGATCCAGCAACCAGCATAAACGGTCATACAGAGGTTTACTGACGGCATTCAGTCGCTCAGGCCGGTTCAGCGTGATCCACAACACACCCCCTTCGCGCAGGTCTGCCAGCACAGTGTTATCTGCATCAGAGTTCATGATTCACCTCATCAATCAACTGTTCATGCCGCTTGAGGCTGGATAAACCACGCCGTCCCAGTCGCCCGGCCAGCATTGCCATTAACCCTTCAATAAATACCAGAAAAGCAGCCATGGAGTTGCTGTACCAGGTGCCATTGGTGGGTGCCACAAAAGTCAGTGTGGCTTCTGCAGCCAGTGGTGAACCATGGGAGTCGGTAATGGCAATCACCTTCATGCCATGATTGGCTGCAATTCTGGCTGCAGCCACCGTGCCACGGGTGTAGGGAGAGGCACCAATCACTACCAGCACATCGTTTTCGGTTAACTCAGTCAGGCCATGTGCCACACCGTGATGAGGGTTACCCAGCAAGCTGACATCCGGACGCAACAGACCCAGAGCATAAGCCAGAAAATTGGCAACGGTATGCGCCTGACGCAACCCATATACACGGACTCTGGGTGCAGTCGCCAGCAACTCTACGGTTTGCTCCAGCGAACCGATATCCAGACTTTTTAACATCTGGGCGATATTATTGGTTTCTTCTTCGGCCACCTGAGTCATCAGGCTCAATGATGCTGCCGTTACACCATCCAGCTCATCATCATCCAACAACTGACCAGCCAGATCACTGTAAAAACTGGTTTTGCTGGAGCGTGCCAGATGTTTACGAAACAACAGTTGGAATTCAGCAAAATTCTCAAAACCCAGCTTGCGCACCAAGCGACTCAGTGTTGAGGCATTCACATGCGATTCTTCCGCCAGTGTCGAGATGGATGCCACCGCCACCTGACTGGGGTTATCCATCATTTGTGTCAGCGCTGCCATGGCTCTTTTACCCAGCTTCAGATCACTGTCCGGGGTATTCAGCTTCTGCAAACGGCGCTTTAATTCTTCCAGGGTTTGAGGTGACAAGGTTCTGGGGGTCACGGCAGGATCACTCAGCAGCAGTATTTGACTTAAGTTTAATCAAACAATACCTGAAACGCAATTATATTTGCACCAATAAAGTAAAATGCAAATATTTTCTTTTTATGGGGTCAACCTAGGTACAAATGAGGTGCTGCTGGGTTAATCAATAATTAAGATAACGGTATAAATAACCGGCTAAGCCGAAAGAAAAGGCAATCTTTTGCTTTCGGCTCAAAATATGCAAATCAGTTTTTGTTGGTCAGCAACAGGTTGCGGGGGGCTTCGGCCAGTGAGCGGAAGGTGACTCGCACACCCTGCTCATCCACCCAGGCAGTGATCAGGCGTGCAGGCACCAGATCA
>NZ_JACUUA010000034.1 GCF_014859565.1 Marinospirillum sp. | reverse complement strand
AGGTGGGTCAATTTTATTGGCCAAAGGTGGGTCAAAATAAATGGCCATTGACAGAGCTTCTATTTGCTTCTCTGCTTCATATAGTTGATTAAAAAAAACAGCAAGCTCCGCCTCAATCTCTTTGACCGGTTAAATACAAAGCACCTAACTGGCATTGCCCTTTTGCATCCCCCTGCTCCGCTGCAAGCTGGTAGTAGCGGGCTGCTTCTTCATAGTCTTCTTTTTCTTTACAGCTTTTGCCCAGGGCGAGGTAGTCAGTCATTTGTTGCTCCTTTTTCTCTAAGAGTCGAGATTTTGTACGTGGTCAAAAATGCTCATGGCCTACCCCCTTACAGCTGTCTGATACATCAGGCTTTCCTTCAGCATAGACAAGACTGCAAAAAAAGAGTGCCTCTGTGGGCACTCTTTTTCCTGGGTGATGAGCGGTTATGAACGCCGACCTATCCAGTTCTGCCGCGCTTCAACCATCTGGTCTATGGCTGACAACAAGCGGCGGCTGTTGTTTTCTGCTTGTTCCATGGAAGTAACAATTTTTTCTCGCCCTGCCACACTGACTTCAAGATAAAGGTTCAGTGCTTCATTTAGATCGGTTTGCAGTTGTTGGTAGCTCTGGCGCAGTTCATCAAAGGCCGGCAAACGACCCAGTTCTGTCGCAGCCGTCCGCTCAATCCACTGCTCCAGTTGCTCACTGCCGGTCTGGTGCTGTTCAGAGCCGGTGGCATTCAGCCCGTCGTACACCATTTGTTTGCAGATGACGTGATCCACTTTGAGCAGGGAGGAAAAGCTGATGCCTTTAACGTGTTCCACCTGCCTTAAGGTGTGCCCGGCATCTTCGGCCACTTCTGCAAAGCGCTGCTGGAAACCTTCAATTTCCCGCTGGATCTGTTCAGCCAGCTGCTGACTTTCCTGTGCCCCTTCCAGTGAGTGGCCAACCTGCTGGCTGAATTCCTGCAAGGTCGTGTGGATGCTCTGTGCCGCTTGCTTGGTTTTGTTGGAGAGCTGTTTCACTTCGTCCGCAACAACAGCAAACCCTCGCCCTTGTTCACCGGCTCGCGCGGCTTCAATGGAGGCATTCAGCGCCAGCAGGCTGGTCTGATCCGAAATATCCGTGATGGCTTGCAGGGTGCTGGTCACTGCCTGGCTTTGCTCATTCAGGGTTGCCACTGTTGCGCCCACCAGCGTGACACTGGACGTAATCTTTTCCAGCAGCCTTGCCAGCTCACTTGCAGACTGCTGACTGTTTTCTGCATTTTCAGCATTCTTTTCGGCTGATCCGGCAATGGTGTTCATAGTCTGACTGATGGTTTTTAAATCCTGCTGGGTGAGCTGAAGATTGTCTTTGAGATTACTGGTATTTAACTCATGCAGCTGTGATGACATCCGGTTTTTCTCGGTAAAAGCCACGTTATCCTGCATGGCCTCAATCGACTGATTAATGCTGTTCAGTGAACGGGCAAACTCACCCGGCATCCCTTTGGAGAGGGTTTTGCGAGAAAAATCTCCCTGACTGACTGCAGCAAACGCTGAGTTGACTTCTTTGAAGTAACTTTCGATCAGATCCAGAAAATCATTCAGATCCCAACTCACCCGTCCGACTTCACCCAGCCCCTTGGTATCGGTAATACGATGGTGCATTTCACCCACTCGCGCTTTCTGCAGGGCAAGATCAATTAATGACAAAGTAATCAGAGGCTTGCGTGAATAACGCCAGGCATAAACGCTGAACAAAAACGCCAACAGGGGAGGAATTGCAACCCAGAACCAATGCTCACTCAACCAAGCGATTAGCGCGGTTCCCAGTGTTAAAAAATTAAAAATCACACAGGCAATCAGAAACTTGGCACTTAAAAAGGGTGATCCCCTGGAAATATGGTGTGTCAGATTGGCTCGGTACATGGTTTATTCCTGTAGTTGCTCAAGCTGACGGATCAGATCGTTGTAACTGCAGCCCTGTTGATCGACCTGCCCGATCAACCACTGCATGGATGCCTGAGGTGCCTGACTGGCAGACAGTCCAGCCTCAATTTCCAGCATTTTTTTATACCACTGGGAAACCTGGCGAATGGCAGCAAAATTCGGGCGGCGGCGCACTGAAAAATAACCGGCCAGGGTGGCATCCGTCTTGTAATCTGGAGTAATGTTGGCCAGCACCCAGTAATAACCACCATCAGAAGTACGATTTTTAACGTAGCCAAAAAATTCTTTGCCTTCCTGTAAGGTGCCCCATAAAAAACGAAACACCCCGCGTGGCATGTCGGCATGACGAATCATGCTGTGAGGCTTACCCAGCAGTTGTGGCTCTGAATAACCGGCAATCTCCATAAAGCGGCGATTGGCGTAGGTGATCCGACCCTTTGGATCTGTTTTGCTGACGATCAGATCATCTTCGTCCAGCCGGATTTCCTGATCACGGGTCATGGAGTTGCTCCTAAGAAGAGGTTACAGAATATTTATTATTGGAGTATTTGCTTCAGTAACGGCTCACTATTCTAGAGGAGTGTTTGTTGGGGCGCTCAGGATTTTAACAAAAGGTTAATATAGATCAAAAAAATGCCATTAATTTTGTCCAACCATTCAATTAAAGCACTTATCCACGTCCACACACAGGATTTATCCCCAGTACCTCACAGGTTTATCCACAGGCTGAGCCCACGTACCACCCGGCTCAACCGTTGACATCCTCCCCGCCCTAAAGGGCGGGGATTCCCTCTACAGGACGCTCATGCCCGAGCGCGAGAAGGTTCTTGGCGGCGTTAACGTCGCGGTCGTGCGTGGCACCACACGCACTGCAAGTCCATTCTCTGGAAGAAATCAACCATTACAGAAAAGGCAGGTATTGCGTTTTTGGGCTTAATTCTCATTTGGTCTTTATTACAAAGTACCGTGGCTACATGAAAAACGCGCTCTGGAGTCCCCGCGACTATGCAGGCAGTGTCGGCGGCGCTGCGATTTCAGTAATTCGACAATATATTGAGCAACAAGCCCGACCACATTTCAGACTTGATCCACCAGTTATTGTTCCAGCGCAGTCAGCAAAGTTTCCAGATTGTGCTCCATCATTTTCAGATAACTGGCAGCCGGACCTTTATCATCCGACAGAGCATCAGAGTAGAGAGTGCCACCCAGCACCACACCGGTTTCACGTTTCAACTGATCAACAAGGCGGGTATCACCAATGTTTTCCATAAAAAGGGCGGCCACTTTTTGCTGGCGAATCTGACGTACCAGTGCCGCCATTTCAGCAGCAGAAGGCTCCGATGCTGTGCTGATGCCCTGTGGTGCCACAAGCGTCAAACCATAAGCCTTGGCTAGATAACCAAAAGCATCGTGGGGTGACATCACGGTTTTACGATCAGCACTCAAAGCATTAAAACGATCACTCATGCGGGAATGCAGTGCCTGAATTTCAGCAGTATAGGCTGCTGCCCTGGCTTGATAATAGGCTTTACCTGCCGGATCTGCTTTGATCAGGCCATCACGTATGTTGTGTACATACACCTGTGCCTGCTCCAGCCCTTGCCACGCATGGGGATCATACTCACCATAATCTTGCCCGGCATGGGCGTGTTGATGATCTTTTTTATGATCGTGCTTGTGGTCATGCTTATCTTCATCCAGCCGAATACGACTGATGCCTTCACTGGCGGTTACACGTAATCCACGGTAACCACTGGCCTCCACCAGACGATTCATCCAGCCTTTTAAATCCAGGCCATTTTCAACCACCAGATCAGCCTGCATTAAAGTGCGAGAATCAGAAGGGCGCGGCTGATACACATGCACATCTTCATTGGCACCCACTAGAGTCATCACTTCGACTCGATCACCACCAATTTCACGGATCATATCGCCCAGAATACTGAAGGTCGCAACCACCTTGACCGGCTTGTCTGCCACGGCCAGACTGGGCAACAGGAGACAAGGCAAGGCTAGGCTCAATGCCAGCAGGCCACGCAGTTTGTTATAAACTTGCATCGTTTATCTCTCCACAGGAGTTCAATCAAGACTTAAGGTGTTTGCCAGGATGCAGCCAGCGTTTTAACAGGCCATCACGCCCCAGCAACAAGGAAAACAAGTGCAGCAAACCCAGCACTAAAATAATGGCCGGCCCGGTTGGCAGATCCAGATGCCAGGACATCAACAGCCCCAGCCAGCTTCCCGTTAACGCCAGGCCCACGGCCACAAATAGCAACTGATCCAGCTGCCTTGCCCAGAAACGTGCTGCGGTAGCAGGAAGAATCATGATGCCCACCGCCATCAGGGTTCCCAGTGCCTGAAAACCCGCCACCAGGTTGAGTACCACCAGCGCCAGAAAAACCAGATGGGTTGGTGTTCCGATATCACTGTGACGCCTCAAAAAGTCCGGATCCAGACACTCCAGCACCAGTGGTCGCAAAAATATGGCCAGCAAAATCAGGGTGATGGTGGCAATACTGGCCAGCAGGATCAGGGCTTCGTTGTTTAAAGCCAGCACACTGCCAAACAACAGATGCAACAAATCAATATTGCGGCTCTGCATAGAAACCAGCAGCACACCCAGCGCCAATGACACCAGATAAAACACCGCCAGATTGGCGTCTTCCTTTAACACCGTAATCCGTGCCAGCCCACCAGCCAGCAGTGCCACAATCCAACCGGCAATCAAACCACCCAGAGTCATGGCACCCAGCGACAGTCCCGCCACCATATAACCCAATGCGGCACCCGGTAGGATGGCATGAGCCACAGCATCCCCAGTTAGGCTCATACGGCGCAGCATCAAAAAAACACCCACTGGGGTGGCACTGATACTCAGCGCAATACAACCCACCAGCGCTCGGCGCATAAAACCAAAATCGGCAAAAGGGGCAAACAATGCCTGATAAACCACCTCAATCATTTATGTGCCCTCTGCGGTTGATCGTCCGGCAGATCCAGCTCACAGATCGGAGCTAGAGGATCAAAGGGTGCCTGCATTCTTCTGGCTCTGGCCAGATTGTCTGCGGTCAACACCTGATCAGTGGCACCAAAACCCAGCACATCCCTGGCCAGCAACAGGCACTTGGGAAAGTGTTGTCGAACCTGATACAGGTCATGCAACACCGCCAGCACAGTTCGCCCTTCAGCCTGCCAGCGATGCACCAGTTGCAGCAGATCAGCAGTAGTTGCTTCATCCACGGCAGCAAAGGGTTCATCCAGCAAAATCAGCGGTGCATCCTCCAGCATCAGGCGTGCAAACAACACCCGTTGCAGCTGTCCTCCGGATAAAGAGTCCAGTGGCCGCTGCTCAAAACCTTGCATTCCAACCTGCTGCAGCGCATCAGAAACACTGCTGCGATGACTGCCACCTATGGCGCCAAAGGCACCACACCGAGGCCAGTGACCCAGGCTGACAAAATCGGCAACCCGCAGCGGAAAATCGAGATCCAGTCTTGCTCGCTGGGGAAGATAAGCCAGTTGTTGTCGACCTTTACGCCAGTGAATGGCTCCACCCAGCGGCCTTAGCTCACCCATCACACCTCTTAGAAGGGTGGATTTTCCGCCGCCATTCGGCCCCACTACCGCCAGCAAATCGCCTGATTCAATGCCACCCACAAGATGGTGAACAGCCGGATGACGCTCATAACCCAGCGTCAGATTTTCAAACTCCAGCAGGTAGTCCGGTTTATTGGCATTCATCTCAGTGCATCGCCCAGCGAATTAATAACCAAAGCAGTGTTAACACGGGCAACAATGCCAGCAAACGGGTAAACACCCCTTGCTGCAACAGGGAAAGGGTTGGGAGTTTCATACAGGCCTCAAATGTTATAACGTAACAATATAGCAAAATGGCCATTGATTCAATGTTACACCTGCATCCTGAATCATATTTTTTGTCGGGATTTGTCCTCGTCAGGTATAACCTGCTCCAGACCATTACTCAGCATCACCGCTAACCACTGGGTTGAGGGTGTTTGTTCAAGTGCTATTTTTACTATCATGGTCAGCGGAATGGAAAGAAACATACCCGCTGCCCCAAGCAACCAACCCCAGAGAATCAACGACAAAAACACCACCAGCGGAGAAAGACCCAGCCCTTTGCCCATATACCTTGGCTCAATCAGGTTGCCCATCAGCACATTCACGGCCAGATAACCGGAGGCCACCAGCAGTGCATCGGGAAAACCCAGCTGTACTATAGCCAGCAAAACGGCAGGAATAGCCGCCAGAATAGAACCAACATTGGGAATATAGTTCATCAACAAGGCGATCAAACCCCACAACAGCGGGAAATCCAGCCCCAAAAACCAGAGCCAGAGGGTAATCAGTATCCCGGTAATCAGACTGACCGTGGTCTTGATCACCAAATATTTATTCACCTGGCGGACAAAATCACTGGCATTACGCAAGGATTTTTCTGCCTCAGGCAAGGCCTGGCGTAACTTTTGGGAAAACGTGGCTTCCTCCAGCAACAGAAACACCACAATAAACAGGATCAGGAACAGATTGGTCAACAGCCCTCCCAGATTACTGAGTGCTTTACCGACCCAATCCATCAGTAATGAAGGATTAAAATGCTCCAGCAGCTGCTCGCTGGATACCGGTATGCCCAGACGCTCCATCCAGGGCAACAAACCAACCATTTCTGCTTCCAGTCGACGTTGATATTCAGGAAGTCGACTGATAAAGCTGTCTATGGCACTACCCACCACCAGCCCAAGAAGACCACCAAACACCACCAGAAAGGCCACAATGATCAGAATAGCCAGCACGGGAGGTACTTTTTTTCGGGTCAGAAAATGCAGCGGTGGGGTACAGATAATACCAATAAACAACGCCAGCATGATGGGGATAACAATAGTTTCTGCAGCTTTAAGGCCTGCAAGAATGACAACAAGTGATGCAACACCAACCAGCCAGACCAGGCCGGAGTTGCGGATGGAAACCTGTGGATTGGACATAAAACGACTCTCCGAAGATGCATCGATGCAGCTTACACCACCGGAGATAGTGCCTCTAATCCTTTTTGCTTTTAGTTTCCTTGATGGAAGACTTTAACACCTGAACCCGCTCCAATCCCTTTTTACGCTGAGCATAAATCACATCGAGCTTGATCTGCAGTTCATCTGCATCCTCACGACGCGGGTTCTTTTCCAGCTTTTCTCTCAGGGAGCGCTCTTTGTCCTTCAGTTCTTTCAACACCTTGCGTATGGATTTAATTTCATTTTGCTGAGTGCTGGTATCTGCATCCAGAAATCGGGTCAAGCGTTCCATTAGTTTTTTCATTTTCACGTCACAACTCCTTTATGTCAGCGATTCCGCCAACCCAGACTGCGCAGCATCACTGAGAGGTTTCGGTAGATTGTTCCATCAACTGCTTAATTTCTTTCTCATCCAGATTCAAATGATCGGCTGACTTTTCCACTCGTGGCACCAACAGGGTATGCACCGCATCAATCAGATTTTTACTGATGTCCGAAACATAAGACTCATCATTCATAATTGAAGTGGCAATACTGGCTGCAATACGTCGTTGCCGAATCATTTCATCCAGATCATCAATCATTTTGCGGCTGGATTTCTCCAACGACAGTTTGAGTGAATCCAATGACAGAGATGTGACATCGGTGGATTCTTCTTTTAACAGTACACGCAACTCACGCAGCAGTTTAGCCAGCTGCAGGCGAATCTGGTCATAACGCTCACGCACCGCCAGATTGGATGAAAGACCATGACGTGAAAGGTTGTTATGTAAGTGTTTCATACCCTTGACCGCTTCAACGATGTCGCGGCTGGCTTGACGCAGTACATACAACTCTTCAGTGGCATTCTTAGTAGATTCGCGCATCTGGGCTTCACCAATAAATGCAACTATCTCGCTGTGCAGGCTTTTGATTTTCGCTTCGTACAAATCCTCAACATCCAGCGGAATAATCCGGCGGGTATATTTCACTGCATCCGTCAAAGACTCTTCTGAGTCGATGGTTGCACGGGTCAGGCTCAAACCATGTGCCAGCAGGCCATAAGCATTATCAAACAGGTGCTGCACTTCTTTCCTGACCGCGCTGACAACGGTGGCTGGTGTTTCCAGTACTTCTGGATAGAGATATAGCGGCTGTTCGGTTCCCTTGGGCAGGAAACGGATACGCTGTATCAACTGCTTTTCCAGCAGGCTCACAAACGGGGTCAGCAACAGAACACCCAGCAGGTTAAACAGCGTATGAAACAGTGCCAACTTAAGCAGGAAATCCTGCTCATTAATACCCATGACACCCGCAACCCGATCCACCAGCAACGCCAGGTATCCAATCAGGCTGATCGCAACAATGCCCGTGATACCATTAAATAACACATGGAACGCCGCCAAGCGTTTACCACCCAGATTGGATGCCAGACTGCCCAGTACAATAGTGACAGTACTGCCAAGATTGGCACCTATTGCCAGAGCCAGGGCGTTTTCATAACTCACCTGGCCAGCAGACAAGGCGGTGATAATAACCAGCAAGGTGGCGTGACTGGATTGCATTACTACCGTGATAGCCACACCAATCAACGTATAGATCAGCACACCTTTCAGACCTGTCATTGCATAAGCAGAAAGATCAAACCCCTGCTGGAAGGAATCAAAACCTTCTTTCATGTAATGAATGCCAAGAAACAAAAACGCAAAACCCAGCATCAGTGAACCTATGCCCTTCATGATTTTGCCTTTCTGCATCATAAACACCATACCAAACACCAGCACTGGCATGGCATAAGCCGCGATATCCACCTTCAGACCCAGACCGGCTATCAGCCAGGCACCGGTCGTGGTACCAATATTGGCACCCATAATGATGCCCATCCCTGCCGCAAGGGTAATCATTTCAGCACTGACAAAAGAAACCGTGATCAGCGACACCAGCGAGCTGGATTGCATCAGAGTGGTACTGGTGATACCAAACACCAGACTTTTCCACAGGCGGTCAGTCGACTTGCGCAACAGGGTTTCCAATGTGCCGCCGGTAAAGGCTTTAAAACCTTCCTCCAGACACAACATGCCAAACATGAACAGTGCAACACCAGCTGCAATCCCCATAAAGTCAGAACTGACCCAAAGGGTATAAGCCAGAACCAGCAATACTGCCGGGAAGGTGAACTTTTTCAGCATGAACCGCATCCTTGTTATTGTAGGAATTCTAATTATTGAGATGGCAGGAAGAGTAACGGATCAACTCGGGCTCCATTCAGGCTCATCGTCCAGTGTAGATGAGGCCCGGTGGAACGACCAGTGGTGCCCACCTGCCCAATCACCTGTCCGGCATCCACCCGATCACCCACTTTAACATCAGCAAAACCATCCATATGGCAATACATACTGGTCAACCCCTGACCATGATCAATGACCAGGGTTTTACCGTTAAAAAAGTAGTAATTCTGTGCTCGTACCACTCCAGGCAAGGTTGCAACAATGGGTGTGCCCAGTGGAGCTGCAATATCGAGTCCGGAGTGGGGATTACGTGACTCACCGTTAAACACCCGCCGAAAACCAAACAAGCTGGAATGACGACCTTCCAGCGGTTTAATCACCTGCTGGGGCAGAGGCTCTGCTGTTGGGCGGAAAAAATCCATCGCACCACGCAACTCCGGTGTTTCCCGACGGACTCGCGCCAGATCCTCAGCAGAAAGCTCCACATGACGTGGTGCCACCTCCAGCCGTTGTTCTGGGTATTGTTTGTGTTCCACCTCAAAAGGCAGCGGCAGATCACCATCCCGTGTGCGCCAGTAGGCACGAGCTTCACCTGTAGATTGTTGCAGCGGAATACCCACCCAGGCATACCAGCGACCTTCTTTTTTGGCGGTATACACCCGCTGTTTATTAAAAAACACATGGGGTGGAGATTCACTGCGTTGTGGCACTTCCAGTATGGCAATACCGCCAGGCACTCTGGATTCTGTTGGCCACAAACTGGCATGTACCCAGCCGGACAGCATTAATGCCACCACTAAAAAGATTCTGGTCATGTGTTTTGCCATTGTTATAACCACCTTAAATCAGTTTTTTTTGCGGTTGGATCAACCTGCTCAACACGGCACTTTAAATGCCCCTGCGCCAACCAGATGTGTACCGCATCACCGATTGATACCTGCTGCGCAGCACGCAACACCTCTCCTGAAGGCGTTTCAGCCAGTGCGTAACCCCGTCCGAGAGTGTTCAGTGGGCTCATGGCTTGTAGTCGTGCTGCCTGTATGGATAACTTCTGACCCTGATGTTGTAGTTGTCGCAACAGCTGTTGCTGCAAACGCTGGAGTCGACCCGATAAATTCTGTTGTTGTTGCTGGATTGGACGCAAGGGGCTTAGCATCTGCAATCGTTGCTGCAGGCTACTGAACTGCTGTAATGAAGCTTGTAAACGTCGATCGGGGCGCTGTGCAGCCAGACGCTGAGTCAGATTTTTTAACTGCAGAGATTGTTGAGCCAGTTGTTGACGCGGGCTGGTTGCTCGATGTGAGAGATGGTCCAGTTGTTGTTGTTTCCCGCGCAAACCGGAGATAAAGGCTTGCTGTAATCGACCCGTTTGTGACTCCAGTCGACGCAACAGATCAAATCGATCCGGGCTGATCGCTTCTGCAGCAGCAGAGGGTGTAGGGGCACGCAAATCCGCAACAAAATCCACCAGCGTAAAATCTGTTTCGTGCCCAACCCCAGTCACCACCGGCATGGCTGATGCCGCCACCATCCGTGCCAGGGTCTCATCATTAAAGGCTTGCAGGTCTTCGAGATTACCGCCACCTCTTGCCAGCAGCAGCATCTGTGGCTGCCCGTGATACTGTGCCAGCGCCATGGCACGCCGCAGGCTGGCCGGTGCATCCACACCCTGTACCTGCGCGGGATAAATCAACACCTGAGCCAACGGCCAGCGTCGTTGCAACACCTGCAAGATGTCTCGCAGTGCTGCACCTTGTAAGGAAGTCACCACACCAAGAGTTTGTACATAATCCGGCAGTGGGCGTTTGCGTTCAGCGGCAAACAGGCCTTCCGCTGCCAGCTTCTTTTTTAATGCTTCCAGCCGTGCCAGCAGATCACCTTCCCCGCTGAAACGCAGTTGCTCTGCCAGCAACTGATACTGTCCACGGCCTTCATACAGGCTGACATTACCTTTCAGCAGCAGGGTGTCACCATTACGCGGCAAACGAGGCACCAGTTGATTACGCCCGGCAAACATCACACAGGGTAACTGCGCTCGTTCATCCTTCAAGGTGAAATACCAGTGACCGGCACTGGATGGGGTGAAGTTGGATACTTCACCCTCCACCCACACCTGTTGCAAACCCTGCTCCAGCAGCTGACGGGCACGGGTATTCAGCTGGCTAACCGTCAGACTGCTGATTAACTGCGATTCATCAGATGAGGCAAAGGATGCACGATTCACAAATCACCTAAAAACCAACAAAACGAGCCACCGGCATACCCGCCATTTGTACCAGTATGCCCACCAGTACATTGGAGAGCAGATTGATGCCCAGAAAAACAAAAATAGGTGATAAGTCCAAACCACCCAGACTGGGAATAAACTTGCGTACTGGTGCCATCAAAGGCTCAACCAGCTGATAAACCAGCAGCGCTCCGGGGTGACTGGCCTGCGGTGCCACCCAGCTGAGAATGATGGAAATAATCAGCGCAAAGAAATACAGATCCAGAATGGTTTTTACCACCCCGGCAACCCCACCAACAAAAACACTGCCAATACCAGCCAGCTGGCCGCTGAGCTGCAAAGCAATAAAAATACCCAGTGATTTCAGCAGAATAGCCAGCAGCAGGCTGGCCAAGTCGAGTCGACCCATCGGGCGGAGGATGGCCTGCATTGGCAGGATCACCGGATTGGTGGCTTTTACAATGCCCTGAGTGATCGGATTAAAATAATCCGCCTTGCTCAGATGCATTAAAAAGCGCAGCACGACTATAAAAGTCGCCAGATGAAACAACAGCTGTATAAATGAAGCCAGGCCAGCACCCATACCCATAACACTCTCCGGTTGCAGTCTTTGAGAAATTCAGTTGCGCCCATTCTACGTCACAGGCCGTTTTGGATCAGCCTTTTGATAGGTCTGCCATTAAATCAAAGTTTCGGCCAACTCTGCTGCCCTTGCCGCTGCTGCAGCTGTCGCTTTTGTTGCCAGCCCACGCAGATCATTCTGCTCAAAAGACAGAATCGCCTGCTCGGTAGTGCCACCGGGTGAAGTCACTTTACGGCGCAGTTCTGCCGGTGAATCATCCGCTGTTTCCAGCATCCTGCCTGCACCGGCAGCTGTCTGTCGAGCAAGCTGCAAAGCCAGCTCAGGGGTTAACCCCAGCTGTTCACCGGCCTGAGCCAGCGCTTCGGTGAACAGAAAATAATAAGCCGGACCTGATCCAGAAATGGCGGTTACCGCATCCAGCTGTTGTTCTGTATCCACCCAAACGGCCTGACCTACAGCCTGACTGATGGTTTCTACCCAACTTTTGTGTTCTGCCGTAACCCGTTTATTGGCATATAACCCAGCAATACCAGCACCGACTAAAGAGGGTGTATTCGGCATGGAACGTACCAGCGGCAAGTTGCCACCCAACCAGGACTCCAGGCTCTCTACCTGTAGCCCAGCAGCAATACTGATCAGCAGTGGCTGACGACGCTGTACCACCTCAACCAGAGGTTCACAAACCGCTTTCATCATCTGGGGTTTAACACCCAGAATCACCACATCGGCCTGCTCTATGGCTTCAATATTATTGTTCGTAACCCTGATGCCAGTTTCAGCCGCCAGCGTGTGTAAACGCTCCAGGTCACGCCCGGTAGCAAGAATGGCTGTTGCGGGATAACTCTGCCGGATCAGGCCACGCAGGATGGCACCCCCCATGTTCCCGGCACCAATAAAAGCCAGGGTGGGTTGTGGGTTTGCTGTTCTGTTCATACGCTGTTGATTATCCTGTTTTATGAAATTTTGGCTGCGCGGGCACCAAAAATGGCGGTACCAATACGCACCAGGGTGCTGCCTTCTGCAATCGCAGCATCCAGATCACCACTCATGCCCATCGACAAGGTATCCAGCAAGGCATCCGACTCGCCTGTTTTGGCAAAATGGCTTTGTAACTGCTCCAACAGTGACCGAAGTTGGCAGAAGGCTGCTTGTTGCTGAGCTACCTGCTCAGTGGCCTCTGGGATGCACATCAATCCGCGCAGCTGTAAACGTGGCAATTGTCTGACCGTATCAGCCAGGGCAATGACCTGCTCAGGCGCCACACCCGATTTACTGGCTTCACCACTGACATTCACCTGAATCAGTACCTGCAAGGGTGGCAAATCTTCTGGTCGCTGTTCGGCCAAACGTCGGGCGATTTTTTCGCGATCCAGGGTATGCACCCAAGCAAAATGCTCGGCAATATCCCGGGTTTTGTTCGATTGCACCGGACCGATGAAGTGCCACTCCAGTTTTGGATGCTCAGCCTGCAACACCGACTGTTTTTCCAGTGCTTCCTGCAGGTAATTTTCACCAAAGGCTTGCTGCCCGGTTTTGGCGGCAGCAGCCACTGCATCAGCCTGCTGAGTTTTGCTGACTGCCAGAATTTTGACTTCAGCAGGGTTTCGACCCACTTTATAGCACGCTTGCTCTACCTGTAGGCGAACCTTTGCGATATGCTCACTAATTACAGAATGCAACATCTCGTTATTTTTTATCTCGCTATACGGTTAAATGGATTAGCCCAATGGCTCGGGTTAGCAGACACAAATCAGAGGTTTGTTGATGGATATTACAGAATTGCTGGCCTTCTGCGCAAAGCAGAAAGCATCGGACTTACACCTTTCTGCCGACTTACCCCCAATGATCCGGGTGGATGGTGACATCAAACGCGTTAATGTACCGGCCATGGATCACAAAGAAGTCCACGCGCTGGTGTATGACATCATGAATGACAAACAGCGCCGTGACTATGAAGAGTTCCTGGAAGTGGATTTCTCTTTTGAGTTACCCGGTCTGGCACGCTTTCGTGTGAATGCTTTTAACCACAATCGGGGAGCCGGTGCGGTTTTTCGCTTGATTCCCTCCACCGTGCTGACGCTGGATCAGCTGGGCATGGGTGACATCTTCCGTAATCTGGCACTGATCCCGCGCGGGCTGGTGCTGGTGACCGGCCCAACCGGCTCGGGTAAATCCACCACCCTGGCTGCGATGCTGGATTATGTGAATGAGCGCAAAAATGCTCACATCCTCACCATCGAAGACCCCATCGAATTTGTGCACGAGTCCAAAAAGTGTCTGGTCAACCAACGCGAAGTGCATCGTGACACCCTGGGTTTCTCCGAAGCGCTACGCTCAGCCCTGCGTGAAGACCCAGACATTATTCTGGTGGGTGAAATGCGTGACCTGGAAACCATCCGTCTGGCACTGACGGCTGCCGAAACTGGGCACACTGTTTTTGGCACCCTGCACACCACCAGCGCGGCAAAAACCATCGACCGAATTGTGGATGTGTTCCCAGCCGAAGAAAAATCCATGGTGCGCTCGATGTTGTCCGAATCACTGCAGGGCGTTATTTCGCAGATGCTGATGAAAAAAGAAGGTGGTGGACGTGTCGCTGCACACGAAATCATGATTGGCACACCCGCCATCCGTAACCTGATTCGCGAAGACAAAATTGCCCAGATGTACTCAGCCATTCAGACAGGCGCCACTCACGGGATGCAGACCATGGATCAATGCCTAAAACAACTGATAAGTAAAGACCTGATCTCAAAAGAAGTGGCACGCGAAAAAGCCAAACAGCCGGAAAGCTTTTAAACCATGAAATTTACTGATTTTCTTAAAGAAATGGCTGAACGTAAAGGTTCAGACCTGTTCATCACCACCGGCATGATGCCTTCCATGAAGCTGAATGGACAGATGACTCCGTTAACGGATCAGAAACTGTCACCGGATCAGGCAAAAGAGCTGGTGCTGGGGGTAATGAATCAGGAGCAGCGAGAAGAATTCCGCAAAAATAAGGAGTGTAACTTTGCCATCAGTGCGCCAGGAATCGGGCGTTTTCGGGTCAGTGCTTTTTTCCAGCGTAACCAGGTCGGTATGGTGCTGCGACGCATCGAGTTTGATATTCCACAGCTGGATACACTGAACCTGCCGGAAATCATCAAGGATCTTGCCATGACCAAGCGGGGGTTAATCCTGTTTGTAGGCGCCACCGGAACGGGCAAATCCACCTCGCTGGCCTCGATGATTCAGTATCGCAACGAAAATGCTCGTGGACACATCATCAGTATTGAAGATCCGATTGAGTTCATTCACGCCCACAAGCAGAGCATTGTTACCCAGCGCGAAGTTGGCATCGACACCGAAAGTTTTGAAGTGGCATTAAAAAACACCCTGCGTCAGGCACCGGATGTAATCATGATTGGTGAAGTGCGTAACCGTGAAACCATGGAATATGCTCTGGCTTTTGCAGAAACCGGCCACCTCTGCCTGGCCACCCTGCATGCCAATAATGCCGATCAGGCTCTGGAACGGGTAATTAACTTTTTCCCGCAGGAACGACACAACCAGATTTTTATGGATCTTTCCCTTAACCTGCGCGGTATTGTGGCACAACAGCTGGTGCCCGCTGTGGATGGCAAAGGGCGCTGTGCTGCCATTGAAGTGCTGCTTAACACCCCGCTGGTTTCTGATATTATCCGTAAGGGTGAGGTCCACCAGTTAAAAAACCTGATGAAAAAATCCAGAGATTCGGGAATGCAGACCTTTGATCAGGCTCTTTTTGATCTTTACAGCAAGAACCGCATTAATGAGCAGGATGCCCTGCAACACGCGGACTCACCCAATGATCTGCGCTTGATGATCAAGCTAGGTAATGCCGATGCAGGCAGCACATCATCTGCATTTGACAAGGCAGGCAGCAAGTTCAGCCTGCAGGATGATTAAAAAAATGCGCCCAGGGGAGGGCGGCAAAAGATTCGCATTTATTTTTTGGCAGGCAGCGGAAGGCTCGGTAACTGCCGCTGAATCACCTGCATTGCCAACTGATTAAAATGCTGACTTTGCCGTTCATCCCCCAGTGCTTCATACAGGCGGCTCATTTCTGCACACAGTTGATCACTCGCCTGTAACCGATAACTAGCCTGATAATACTCCAGTGCCTTACCCCATAAACCCAGCTGTTGACTGATCCGACCCAGAGCATGAAGCAAGCCAGCATCATTGGGCCTTTCCTGCAGCCATTTTTCAGCTTCCAGCAGCCGACGCTTGCTTTCAGCTTCCGGTGGCAACAGCCCATACTGCTCAATCAACTCAGCTGACCAGTGGTCTCTGAGGCTGCGTTTCAGCAGCTGTTCTGCCAGTGAGTATTCTTTTTGCTTCAACAAAACCCGCATCCAGGCCAGTACTAACTGGGCTTCTGATTTAAGCCGTGAGGGCAGCTGCTCCCATAAATCCTTAACGGCGAGCAGGTTATCACCCTGGCGAATCTCTTTGAGTAACTCATCAAAGCGCTGCTGATAAACCTGTCGCTCCAGCTGCTCCAGCTCACCCGCCAAACAAACCCGATAGCGTGCCAGCTCAGGTAACAGCTGAATCAATGGCTTCCAGTCTCGCAGCGCCAGATGGACATCTTTTAATTGCCTTAATACCAGTGGATGGTTCGGCACTTTCTGATGCAGGCGTACCAGTGTGGCCAGTGCTTGTTCATAATGCCCCTGATCCAGTTGGATTCTAGCTTGGGTAAAATCCACAGCCAATCTCGCATCTGGTGTTGAAACTTCAGCCGCCTGTAGCAAACGGGTCGCTTCTTCTTCCTTGCCTTCATAATGTGCAGCTTGAGCTGCAGCCAAATAGTTGATCAATGGGGCGCCACTATCTGCAGCAGAGCGTGACAGGAGTTTTCTGGCCTTACGCCAGCGGCCTTCAGCCAGATCAACCAACCCCTTTACTGTCAGTTTTAATGCTCTCTGGCTTTTATAACGCTGATGACGACTCTTCAGGTCTCTCAAGGGATGGGATAACCAGCCCAGCAAATGCAATAACCAAGCAGCCACCAGCCAACTGGCAGCAACAAGGGTCAACCCAGTCCAAAAGGACATTTCAATGCTGGTTTTACCATCCGGCAATACCAGCAGCAGATAACCTGTACCCTTTAACAACTGCTGTCCAGCCAGTACTGCCAATGCCAGTACCAGCAGCAGCAACAGTAATCGACGGATCATGGCTGCTCTCCCTGGACTGCTGCTGGGGCAGTTGCTTCAGGAACAACCGGCAAGGGTGTGGAATAACGCTGGGCAATAAATGTTTGCAGGCTATCCAGACTGCTTTCAGTGTCTGGTAGAGTCTGCCTGACGCTTTGTTGTTGCAGTTGCTGAACACGTTTCAACATTTGTTGGCTGGCCGTTGCCTGCCGATCAAAACCTTGCAGACGTTGTTCTGCCCTCGCCAGACTCTGCAGGTACAGGGCATCTTCTGCTCTTAATCCAGCCCAGGACGCCTGAAGCAATAAAGCACTGAGCTGATGGCGCAGTGCCAGCTCATCTTCTGTAAATGGCAGTGCCTGCACAGGTAATTCCCGTTTTCTGACCACCACCAGACTGCGAATTTCCTGCCACAAACGCTGATACCAGGTCTGTTCACTGCTGGTATCGGTTAACTGATTCAACTGGATGACTGGAGCCTCTGGCAAGGGTTGTACCTGTAACAACAATGCCTCATCCGCCATATCCTGCAACTCCAGCGCCAGTGAAACTCTATCCATAGCGGTTACTGATTTAAGTTTGGCAATATCGTCCAGCAACAGGCTGCGGATGCTTAATGTTCCGGGTACATCAGCAGCCTTCAGGCGCTGCTCTGCAGTCTGAAACAAGGTTAAAGCACCGGAGACATCCTCTTCCAGTTGCAGGCGCTGGTTAGCCAGCCGCAGCAAGTACTCTACCTCGGCCAGTTGCCAGTCACGCGGGCGGGGTTCACTGGCTTTGGTTAAAGCCAGTTGCATCTCTTTTAGCTGTTGCTGGTGTACTAGGGTTTGTTCACTCAGCTGCTGTTGTGACTGTTGCAGCTGATTCAAAGAAAACAGTGCTGCCAGTGGTTCCTGCAACTGCTGATGAGTCGGGCGTTGTTGCAACGCTTGTTGTAATTCTTGCTGTAATCGGTTGATCTGCTGCTCGGACTCTTGTGCCTGCTGATGTCCTAACCAGGCCACACCAACAGCAATCAGTAAAGCCACCAGCGCCAGCAGGCTACTCAGCCACGCAGCGGCTTTGCCAGTGCGGTTCGACACGGGTGTTGCTGTTTCTGCATCAACCGAGTCGATCATTTCTTCCTGCCTGAGAGCAGGCTCCTGCCCTGATGAAGGGTTCAGATCCTGATCCTGCTCGTTCGGTGACTTCTGGTCGGCCATGCCGCATCCTCTTTGTCGATCACTTTTGTTGATCTCTCAGACAGCAGGAAACTCCTGCCGCAGCCTTCTTATTATGGCATCTGCCCCGGCTCCGTCACTGTTAAAAACCTTGCGGAACCCCATGGATTTTGCCTGTTGTTCGATCCGGTAGCTGGGCACCAGCAGTGCTTGTTCCAGCCATTGTTGCTGCACCAGCCCAGTGTTGAAATCCGATGTTGCTGCAAACTCGGCGTACTGCAGCAGTGATTCTGCGCTGGTGATAATTCTGACGGCAAAATCACCCTGCAACAGGCTATGAATCTGCTGCAGCTGCAGGCGAGGTTTAACCCGAGCATAAATAGGTAAGGTTGTCACTCTGGCACCGCGGCTGACCAGTGTTTCTTCCAGTAACGGGCGGCCACCCACCCCCTTAACCAACAGGACTTTTTCACCTGACAGCGGTTGCAATTCAGGCAGCAACAGCAAATCCTCGCTCTTGTCACCGGTTTTTGGGTAACGAGCCGTTATGCCTGCTTGTTGCAAAGCATCTCGTGTTCCTGCACCCACCGTAAACCAGTCCACACCCAACGGCCACTGTGGCCAGTAGTCCTCCAACTGATCCAGCAGGGTTGCTGCAGCACTGGGGCTGATCACCACTACCTTGTGGAACTGATCCAGATCCAGCAAACACTGGCGTTGTACTGGTTCCAGCTCCAGTGGTTCTATCGCCAGCAGTGGGATGTTCTCAGCCAGATAACCCGCCTCACGCAAGGGCAGGAGTAATCGATCAGCCTGTGCCAGTGGGCGGGTTGCCAGCACCCTCAGTCCAGTTTGAGACAAGTCTAGTCCACCTTAAAACCATAAACCTGCGAAAGGATCTCTCCGGCACCCTGCGCCAGCAAGTCTTCTGCCACCTGAATGCCCAGAGCTACCGGATCAGCTGCTGATCCCCGTGCCTCGGCACGCAGTACACGACTGCCTTCCGGCTCACCAACCAAGGCACGCAGCCACAACTCATCACCCTGTTGGATGGCATAACCACCAATCGGCACCTGACAACCCCCTTTCAAACGGGTATTCATGGCTCGCTCGGCCAGTACACAGGTTTCTGACTCAGTATGGTTTAATGCCGCCACCAGAGCAGCAGACTGCTCGTCACCTTCTCGCAGCTCAATACCCAGCGCTCCCTGACCACAGGCGGGTAAAGAAACTTCTGCCGGAATTTCCTGACGAATACGATCACCCAGCCCCATCCGCTGCATCCCGGATGTGGCCAGCAAAATGGCATCATATTCACCAGCATCGAGTTTACCGATACGGGTCTGCAGGTTACCGCGCAGCCATTGCACTTTCAGATCCGGACGGCTGGCCAGCAGCTGACAACTGCGACGCAGGCTGGAGGTGCCAATTACTTTACCCGCGGGGATTTCATCCAGGGTGTTATAGGTATTGGAGACCAGTGCATCCGTGGGAGCATGGCGCTCCATGATCGGACCCAGCTTTAACCCTTCAGGGAATTCCATGGGTACATCTTTCATGGAGTGCACTGCAATGTCTGCTTCACCATTTAACATGCAGGCTTCCAGTTCTTTCACAAACAAACCCTTGCCACCAATTTTTGACAGGGGTGTATCCAGGATTATGTCACCCTGAGTCTTGATCGGTACCAACACCACCTCCAGACCGGGGTGCAACTCTTCCAGACGAGCTTTGACGTGCTCAGCCTGCCACAAGGCAAGCGGGCTACGACGGGTGGCGATACGGAGTAAAGACATAAAAATGGGTTCCTGTTAGTTCGGTATCAGTGATTCGGTGTTAGCCATTCAAACCATCGAGCACTAGCCTGAAGCTATTCAAACCCGCCTCCAGGTTTTCAATGATCTCTTCTGCCAGATCTTCCGGTTCAGGCAAATTATCCAGATCGGTCAGGCTTTTGTCTTTAAGCCAGAAAATATCCAGACTTGTTTTGTCACGAGCAATCAGCTCTTCGTAGCTATATTTACGCCAGCGGCCTTCAGCATTTTTTTCTGAGTGCCAGGTTTCTTCACGACAGACTGGGTTTTCAGGATTGTAACACTCAGCGAAGTCAGCCAAGTCCTCAAAGCGCAACGGCTTCTTCTTTAAAGTGTGATGAACATTGGTGCGGTAATCGTAGAACCACACCTCTTTAGTCCAAGGCTCAGGGCTGGCCGGATGGTTATCAAAAAAGAGCACGTTGGCTTTAACGCCCTGTGCATAAAAAATTCCCGTCGGTAACCGCAAGATGGTGTGCAGATTGGTATTTTGCAGCAATTTTTTCCGAATGGTCTCTCCAGCACCACCCTCAAACAGCACATTGTCCGGCACCACGACTGCCGCTTTGCCAGTAGTTTTGAGCATACTTCGAATATGCTGTACAAAATTGAGCTGCTTGTTGGAGGTGGTAGCCCAGAAATCCTGACGGTTATAGGTCAGCTCATCCGTTTCCTGCTCACCATCTTCGTTGGTAAAACTCATCGAGCTTTTTTTACCAAAAGGCGGGTTTGCCAGCACATAGTCTACATTGACCGGGCTGGGTGCAATCAGTGCATCATTGGGAGAAACCAGGCTATCACCATCGATTTCACCAATGTTATGCAGAAACATATTCATCAAACACAAGCGGCGGGTATTAGCCACGATCTCATTGCCATAAAAGGTCTGGTGTTTGAGAAACTGCTTTTGCTCTTTATCGAGCGAGTAGTTTTCAGGATTAGTCAGAAAGTCATAGGCTGCCAGAAAGAAACCTCCCGTACCGCAGGAAGGATCTGCAATCGTTTTTCCCGGCTCCGGTCGCATACAAGCCACCATCGTCCGGATTAAAGCCCTGGGGGTAAAGTACTGACCCGCACCGGACTTGGTGTCTTCCGCATTCTTTTCCAGCAGCCCCTCATAAATGTCGCCCTTCACATCCGCGCCCATCACTAGCCAACTGGTGCTATCAATCATATCAATCAAGCGAAACAGCTTGGCAGGGTCTTGAATCTTGTTTTG
Source organism: Marinospirillum sp. (assembly GCF_014859565.1). The sequence continues at coordinate 3,707 of NZ_JACUUA010000034.1, read as the reverse complement.
CGCCTTGGTGAAAATCTGTCCCAGCATCCCTTTTTGCTTACCGAGCTCACGCAGCAGCTCCACGTACAAGACCTCCAGCTCTGCACCTTTTTTACTGGTCAAAGCTTGCCAGCTGTATTGCTGCGGAATCCCCACATTACGGTTATAGGGCGGCTTGGCGTACTCATCAGCCATTTTCAGGAAGATCAGATACGTCAGCTGCTCAAGGTAATCGCCATAACCCACCCCGTCATCGCGCAGGGTCGTGCAGAAGCTCCAGACTCTGGAGATGATAGAAGATGTATTCATCCATTCTTTTCCTGATTATTGATCTAAATTCGTCTAGAAATGTCTAAATTTTCAAGGGTTAGACAAGCGCCAGATACGCCCATCATTTTCTATAAGCCCCTGATTTTTAAGTGACTGCATTAGATTCTTGACCTTGTGGTGTTTCTGATTTGCGTCTAAAACGTCCGGCAGTTTGTCTAAAAGCAGACGATCAATATCAGATCGCCGGGCTGTTTTAAACTTCTCCAGGCACTCGATAATCATCTGCTTGTAGTGCTGATCGTCAAATGCTCGATAGCGTATATATTCGGCTTTATCACCACTCTGCTCAGCTAACTCGGCTGAAATGTAATAATTAGGCTTGCGCCCTTCGATCAAACCCCTCTTTTTCAGGTGCCGTGCTTGTTGGTCGGTTATTGGCTGCTGCTTCTGGACTCGATCCAGCAGCATGATGTCATCTAAAGATAACTCTGGGCAGGCTGCAAGCTTACGGGCATAGGCCTGATCCAGAACACGACCGATAATGGTTACCTGAACGCGGCGCTCATTCAGTCTGTATTCAGGCAGGGGGAAGAAACGATTTCTTTGGATCTGAAACATCTTGCGAATGCCACTGCCAATGGTATCGATCATGTTCAGATTGACCATGGCATCGGCCAGAAAGCGATTGCGATAACGCGTTTCCGGTGCATCAGCATGGATTACTGACTCAATGCTGCCGGGTATAAAACCACCCTCATTACTGAAACACAAACGATCATCCTCGAACTCCACCAGAGAGATTTTGCCACCCAGCGTATAATCCTGATGGGCTATCGCATTATTCAAGGCTTCACGAATGATGTAAGGGTCATACTGCTCAACTTCTTCTGGGAACAGAGTACCTTCCACCAGGTAACGATATTTTAGATTACGAATCTTGTGGAAAACCTCATCAACACTCAGCAACAGCGGACAACTGAAATGCTGGTAGTCTCGTTCCAGCCCATCACGATCTTTCAGTATCCAGGAAATAGTGGCCGAGGACGGGTTAAGCCAGTGGGCAGCCTCTGGCAAGCCCAGCAGTAAAATCGCTGTGCGGGTGATTTTCCCGTTTATCGTCAGCTTGGCTTTATTCAAAAAGGTGGGAGTATCCCAGGCCTCCAACTCAGCAATCAGTCTGGGGTTTTTTCTGGCAAAACTTTTCCTCGCCTGCTCTATTGCTTCAGGATCAAGGTCTTCAAGGCTGGCTTCTGGCAGTGTTACCGCACTCCAGTCATCCGCTCGGTTTTGCAAACGAATCCGCTCAATTTCTTCGATATTCAGGGCACCCAAAGACTCACCATCACGACCGAAATAGTGCCCGTCCCAGGCGATTGGCAAGCCCTGCGGTGCAGCTGGAATCTCAAACAACAACACCCGTCCTTGAGGATGGGCAACTTCATGAATGGCAATAAAAGTCAGACGATGAGTAACCTTGTCCGCAATTTCCTTTTTCAGCGACATCAAGTCAGCGGTCTTGGTACGAAACTGAGTACCCACTACCGTGCGATCATCTTTAACACCCAGCACCAACCAGGCGCGACTTTGACCACATAGGTTGGCTTCATTGCTCAGGGCAGAAAAGTACTTTCCCAGCTTATCGAAAGCATACTGGTTTTTAGCTTCCTTAAACTCGACCAGTTCATTCTCGCCATGCATTGCAAGAAGGCTTGCCAAGCGCTGTTCGGGGCTCATGATGAAGCACCCGCTTTACTGCAAACGGCTGCTTTTTTGCGCGTTCTTTTGCCTGCCTGCGGTTGCGTCGCTTTTTCTGCCTGAATACGCGCCAACAAATCACTGGCAGGTTCATCATTAGGGTCTTGTGGCACCAGCTGGCCGGAGAAGGCTTTTTTCAGGATGGATTGGCGTAGGGTTTCGGCTTTCGCCAATTGCGCTTCTAACTCAGTATCCAGATTGTCAATTTCTGAAAATTTTTGATCGAGCATAGATGCTAGCGCTTTGGCTTCTTGAATTGAACACAATGGTACAACCATGTTTTCAATGATGCCTAGATTAAGGTTCGGTTGTACCCCGCCTGAAGCAAATAAGCGCATATCCTCATAGTTCTTTGTTAAAAACCACTTTATGAAAGTTCTAAGATCCGAAGGAATTCCTTCCAACATAATTGCAGCGATTGCTTGATTAGTAGTTGCTTCAATTAGCAATTCAGAGCATTTTCCTCGCGTCTTTCCTTCCCCATACAGTGCAACAACAAGTGTATGAGCTGGATAAAGACGCAAATTTGTTTCATTTAACGCCTGTACAGTTACATATCCAGAAGGTTCTCGAATAAATGTATCGTTTAATGCTCCGCTTGTTACCCACGGAATATCACCACACTCATAAAAAGATGTATTAGATTTAAGGGGGGTTACACCTGTACCGACTAATGCAATTTCACCGATTCTTATACAGCTCCACTCACTTGGAATACCTCCAAGCTTTGAAATTTCTGCGAAGGTTAATGCATCAAATTTCTTTGGTTTTATCGGTTTCCCCGGCTTTTTCCCTTCTTTACAATTGGCTTCCCACGCTTTTACGGCCGCTTTCCATTCTTCCAGTTGTTGCTGGTAGCGGGCTTCACGTTCCTGTTGGATGCGGGCGAGGAGTTGCTCAGGAGATTCCAGCTTATCGGCATTTTCTTCCCGCCACTTTGCGGTGAGTTTGCCTTCAAAGGCGTGTTTGAGCACAGACTGGCGGTAAACTTTGAGTTGTTCACGGGCGGTTTTCAGCGCAGTAATGCCGTTATCCAGCTCAGAGAAAAGCTCTTCGATTTTGGAGGCAATGCGTTTCTGTTCGTTGGTTGGGGGAATGGGAATAGGCAGCAATCCAAATGCTTTTCCTGAAATTTCAAGAAAAGTTGTTCCACTCGCACGGTTTTCAGCCAGTTGCTTAGATGCTTTCAAGTAGAAGTACACAAACTCATTAAAGATGCCTTCTTCTGGTACTAAGCTTTTGAAACCTTGGTTCGTTGCCAATGGCTCCGCACTAATAGCGACATAACCTATCGGTGCTCTAGATGAGAAGTGAATACTTCCCGCTGGCATCAACTTTGCCGAACTATTTTTCAATCCCTCTTCTGTTATTGATTTATTACCTTTAGTAATTGTTTTATTAGTGCAGCCTGTTAAATCAGCAGGAGAAATCCAGTTAATATTACCCCCCCAGTAAGTCGGCTCTTTTGATGAAGGTGTTCCGCCTGATAAAACATCACCAAGGTCTGAAATTATTGACCAAGCCCAGTTATCAGGAATTCGCCATAGAGTCTCTTTTTCCATTACGCCACTAGCTCTCGGTTCATTTGGTCAATCACCCAGTCCATCTTGTCGCCAAACTGTTGGTACATGCCCATTAAACCGCCTTTGGCATCAAAGGGAGTCATATCCAAATCATCGCGCTCAAAGTGAAAGGAGCTGGCA
>NZ_JACUUA010000252.1 GCF_014859565.1 Marinospirillum sp. | reverse complement strand
CATCAGGAGTGTACCTCTTGCAACAGTTGCATAATCTCGGCGCTTACTGCATCCAGGTCGGCATCAATAACGTCCAGTGGGCGCGGCGGCTGATACACATAAAAATGCCGGTTAAAGGGGATTTCATAACCGATAACACCTATTTCGCCATCTTTTTCATCACGTTTGTCGGCATTTATCCAGGCATCCGCTACATGGGGCTGCACTTCTTGCTTAAAGTAGCTTTCGATCAGGTCAGCGTTGGCTGCCCTAGGATCAAGAGGTACGTTTTCGTTATCTCTCAGTTCTCCATCCTGTTCAAACTGCACCACCTTGCCCTTGTAGTTAAATGTGCCATACAGGGGCTGTGCCTGTTCTTTGTGCACTTTGCTGATGATCGGTTCAGCATCCGGGTTTTTCCAGGTGACTGCATCAATAAACTGTTTTTTCTGCCTGACATCAAACTTGATGCCGGTGGCCTTAAATGCCGCCTTCAGGGTGTTCTGAAACTGATTGAAGTCGTGGGAGGCTTGCTGCTTGCCGCCTTGTGTATCACCAACGGCAAACTGTAGCGCTTTGGCATCCTGCATCAGCGCCTGCTGGCTAAGCCAGAGTGTTTTATCCAGCACATCTTTAATGTGCTTTTCTTTCAGCTCAGCAAAATCAGCTTTAATCAAGGCACGAACTTCGGCTTCCACTTCCTCTAACTGGCCGTAAGTATCGGCTGTCCACTGGCTACCAAACTGCTCGTAGATCACTTGCATAACGGCATTAAAAGGCTTGGGTGCAAAACGCAGGGTTTCAATCGCTTGATCGGTGATTTGTGCTGACAGGCGTAATGGCCGCTCAATAGTCAGGCGGCGGTAGCCAAATTCGTGGATATCAAAAATCCTGGCTGTGAGTAGCTTGCCGCTTTCTGTCAGTATTTCAGTTGCAGCAAACTCACCAAAACTTCGGGTAATGGCGCGGATTTCATCATCGGTGAGGAAATGGCGTTTAGAACCGAGTGATTTTTTCATTTTGCTGCTGAGGTTGGCAGCGTTAATCAGCTGTACCTTACCTTTGCGCTGCGGATCTTTTTTGTTACTGAGTACCCAGACATAGGTTGCAATGCCGGTGTTGTAGAACATATCAGCTGGTAGCGCCACAATCGCTTCCAGCAGGTCTGCTTCCAATATGTAACGGCGAATTTCGCTTTCACCACTACCCGCATTACCTGTGAACAGTGGTGAGCCATTAAGAATAATGCCGATGCGACTGCCATCAGCCAACTGTTCATCCTGTGTATTCTTATCACGCATCTTGCTGATCAAGTGCATGAGGAACAGCAGTGATCCGTCAGAAACACGAGGTATACCAGCACCGAAGCGCCCGGCAAAGCCTTTGTGTTCGTGCTCGTTTTTGATTTCAGTTTCTATCTTTTTCCAATCCACGCCAAAGGGCGGGTTGGAGAGCATATAGTCAAATTTATCATCAGCCAGTTGATCCTTTGACAGGGTGTTGCCCAGCTTGATGCGGCTGACATCCTGCCCCTTGATTAACATATCCGCCTTGCAGATTGCGTAGGACTCAGGGTTCAGCTCCTGTCCAAAGGCGCGCATCACTGCTTTGGGATTGAGTTCATGCAGGTATTCCATGCCTGATGACAGGAATCCGCCTGTACCCGCTGTGGGGTCATAGATGGTGCGGATAATGCCATCTTTGGTGAGTGCATCATCGTCTTCCATAAATACCAGCGCGGTAGTCAGGCGCACGATGTCTCGTGGGGTAAAGTGCTCACCCGCTGTTTCGTTGGAGGATTCGGCAAAACGGCGGATCAGCTCTTCAAAAACCAGCCCCATGTCATGGTTTGAAATGCTTTTGGGGCTTAGGTCGGTGGTGGCGAATTTTTTTACTACCTTAAAAAGCAGATTGGCATCTTCCAGAAGCCCCACAAACTCATCAAACTTGAAGTGTTCAAAAATTTCGCGTGCATCCCTGGAGAAGGACTGCACGTACTTTTCAAGGTTGGCCTTGATGTCGCTTTGCCCCATCTTGCCCAGGCTCATGGGCGAGGTGTTGAAGAAAGACAGGTTTTTTGTGGCACGCAGCAGGAATTTTTCCTGTGCGTCTTCCGGCAAGTTCATCGACTGGATTCTTTGGTACTCGGCAACAACCGCCTCTTTACTTGGTTCCAGCACACACTCAAGGCGACGCAGCAAGGTAAATGGCAGGATCACACGTCCATATTGTGACTGCTTGAAGTCACCGCGCAGCAGATCAGCCACCGACCAGATAAAGGCTGCAGTTTGAGAGAAATTATTGTCCGTCATATTGGCTTCTATTGGTATTTGTCTGAATTGCAAGTGATTGTACCCGAATACAAGAATGGTAACAGTAGCCGCAGGATGACATTACCCATGGATGAAAAGCCACAAGAGCATTGAATCAGCTTTGCGTAGTGGTATAGTCCGACAATGGCTTTCAGACTTTAAGGTGGCAATCAGTGCAAATTGAATGGGATCATATCTGGGATAGACTCCCCTTGCAGGTACGTGAAGCAATGGAGTGTATCGACAGTAACGAAAGCTATACGCCCTTGATGGCAGCTGCAGCACTCGGCGATTCTGAAACACTTAAATGGCTAATCAATGAAACAGGGCGAAAGCAGCTGGATCGCGGGTTTGAGGCATTTGATTACACTGGAAATCTTGTAAAAACAGGTTATGCGCTAACAGAAGCTTTACTTAACAAACAGCTGGAGTGTGCAGCCTTACTGGTTGCGGCAGGCTGCGATATTGATGTCTTATGCTCGGTGCGCTTCAGCATTGACGACAGAGACTGGATAGGGGCGCTTGATCTTGATTATCACTCTGCCCTCGAACTTTCTTACAATATCAATCAGTCTTTTTTCAAGACACTGCTGGAGCGTGCTGAAGACCCTGTTATGCTGGCAGCAGACAATAGCACTTTAATTTCCAGATCAATCCTGAGGCATGACCATGACTTTATTCAGCATTTGGCAGAGCGCTGGCCGCAACACCGTTTTCTGACACCACACCCCAATGCAGATGAATGGATACCGGCGGGGCATTATGCTGCACTGCGAGTTATTTTTACTAAAGGCAAGGCACAAGAACTTGCGCTGGATACACTGCGCTGCATTAGCCATACCGTAGGTTTTTGTTTAAGCTGGCCGGGCAGTTCGCACAGTGCAGATGAGGAAAGCCTCTTAGAATTGATATATGAAATTGGTGACCCTGACTTGCTTAAAGCAACGCAACTTGATCGTTACATGCCAAAAAAACAAACGGAATTGCGCGACCAAGCTAATAAAATAAAGTTAAATACGCTCAACCTAATAGAAAAAGCATACTCATTTATTGACCTGTTTAATGAAGTCGCTGCAGAAATCGACCCCTATCTAATCGTTGAAAATAATTTGATTTCGATGGTTTACCACGACACGAATGCGCTATCCACAAAGAGCTGGGCAATTGATTACCTTAACTATATATGGAACAACAAAAACCTTGAGCGAGAAAAATCAGCCGACATCATTGACAAGGCAGATACTTTGTGCAGATACATAGATACCATCAAAACCGAGATTGAAAAGTGGCTGATCTCTGATATTGATAATGAACAAGCTGCATTGCGCTGGCTTGAAAAACACCTTGATGGCTTTGCAGATTTGTCACGCATTGAGCCAAGGAGGTTTGACTTTACACCTGAATACAGTTGGGTTGAAGAAGTCACAGCATTAACTTTTGGATTCCGATGGTTGAATCACTTGCGTGAGCTTGAAAACAAGCAAGTATTCAACGAGAGGATAATCTGAGCAACTCCTGCAGGCTTGTTCCAATTGCCGCTTCCACTTTCAGATCCAGCAGCGGGTCTGCGCGGGTTTTGCCAAGGTTCAGTGCTGCAATGGGTTTGCCCATCTGGCTGGCTTGCTGACAAAAGCGATAACCGGAATAAACCATCAATGATGACCCCACCACCAGCAGGGCATCGGCTTCTTCAAGTGCCTGAATCGTTCGAGACAGCTTGTGCTGAAAATCAGCACGAGCATTCGCCAGATGCTGATGCGCCTTAGCCAGCTTGAGTCGCGCTTTTGCACGACCTTTGCTGCCAAACCCATATCCAGAGCCAGCACTGACGCTCGTACAGTGGTAACTCGACTGTTTGCCGTACTTGCGCTTGAACTTGGGATAACGGGCGGGGAGTCAAAAAAGTTCTGGAAGGCTTTGTCCAGATTGATACACGCTTGTCGACTGCAACTGCCCTTGTGTATCTCCATGATCAGTGAAGGTTGTGTGCAAACCTGCAAAAAAGCTCTGCTGAAACCCTGCAGCGGCAAAGGTTCCTTGTTGCTGGAATGGCAAGAGGGACAAGC
>NZ_JACUUA010000251.1 GCF_014859565.1 Marinospirillum sp. | reverse complement strand
AGGATTAAATTATGTCTGGCATTAGTTTTATGGGTGTTGGCTCCGGCTTACCAGTAAAAGACATTATCCAAGCCACCCTTGCAGCAGAAGCTGCACCACTAAAACGCCTTGAGAATGATAAAAACTTCTACAAGGCACAAATCAGTGCTATGGGACAACTGAGTAGCCGGCTTGGAACCATGCGTACAGCCATGCTGGATCTGCGTGGCCAAGTTAAATTCCAGCAGTTGGCTGCCACCCCGGGTAATCCTAAATTATTTACAGCCACTGCAGATCATATTGGTGGTGCTACTGCTGGCAACTACAATATTGAAGTGCTGGCAGAGGCACGTAGCTACCGTACCGTCATGGAGCCAGTAAGCACAACTGGTTTTTTGCAAGGCGAAGTCACCATTGCAGGCAAGACCATAGAGATTCAGGATGGCTGGACTCTGGATCGCTTGCGCCAAGAAATTAACTCTGACACAGATCTGAAGGATAAGGTCTCAGCGAACCTTGTTAATGTAGGTAATGGTGAAGCTCGTCTAGTGCTTAATGCTAAGCAAACTGGTGAAGAAGGGCGCTTTGACATTGACTTTGATGAACTGTCTATCATCTCTGGCACACAACTAACTGGCTCATCAGCTTTTAACAATACAGTCAAAGATGGTGACGACAACATCACCGAACAAACCCGCTCTAGTGCTTATACCGCTGCAGGCACCTCTTTTAACACAGGTACCATTAACCTAGGTGGTACAGCCAGTGATGGCACTGCTTTTAGTTTATCCATAGATGCCAATGGTAAAACACTTGCAGATTTGGCTGCTGAAATTACTGCATCAGGTCATGGCTTAACCGCCACAGTTGTCGTTGATCCAGAAGATGCAACAAAAGAACGCCTACAGGTTACTCGTATCGATGCAGCAGCTGATAGCTCTGCATTTACCATGAGTTTTAATAATGTCATCAATTATACTGGCACCCCTCTCGACTTTTCAAAAAATACGTCACTTTCCAGCTCTGAATATAGTCAGACTGTCCATGATAATCTTGCAACCGAAGAAGAACGTTTAGCTTACCGCGTTAGCAATAACCTTGACGCTCGCATCAAAATTGATGGTATTGAGGCATCCAACTCATCAAATGCTTTCAGCAATGTAGTTTCTGGTGTCACAATTAATGTGACTCAAGGTGCTATGAATGAAGCCATTAAGACCAGTAGCCTTGAAGTAAAACGCGATGACAAAGCCATTAAAGACAATATTGACAAGTTTGTTAAAGCTTACAATGATGTCATCATCCATCTGAACGAAGCTAAAAAAGGCTCTCTTTATGGAGATAGCACCATCCGTAGTATTGAGGGTGAGCTGCGCAATATTCTCTATACACCTACAACCAGTGCTTTGGATCCTAGTGATCCAGACTTTGAAAGTGACACTCAGAAAAACTACTTAGCCATTCTGGGCATCGAGGTGTATAGCTCAAAATCTTTTGATCCGGAAAACCCCGACTCACAAAATGGTACTCTACGTACCAACAGTGCCAAGTTAGCCGAAATGCTGGAAAATGACTTTGAAAGAGTTGCGCATGTGCTTGGAGCTTCGGATTTTGTCGATGATGGGGGTATTGATGGTTACGCTGCTCGTTTTGCCGATCTGGCACAGCGTTTGACCAGCACCACAACCCAGAATGGTGAACTTCGAAAAGGCCTGATCGAAATCCGTAATGAGGGTTTAAATAAAGAAGTCAAACGTATTGATGATCGGGTGGCCTCAACCACTCACCGTCTTGAGCTGCTGGAAGCAAGACTGGTAAAACAGTTCAGCGCCATTGAAGGTATTATTGCTAACCAAAACTCTACTGGCTCTTGGATTGGTCAGCAAATGTCCAACCTACCTGGCTACACACGCAACAAGTAGTAATCAGCTACAGTTCGTTGTTAAGTTTTTTTCAGGGTATCCTAGTGGTACCCTTTTTTATGCACAAAACACAGCTGCAGGAGTAGCAAAATGGTCTACAAAAAACAACTACGTGGTGTTGCGCAGTATGTTCAAGGCACCAGCCGTGAGGCAGAAGTCATGGAAGCCAGTCCCTATCGCCTGATTCAGATATTAATGGAAGCACTGATGGGGCGGCTGGCTGCCACCAAGGGAGCAATTGAACGCAAGGATGGCCTTGCTAAAACACAGGCCAGTACTCGTGCGCAGGCCATTATTACTGAGCTGCGCACCTCACTGGACTTTGAGAAAGGTAAAGACGTGGCCATCACCCTAAATAGTCTTTACGACTATATGGGACGCCGTTTGATGCAAGCAACCTCTGCCAATGACACCACTATGGTAGAAGAGGTGATCAACCTGATGAAACCGGTCAAAGAAGGCTGGGATGCAATCAAGGAAGAGGCAGAAAAAGTGCTGGCTGATTCGAACTAATTGGCACACTGATTGCTAAAGAATAAGGCAGCACGCTGGCTCTGCCAGTATATGCGTTAAAACGGCAAGAGTTTGCCGAAAATAACGGCAAGCACTTGCCAGTGACGTTACCTGAAAAGGAGTCGGACAATGAGTTTGGTACTTAACACTAATATTGCTGCCCTGAACGCAAGTCGAAATCTTGCAACAACCCAGAATCAGCAAGCTACTACCTTCCAGCGGCTTTCTACTGGCCTACGCATCAACTCTGCAAAAGACGATGCAGCTGGTTTGTATCTGGCGCAATCTCAAACCAAAGATATCCGCGGTTTGAACATGGCCACACGTAATGCCGGTGATGGTATCTCCATGGCACAGACTGCTGAAGGTGCACTGGATCAGATTACTGCCAACCTGCAGCGTATCAACGAGCTGGCCATTCAGTCTGCTAACGGTACATATAATACTGCGGCACGCGGTGGTCTACAGAAGGAAGTGGATCAACTGACCATGGAAATTGCGCGGATTATTGAGACCACTGAATTTAATGGAATGCCGCTACTCAACTCAGGTGCAACCGACTTGGTTCTGCAAATCGGTTTTACCAATGAGTCCGCATCACGTATTAATGCCGGTATTATGTCAGGTGGCTTGGCTGAAACCACGGGAGCAGGTTCAACAGGCCTGCAGCAGATTATCAGCGCTGGTTTTGGTACCGGTGGCGCTATTAATATCACCACGCAGTCCGCAGCACAAAGCGCCATTTCGCTGACCCGCGCCTCCATTGATAAAATCTCAGAAATGCGCGCCACTTTCGGTGCGGTGATGAACCGATTTGAAGCGGTAATATCCGGCAACAACATCTACGCTGAAAACCTGACTGCTGCACGCAGCCGTATTCAGGATGCTGATTTTGCCACAGAAACATCCAACCTTGCCAAGCAGCAGGTACTACAGCAAGCGGGTGTTGCTTCACTGTCCCAAGCTAACCAAGCCAGCCAGGTTATTCTCGGACTGCTGTAATTTTTACTCTCAGATCATCCGGCACTGGTGCAGCAGCACCCTGCCGGATGTCTTTTATTTGCACAGACATTCCACTAGACTGTTACTGATTCCAGTCAACTTCCAGAGCATTCTAAATTATGGTTCGTCGGTTAACTCCCTATCAGATGAAAAAATCTGCTCAGGCTTGGGCTTCACAGGTGAATAATAATCGCCATCTGGAAACTGAAGTGCAGGAGGCAGATGCCCATAAACTGACTCAGATGCTTTACAGTGCCATTATTTCTCACCTGAATGATGGTATCAGTGCGCTGGATCGGAAGGACGAAGTATCCAAGAACAAGTGGTTAAACAAGGCTCAGGCAGGCATTACTGAGTTACGTGTCACCTTGCGCCATGACATTGATCCAGAGCTTGCTGCCAATCTGGATAATCTATATGAGTATTGTGGTCGTCTGATCAGTAAAGCAAAGGCCAGTAACAAAGCTGACTCAGTAATCGAGGCCGTTAACCTGCTCACCCCAATTAAAGAAGCTTGGGAAGAAGTTGCGGATGAAGCCCGCAAATTCCGCGAAGACCTAACACAGTACCAGAAAGAACAAGCAATCAAAACTCAGCAGGAACCACCAAAGCCATGAGTGCTGAACCGATTGAAAACCTTAGCCCAGTGCAAGCGCTGGTGCAAGCCATCAAGGCCACACGTCTACTGTTAGATGAGATCGGCAAAATGACTGCAGCAGAAGCTGATAATGCTGAGAAAACTGAAAAACTGGCTAAAATCCGCGATCAGTTAGTGCATCAGGTATTCAGCAAAAGCTGGACAGAAGCAGAAGTTCAGCAGCACCTCTCTGAACTGCAGACTCTAGAAACCCTAGATACTGAACTGCAGGATAAAGCAATGGAAATCCGCACCAGCCTGCATCAAATGCGTGCTGACAACCAGCACAACCGCAAGGCAGTTAACGCCTACGGCCAAGCCAAAGGCCAGTTTT
>NZ_JACUUA010000250.1 GCF_014859565.1 Marinospirillum sp. | reverse complement strand
TCGGCCAAGTCGCGTTATGACGTGAACCGTCAGCTGGGGCTGGTGGAGGGTAGGTGGGTATAAAAAATGGATAACTACAACCAAGCCAGTCAACGGTTATACAAGGATGCAAAGACTACTTTACGTTGCGTTGTGGCCATTTAATCGCAGGCCAATGAATAGGGTGAGTGATGGTAATCTTTGATCAGAGTTTGAAGCTGGTTGTTGAATGTCTTAAGTCGATACTGCCAGGCGTTGCGCCTGATGCAGTGCGGGTTATCCGTGATATGCAGGGTAAATTATTTGTTGTGGTGCCAGACAGTATTTCTGAAGAAGTGATTGGAGAGCTGAATCAGCAGTTGTTTGCAGTTCTTGAGCATTATGCTGGCTCTAAAACTCCTGCCGTGTGTATATCCGATACCTTGACTGGTCAGGCTTTGTTGCAGGAGCCTCATGTTATTCAGCAGGTTGATGATTACTCTGTGTATCTGATTGAGCGCCGTGCCATGGGGGAAGACTGGGTCCCTGTGTGTCAACCTAAGCCTGAGCCAACTGATTTTGAGATAACATACAAATCAGGGCATCCCAAGGCTGCCAAGTGCTGATGGCGTCATACGCCGCAATCGCATTCTGCGCCTCTAGCACCTCTCTGGGTGGTGCAATCACCCGCTTACCCTCAAGCATGGCGGTAATTTGCTCTTCGCTCAGGGTGTTACCCTCGATAGCCAGCGACCACTGCACTGTGCGTATACGATTCACTTTGCGAAGGCGCAGCAGCCTCTCCTGCTCAAACTCAGCGGTTAAGCGACCAATCGCCTGACTGATGTCGGCCACCAGATTCAGGATCTCGCTGGTGATGGTAAAAGGCGGTTGATCACTCATCTCAGGCCGCCGCCTCGGCATCCGGCCTGGGAAAGCTCAGCAGCAGGTCGCGGTAATATTCGTACTGCTTCTGGCGCAGCTGGATTTCGCGGGGCAAGCCTTCGGTGATGGAGGTCGTCAGGGTGTCGAACTTGTCGAGGATTGATGCGATACGAGATTGCTGTTCAATAGACGGAATAGGGATCTTTAAAACCTGAAGCTTCCCGACTGCTAAGCCGGGTTGTGCTGATTGCGATGCGTACTGATTAAGGTTCATAACGGTCAGTACATGAAACGCCCAATCAATATTGAGTCCATCATTCGCAGTGACCACAACCGCATGCTCTGTAGCATAAAACTGTCTTTTCATGCGCTGAACATTTCCACAAAGTGCACCTTGCCTACCAATAAGCAAATACTCACCGTCATGACTCCTTTCTTTCACATAGCCGCGAATACCATTCCCGCCAAAACAAGGGTAAATATATTTCTCGTTAGCAGTTTGCATGATCTTGCTTGCCGAAATATGTTGACCCGCTCGCATTTGAAAGACGTCCCCCAGCGTCTTCCACTCCACTTCCTCTTCTTCAAAACTCAACAACTGGTCACGGTAATGGTTGTATTGTTTTTTGCGCATCCACCTCCACCCCATCCAGCAGTTTGTCCATAAAACTCAGTTCATTCATTGGTCTTCTCTCTGCAATTCCCGCTCGATTTGTTCAATACTGGGTAGATTGCTTTCCAGTTGGTGATACTAGGGCAATTGTGCAACAGGCTGTTGCACAAATTCACTCAGCCAGCTGGCGTAGCCCTCTGGGCGCTTGGTCAAGCCAATGGGTTGGTTGCTCATCTCAAGTCTTTCCCAACTTTTTAATACTGCTGTCTTCAGTCAGCAAATGCATCTGTTGAATGGCGGTATTGTTCAGCAGTGTTAAGCGCTCATCCTGAGGAAGTGCCTGCTGGATAAAGTGGGCATTCAGGGTTTCAAGGTTGGCTAAGCACACCAACTGCGAGACATTCGCGTAGTCGCGCATATTGCCATCTTTTTCTGGGTTTTCATCACGCCATTGTTTGGCGGTTTTTCCAAACAGAGCCATGTTCAAAAGATCCGCTTCGGAAGCAAATACCAGACTGGTTTGCTGTGGTGTCAGGGTGGGTGGGATCAGGTTTTCTTTAACGGCATCGGTATGGATGCGGTAATTGATTTTAGTCAACTGGCGCCTCACATCCCAGCCAAGCTGCTGGTGTTCTGCTTCCTTGAGGCGCTGGAATTCTTTAATAAGATAGAGCTTGAACTCAACAGATACCCAGGATGCGAATTCAAAAGCAATATCCTTGTGCGCATAGGTGCCACCATAACGCCCCGCCTTTGAGACCAAACCGATAGCCTGGGTCGAGGTGATCCATTGTTTTGGTGTAAGGGTAAAGCTGTTTAAGCCTGCCTGTTTTCTAACCCCGTCGAATTCGACGGGGTTAAAGTCTGGATTATGAAGTTGCTCCCATATCCCGAGGAGTTCGAGCGTGTTGCGGTTTCGAAGCCAATTCCTAATTAAATCATCGGGATGGTCTGGATTCTTTGATTTGGCAATATCCGTAAGACAAATAAAATCATTTTGGTCGATGGTTTTAACTTTTATTTCAGTGCTTAAAACTTCGATAGTTTTATTGTTCGACATCTGACTCATATCCCTCTATTTCCACGACAATGGCATCTATCTCTGCCCGCAGTTGCTCGATTCTGGCGACGGTGGTTTTCAGCTCGGCATTCAACTGGGTGATGTTGACCTGTTCGCGGTTGTCTTTGGCTTCTACATAACTGCTGACGGAAAGGTTGTAGTCGTTGGCGGCGATTTCTTCCAGGGGTACAGAGCGGGCGAAGTGGTCGATGTTTTCCTTGAAACATGCTGCGGGGTGAAAAACTCTCCACCGGATTTACCGGCAGTGGCGGCATAGTTGGAGATCAGAAATTCGTAGGCATCACCAAACAAGTCGATGTGACTGTTCTCACCTTTTGCAAAAATATCATGGCCAAAATCTAAGGCCGCCACCCCTTTTAGTACCGCAGCCAGACGCAGGTTTTTATCTTTTACGGTATTACCCAGACGGTTGCTGGTAGTGTCGAAATCAGCAAACAGGCCTTTGATGTCACTTTCTGAGGGGTAACCATTGGCCGAGCTTTCGATTGCAGCAAAAATAGCCGCCAGATCGGTATTCAGGCTTTCGTTGCTATGGGCGTTCTTGGCAACCTTGCTGAACAGCTGGCTGGGGTAGATAAAATAACCCTTGGTTTTAATAGCGTCGTCTTTGATGTCAGGCGTGATCACGTTATCGGGCAGGCTGGCGTACTGGATGCTCTCGTCACCGGCTTCGATATAATTGACAAAGTTTTCACTAATAAAGCGGTAAAACAGGGTGCCAAGTACATACTGCTTAAAATCCCAGCCATCGACTGAACCACGTACATCATTGGCAATGGCCCAGATTTGGCGTTGCAGGGCGGCGCGTTGTTGGGTGCTGGTCATGCTGGTTTTCCTTTTAATATCAATCAAATAATGTTGCTGGTGCTGGTTTGTAAGTCATCGCCAGCAGCTGCTGTTGCAGTGCTGCCGCATCCAGCGGCTGTTCACTGATTAGCTCCAGCCGGGAATCGCGCCGATAAGCCACCGGCTGCACCACCAGTTCTGACCCTACCTTGTTAAAACTGCGCCAGGTTTTACTGCCCACCCGGAACACCCCTTTCAGGCGTAGCAGGTCTTTTTGTTGATCCACCCACTGATATAAACGATCTTCATCAAAGGCATCATCCCGATGGAACACCCAGCCTACTGAATAAGCACCCAGCCCATCACCCTGCTGGCAAACCGGCTGTCCCGGTTGCGGCATAGCCAGAAATGGCAAGGTCACTCCACCCTGACGAATCAGACTGGCAGTGTTGTCATGCCCTGCCACCTGTTTCTGCTCGCGGCTGGCAGCAATCAGCTGCACAGCAGAATCCAGCACACTCAGGGGTAACTGCCCCTGCTGACAAGTCAGCACCGCCAGTTTGGGTGGAAACAACTGCCCTGCCTGTTGTACTGCCAATGCGGTTTGTTCCGGTGTTGCCAAATCACTTTTGTTAAAAACCAGAATATCAGCCAGCGAAATCTGATCCTGAAAGGTTTCGTGTGCCATGACACGCGGGTCATCCAGCTGGCGGGCATCCACCAGGGTGATCACCGGATGAAGCTCCAGCACTTCGTTAAACTGCTCACCCTGTAACAGATCCAGAATACCGGCGGGATGCCCCAGCCCGGTGGGTTCGATAAACAACCGATCCGGTTTAAAACGCTGCAGCAGATTCACCAGCGTTACCGACAGGGTCAGCCCCAGTGCACAACAGATGCAACCCCCGGGAATTTCCTTTACCTGAATGCCATCATCGGTATCCAGCAGGCTGGCATCCACCCCGATCTGCCCGAACTCGTTCACCACCAGTGCCCAGCGCTCTCCTTCCGGTTTTTGTGCCATCAGGTGATTGATGGCGGTGGTTTTGCCAACACCCAGAAAACCGGTGATCAGGTGGACAGGAAT
>NZ_JACUUA010000249.1 GCF_014859565.1 Marinospirillum sp. | reverse complement strand
ACCAGGGTAAAGGTGTTTTCGCGCACGGGGCCAGCTTCTTGCCATTCGCCATAAGCGGCATGGCGTTTAAGTGCAGGCTTGAACTGGCGGCGACGAATACTGCCTACATAGAAATCAAAGGGTGCTTCGCCTTGGCTTTTGATAGCGGCACGGTTAACGATGGCAACGGGCGATCCTGGACAGAGATCCAATAGTCCGAGGGCCACACCGGTTTTGGTGGTGGCTTGGTAAGGGTCTTCTGGGCTTTCAGTAATGGGCGCATACATCTGAAACTCAGGCAGTTGCTCACCAAAAAGCTTGCGTTGCCAGTCGCTAATGATACTGCTGGGCTGCTGCTGACTGGCTTCTGTATCCTTGCTTTTGGTCTCTAGCCCAAATAAAGCCTGCACTTGGGGTGAGAGGCTGGCATTACCGGCCAGAAAGACGTGGATTTTTTGCGGGCTGAGTTCCGCTTCGCTAAAAGCCTTATGCAGAGCAGTAAAAAAGTTTTTTACTCCCTGAGTCAGGCGCTGGTTCAAAAAGGCTTCCAGTCGCTCATAGGGCATTTGCAGTTCGCAGTTCACCTCTTCACCGGCACGGTTGATCAGTTTGATTTTTTCAATGCCTTGAGAATTCTGCTCGCGCTTTTCCCAATAGGGGCGCAGGCGGGTCATCAGCATTTGGGTATTGGTGAAGGCGGCACGGGTTTTATCCAGCAGTAATTCCGAGCCGGGGAAGTCCTGGCCATCCAGCGGGCAAGTAAAGGCAATTTTTTTCTCGCGGCAAAGATCCAGGTTAGCCTTGAAGGTTTCATAGGCCAGGTGTTCAAGCAGGTTTTCTCCGCCAAGGAATTTATCACCGGAAGCGCCAAAATGCTCCAGCACTTCTTCATAGCCTGAGTCCTCTTCTTCAGCATTGGGTTCGCGGTAAAGGCCAAAGTCGAAATCTGTGGTGCCACCACCAAAATCGAATACTGCATAGGCTTCGCCTTCTGGGGTGGGCTGAATGCCAAAATGCGGCAAGGCAGTGGCGGCAAAGGCGGCTGGTTCTGAGGCGCGTTCTTCCACACTGAACTGGTCAAATTCCTGTTGAGCAATCAATGGTTCTGGAAGGCTTCGTTGCAAACCACGGCGGAAAGATGCCAAGATTTTATCTTTAACCAGTTGGGGATAGGCAACAGGAAAGGTCATGTAGTATTTAAGGAATATCCCGCGCTGCCGCCAGTTAATCGCCAGACCCAGGAAATAGGCATAGGCTTCAATGGGGTCGAAGGGGTCTTCACTACTGACCTGTAAGGCTTGCCCTTTGGTGGGGTTACGCAAGGTCAGGGGCGCAAGCTCGATTTCGGTTTGGTTGACCTGATCGGAAATTTTGACTTTTAGATCGCTGCTTTCTCTGAGTGCCCAGTGCTTAATTTTACTCAAAATGCTGGCGCTGACCCCGGTATCCCCTTCGTTATCCCGTAAGCTGGCAAGGGCTTCATGGGAGCAACGTAGATCCCCCCACTGCAAGCGCGGGCGATAAGAGGTACTTTGCCAGGGTTGTAAAGCGGCAGGCAGGTTAACCAGTTCTAAAACAGTGGGGTTTTCAAAATGGGCTTGCTGTACAGAACTGTTAAAATCTTTCACACCAATTCGCAGCAGTTTTTTGCGGCCTTGTTCTTCATAGGCCACTACGGTACTGCTGGTGCCAAAATCAATGGCGACTGGCCAGGTTTTAATATCTTCAACAGGGTTGCGTGGGCGTGCGCCCAGCAGCTCAGTCAGTTTAGAGTCTTGCCCCCAAAGTTCCCAGATACCTTTATGGGGATCAGTCAGTTGGCTGAAGGTAAGTTCAGGTAGCGGGCTGGTTTGGCTATCTAGGGTGATTAGAGTTTTTTTGCTATCTAGCAGCCCTTCCGTGAGTTGATCCAGCTCCGAAGGGGTTGCTGCCAGTTGTTGATTGAGCTTGGTAAAGTTGGCTTGGATTTTTTTATTTTCTTTGTTCTTCTGGGCTGCAATTATTGATCCAATACTAACAACTGTATCAGTATTTGATGGTTTAGCTTGCTCATAAGCTTTGAGAAGGCTTTCTTGGATTGCAGGGTGAAGCGCCACCGAAAATAGCTTCCAGCCATGTTGTAAACAGTCCCTCACCAGAGTTGCTGCTTTATTTTGATAGTGACTATTCGTGGCTATAAAATAACTGCTACCACTTAAGTCGGCACTAGGGTTAATTTTATCATCAACACGCCCTTCATTTGTAACCCAGTAGTCAACATCAAATATTCGATAATCTCGACCTTTGCGCAACGGGTTTGTGGTGCCATTTACAAAACTCCAAAATTCTTCCCGCATACCCAGGCGCCAGTTGCTTTTGCCTAACCAATTGATGCTAGTTAACTCTCGACTGGCATCATCCTTGTTGAGTTGTTTGTTAAAATCTGGCTGGGCTTGCCAAATTAAGAAATTGCTGGTGTCGAGCAAAAACAGGCTACTTTGCTCATCCACTAACCAATAAAAGCGTTCCTGCTTTAGTTTTTGTTGCAGTTGCGCCAGATTTTTTTGCGCCCCTTGCAGTAGACCATCGCGTAAAAAACTGGGTAAAGCATCCAGTTGCAGGCCGGTTTTTTGCTCTAAAAGGCTTTTGAGTGAGTTGGCGGTCTTGCTCATGCGAAATTCCTTATTGTGTGGCTACCAGGGGTTTCTTTTGTAGCTTACCAGCGGCATTGGTTAATCCCGGTAGCCAAACAGCGATGACTTTTTCCCCTTGCGGGGTGCCACGGGTATGTTGTTGATGATCAAAAACGGCTGGGCATTCTGGCCAAATTAGTTCAGCCTGGCGGCTATTCAGTGTCAGGTTGTAACAGGCGAGGCTGTGTAGCAGGAGTTGTTTTTCGCTGGCAGTAAGCGCCCTTTCCTGCTTCTTACAACGGCTGGCGAATACATCCCAAAGCTCTATCAGCTGATCCCACTGACTGGCACGTGCCAAGAGCCGTACCAAGGATTGTGCCTGGGTTTCGTCTTCTTTTAGCCATATAGCAGCAATTTCCTGATCGGCTTGCACCGCTTGTAAAAACTCAAGCTGGGGAGTAAGTGCAGCATAAAAAAGCTCTGCCTCAGTGGGAGGTTGAGGTTCGGTAACTGGTTCAGGCACGGGTTCCGCTTCGGCCAGAATAGGGTCGCTGCCCTGCATTTCTGTTTGTTCATCTTGAGCAGACGATTCTGGTACAGGAGGCTGATCAGCGGTTAATGCCAGCTGACGAATCAAGCTTTGTACTTGCTCATCCTGCTCTAAGAGTAGAAGTAGATCAGTGTAGGTGAGCTTTTCAGGTAATGAACTCTCTTTAGTTAGCTTTTCAAGGCGTTTTTCTTTGTCCTTTGACTTCACGGGATCTTCCTTCAGTGGTCTGCTTCAAAAAAGAAAGCCATTTCCGGGCGGGGCTGCGGCGCGTGGGGCAGTTGTAGGCAGAATTGACGTAACTGGTCTTGCTGCTCTGGCGGCATGTTTTGCAAGCGCTTTTTCATAACCTGTAATACACCGCTGTCCGGTTCACGTGCAGGGGAGGTGATCTCTGGAATTTGCAAAGAGCCAGCCAGCAGTGCCAGCTCATCGGGTCGGATTTGACCCCAGAAGTTTTTGTATAAAACTGGCAGGTAGAGAGTCAGTGTGTCTATGTCCATCTGCGCTGTTGCCAGGTTTTCAAGGCGGTTTTTAAGGTAGTCCAGTTGTTCTTGCTGATTTTGCAGTTGTTTTTCCAACTGTTTTTTTTCTTTTTTCAGCTGCTGCTTTTCTTGAGCCAAGCGTTCAATCAAATCTGCTTCGGCTGAGTTTTCTGGTGTTTCTTCTTTTGATTCTGGTAGCTCTGGTGTAGGTGCTAGCAGGTTGGTCAGTTGATTGGCTATCCAAAGGTTTAATGCTTGTTTAGCATCCTGCTCTCCAATCAAGCCAAGCTCTTGCAATCCCTGCCAATGCAACAGGCTCCAATGGCGTATATCAAATTCACCGTGCAGGCTTTGCAAGCGCTGCATAGCTGCTTGTGAAGTGTCTTCTACGAACCAGTAAATCCAGCACTCAGCCAGTTTGGAGCTAAGGTTCAGCTGGCCATTGATTTCTTGTAAAACCAGATGCCAACTGTGGTCTCCCTGCACAGGCCAGGCGCTCTCACCTTTAACCGATAGGTTTTCCCAGCTAACCTCAGCGCTGCTGCTGGTTTTCTCAAAAGAATAAAGGTGGCCTTGGTGTTCCACCAGGGCAAGTGTAAAGCGTTTAGTCACGGTTTTTCCCTTCTTGTCGCAGACTGGTTTTCGAGTTGATTCAAGCGAGATTCCAATTTGCTGAAGGACAAGCCCTCTTTCGAGGGCTTATGAGCTGATGCAGCCTTTTCTGCTTCAGGTGCAAGGTCAAAGTCTTTGATTTTTTTGTTCAACTGATCGTACTCATCAAAGCCTTCAGGCTCAA
>NZ_JACUUA010000248.1 GCF_014859565.1 Marinospirillum sp. | reverse complement strand
CAATAAAACCAGTGCCGCCAGTGAGTAGGATTCTCATGGAACCTCCTTGTTGTTAAGACAGTAGTCCTTTTGCGTTCAATAGATCAAAAAATAAGCGGATGGTCTATGACTTGGATCAAAAAACAGTAGGTCGAGCTTAACCCAGTAACTCATCAAGGCTTTCAGCATTGACATCCTGAGCAGGTTGGGCGCTGCGGATACCGGTCAGGCTCTGGGTTCCTGACGATTTTGTTGGGCTTCCAGCATTCTTGTAACACTTTCCGGTGAGTGGGTATTACGAGCCAGCAGGTTGTAGGTCAGCGGCACCACCAGCAGAGTCAGCAAGGTGGCTGCAGCAACACCGGAAAAGACCACCAGGCCAATGGCCTGACGGCTTTCTGAGCCGGCACCTGTTGCCAGCAGCAGCGGTAGGGTGCCAATCAGGGTGGTGGTGGCGGTCATCAAAATCGGACGCAAACGGCGGCGCGCGGCTTCCAGTATTGCGGCATTAAACTCCAGCCCCTGATCACGTAACTGATTGGCAAATTCCACAATCAGGATGCCGTTTTTGGCGGATAACCCGATCAACATGATCATTGCCAACTGGGTGTAGATGTTGATGGTTTCACCACTCCACCAAAGCCCCAGCATGGCACCGGCTAAGCCCAATGGCACCGTTAGCAGCACTACAAAGGGGTGAACAAAACTTTCAAACTGGGCAGCCAGTACCAGATAAACAATCACCAGTGCCATCAGGAAAATGATTTCTATGGCTGCTGAGCTGGTGCGGTAATCCAGCGACTGACCCCGATAGTCCACCAATGCATAGGGTGGCAGCTGTTCCGCAGCCAGCTGATCCAGATAGTCCAGCGCCTCACCCAGTGAATAACCTTCGGCCAGCGAAGCGGATATAGTCACTGCTCTATTGCGGTTGTAATGGGGCAAGCGTGAGGAGTCTCCGACTTCTTCAAAACTGACCAGATTATCCAGCTGGATCAGTTCACCGCTGCGATCTGAGCGAATCTGTAATTTACCCAGATCATCCATTTCTTTTAATGAGGCCGGTTGTCCGACCAGCCAGACATCGTATTCTCTGCCGCGCTCTTCAAAACGGGTGATGGCACGCCCACCGAGCATGACTTCCAACATTTCACCCAGACGTTGTGCTGAAACCCCCAGTTGGGCAGCACGCTGGCGATCAATCCGGGCGCGGAGTTGTGGTTGGGTTTCACTGAAGTCAGTTTCCAGATCAATCAGGCCAGGGTTGCTTTCAGCGGCTTGGATCAGCTGTTGTGCCCACTCCAGGACTTCTTCATAACTGCTGCCACCCAGTACAAAACGCACCGGAGCACCACCACCACCGCCCAGTGGTGAGCGGATGCGCGGGAAAATGACCACGTCCGGGATGTCAGCAACCCGTTGGCGGATTTCTGCCAATAGGGTAAAAACACTGTCCGGTCGTTCATTCCAGGGTTTCATGTTCAGGATCAGAAATCCTGAGTTATCTCCTTGAGTCGACCAGCCGGGTGCCTGCAGAGTGATGTTGCTGAGATTGGGTTCTTGCAGCAGTGGCAGCAGACGTTCTTCTACCTGCATCATGCTGGCTTTCATACGAGCCGCGCTAGCGCCTTCCTGTCCGCGAACAAAAATAAAGATGGAGCCCTGATCTTCCTGCGGGGCATAAGCACGAGGCAACTGGGTGAACCCCCAGCCGGTGGCGAGTAATGCTCCAGCCAGGAACACCAGTGCCAGCCAGCGGTGTTGTAACCCCTTATCCAGCAAACGGCGATAATGTTTTTCTAGCCAGCTCAGTAGCCGGTGCATCAGGCGCTGGTGCTCACCCGGACTGTGAGCCTTCAGCATTTTTGAGCAGAGTACCGGGGTTAGTGTCAGGGCGATCAGGCTGGAAAAGGCCACCGCACCGGCCAGAGTGAGTGCGTACTCACGAAAGAACTGTCCAACCGTGCCTTCCAGAAAAATAATCGGCACAAAGGTGGCAATCAGTACCGTGGTGGTGGCAATAACAGCAAAACCCACTTCACGGATACCAATCCAGGCGGCCAGTAGTGGTGGCTTGCCTTCATCCAGATGGCGGTGAATGTTTTCCAGCACCACAATGGCATCATCCACCACCAGACCGATAGCCAGCACCAGTGCCAACAGGGTCATCAGGTTGATCGAAAAGCCAAACAGGGCTATGGCAATAAACGCAGCAATCAGGGAAACCGGTACGGTGATGGCGGGTATCAGGGTGGCGCGGGGTGTACCCAGGAAGATATAAATCACCAGCACCACCAGCAGCATGGATAGTCCCAGTGTGAAATAAACCTCATCTATGGCACTCTGGATAAAAATCGAGGCATCAAAGGTGGTGCCCAGATCGGCACCATCCGGTAAAAAAGGGCGAAAATCATCCAGTGCCTTTTTGACATCAGCAATCACATCCAGTGGGTTGGCAGTGGAAATGGGTTCAATGCCCAGACCAATCACGTTACGACCATTGGAGCGAAAAAGTTGATCGGTATTCCGTGCCCCCGTGCTGATATCAGCAACATCCCCCAGACGGATACTGTTTTCGCCTTCAATCCGTAGCACCAGATTGCGGAATTCATCCAGCGAGTTGTAATCCCTGCTGATCTGAATCTGCAATGTGCGTTGTGGGCCTTCCAGTCGTCCGGCGCGTAGTTCCAGATTCTCTTGCCGCAGGGTGCTGATCACATCGTTGACGGTCATCTGGCGAGCATTCAGGGCATCGGGTTTTAATTCCACCCGCATCACATAATCCTGTGCACCCAGCAATAACACGTTGCTGACACCACTGACCAGACTGAGTCGTTCCTGCAGGGTGCGACGGGCATAATCGGTCAGTTCCACACTGGTCATACGGGTGCTGCCCAGAATAATATAAAGAATGGCCTCTTCGGTAGCGCTGCGTTTCATCACCAGCGGTGTGTCAGCGTCATCCGGCAGCACCCGCATTACACGGGCAACCGCTTCACGTACATCGTTGGCGGCGTTATCCAGATCCCGTTTTTCACTGAAGCTGATAACAATCCGTGAAACACCCCGTGCTGAGTTGGATTCAATGGTGTGAATGCCCGCAATGCCAGATAGCCGATCTTCAATTGGCGTAGTGATTTGTAACTCCACCACCTCTGCCGATGCACCTGTGTAACTGGTCATTACCGTGACTTGCGGGCGGGTGATATCCGGGTACTGTCGCAGTGGCAGGTTCTGCCAGGCAATCAAGCCGAAGGTGATCAACAGTAAACTGATCACCAGAGCAAAAACGGGGCGGCGAACCGCTGTTTCTGACAGCTTCATGCGGGATCGTCTACTTGGGTGTCACGCACCCGGATGCCGTCACGCACCTTGACTACCCCTTGATCCACCACCTGTTCACCGGCCTCCAGGCCGGAGAGGATTTCAGCCCACTCAGCCTGGGTGGCACCCACTTCAACAATTCGACGTTGTGCCACACCTTGCTTATTAACCACAAATACGGCTTTTTCCTGTCCACTGAAAGTCAGGCTGCGAGAGGGAACCAGAAGAGCATTGCGGCTGCGGGTTTCCAGCTCCAGGCTGACCAGCATACCGGGGCGTAGTTGTTGTTGCGGGTTGGCAAGACGGCCACGCAGTGACAGATTGCGGGTAGTGGGATCAATCCGGGTGCCAATCGACAGCAGTTCACCGGAGAAAGTCTGATCCGACCATGCGGGGGTGTTGGCTTGTAATGGTAGGCCGGGCTGCAGCAGATTCAGATGGCGTTCAGCCAGTGAAAAATCCACCCGCATTTGGCTTAAATCATCCAGGGTGGTAATCAGGCTGCCGCTATCCAACAACATACCCTTGGTGATGTTGTGTTCACCCAGAAAACCGCTGAAAGGGGCAAGGATACGATAACGTTCAATTTCTGCCTGAATGGCGAGGTGTTGTGCCTGTGCTGTATCCACAGCAGCTTGCTGAGCATCCAGCTGATCCCGTGAAATGGACTGGCCTTGTTGTAATCGTTGGAAGCGTTCGAGCTGGCGCTTGGCTTCCCGCAGGTTGACTTCGCTTTGTTCTAAGCGAGAGCGGGGTTCACGATCATCCAGCTGGATTAATAACTGCCCTTGTTCAACCCGGCTGTTTTCCGGCAGCTGCAAGGTCCGCACCCTGCCGGATACCTGAGTACGTAGATCCGTAGATTGCCAGGCGCGCAAAGTGCCAGAGGCATAAAGGGGCTGGCTGATTTGCTGTGTTTTTGCTTCTGTCAGGGTCACCGCCACTTCCCGCGCCAATAATGGGGTAGTGCTCAGGTTCAGCAAAAGAGCCAGTAACAGGCCAAGAGGGTATTTTTTTATAAGGATATTCATGGATGTATCTGGCCGGTTTGGGTGGCAAAAGTTCCCGATTAGCAAAATCCGCGTAAACCCTCGCCCAATCGGGCGGGGATATAAGCGGGAA
>NZ_JACUUA010000247.1 GCF_014859565.1 Marinospirillum sp. | reverse complement strand
ATTATCCGGGTAGCAGGCTTTCTTTAAAACTGTCCGAACTATTGCGAACTATTGTGAAGCAGAGAAGCAAATAGAAGCTCTTTGCCGCTTGAGGTCGATGCACGGCATTCCCCTCTTTTAATAACCTGTGCGATAAGTAGAGCTGGTCAGGCAGCCATGGCTACCTTCTTTTTTTTTGGGGTGTTACTCCCTAACACCATATTTTGTCGCTTATGATTCATAGACACTCATCTGTTTCTGAGCGAAAAGGTTCACGGCGGTTGAGGCAAGCCGTTGCTTTCAGTAACGCTTTGTATTGCGATAGCATGCCGCGCTCACCCCTATCTTTCAGCTACGCCTCATGAATAAGGAGGTATCAGGGCGAGAAAATCCGGCTTGGCGTTGTATCTTATCTGCTATAGAGTTTCAGCCAAAGCTTAAAGCTGCCCTCTACTACCAGTTCGCAGCGAATGACCACCAACCCACTAACCACAGCGGTCTAGGGACAAGGAATATATGGAGCACTTGATTTCTACCACCTCAGTAAGCCTGATTTTCTTCTCTTTGATCGGCTTGTTTTTCGCCCTTGCACTAGCAGCCAGGTTGCTGAACAAGCTGCCAGCCTTCACTGATTACGCCTCTAATCTGCTGACTTCTTTAGGTATTTTAGGCACTTTTTGCGGCATCGTGCTGGGGTTGTGGGATTTCGATTCGCAAGATATTGATGGTAGTATCGCCAGCTTGCTAGAAGGCCTAAAAATGGCCTTCTTAACCAGCTTGGCGGGCATGGCTGCCAGCATTTTATACAAGCTGCTGACTACCAGTCTGACCTTTTTGCAGCCACCGCTGAGCGAAGAAGAAGCCGAGGCCGTTGGCCCTGAGCATATTTATCGCTTGTTGCAGCAGCAGGGTACTCATCTTGCTCATATCCATCAGGCATTAACCCAGGTCGATGGTGCCCGCCTGACTCAGTTATTAGAGCGCCTTAATGAACAGCAAGCGCAGTTACCCGAGGCTTTGGCTGCCAGTTTGCAAGAGCAAATAGACCCCCTGCAGCAATTGGGCAAGCATCAGTACAAGGTCCTTGCAGGTATGCAGGAGTTGATGACACAAGAGCAACAAACACAAGAACAGGCGCGGAAAGAGCTCAGCGAGTCTTTGCAGCAGGCCCAGCAGCACTTGCAGCGCCTTAATGAGCAGAATGAACAGTTGCCCCACGCCTTAGCTAACAGCCTGCAAAAGCAAATTGAACCCCTGCTGCAACTGGGCGAGCATCAGCATAAAGCCCTTTCTGGCATACAAGAGAGCCTCAGCCAGCAGCAACAAGAGCAGCAGCAGACTTGGGCTGCTCAAGCCGAGCGAGAAGAACGAAGAGCTGAACAGTTTACTGCTTTTGAAAATCACTTGAGCGAACAACTGACCACCTTTGGTGATTATTTATCACGCTCAGCGACCGAGCAGGTGATTCTGGCACTGAAAGAAGTCATCAGCGACTTTAACAACCGCTTAACCGAGCAGTTTGGCGAGAACTTTAAAGCGCTGGATGCTTCTGTAAAACGCCTGGTTGAATGGCAAGAGCTCTACCGCGAGCAAATGGAACGCCTGCAAGAGGAATTCAATCTGGCTGCCCAAGGTATCGAGCAAAGCCGCGAATCCTTACAGGTGATCGCCACGGCCACTGAGCCGCTGCCTGAATATATGGCACAACTCGCGCCGATTATCACCACCGCAGATCACCAAATTAAGCAGCTAGAAGACCACTTGCAGGCTTTTGCAGACGTGCGTGATGCCGCAGTGCAAGCCGCACCTGAACTGCAGGACAATTTAGAACGCGTCATGAAAGCCATGCAGGATTCTGTAGCTCAAGCCAACCAGCATTATGAGCAGCTGCTCACCCAAAGCAGCAAGCACTTTCAGCAGCATGAAGCTCATACCAGCGAACTGCTGACGGAGCAAAAGCAATGGCTCGACGGCCTAAAGCAAGCGCAAGGCAAGGGTCAAGAGCAGTACACCCAATGGCAAGAGCAGCTTAAAGAAACCTTTGAAAAGGGGCACAAGGGGTTCACTGAGCGTCTCGAAGTCATGAGCCAAGAGCAACAGGAGCACTTTCAAACCAGTTTTGATCGCCTCGCCTCGGTGCTGGAAACAGCCACCAGCACGGGCGCTGAAGCGGTACAAAAACTGGTCAATGAAGAAATTCAAGTCATCGACCAAGCCATGCAAAAAGAATTGCAGCGAGTTTTAGAACAGATGGGGGCAGCCTTGGCGCAAATTGCTGGGCAGTTTACTCAGGATTATCAAAAACTGACCCAGCAAATGCAGCAGATCGTACAGGCACAGGACAGGCTATAAAACCATGTCGAATAAGGATAAGATCTGGGGCCGCGCAACCCGAACCAGCGAAGCAGACCAAGGCCACACTTGGCTGTCCGTGTCTGATTTGATGGCGGGGTTAATGATGGTGTTTCTGTTTATTGCCATTGCCTTAATGCGCTATGGGTTAAGTGAGCGCGACCGCGTGCGTGATATTGCACTAACCTATCAAGCCAGCCAAGGTGCTTTATATGCAGCTCTGCAACAGGAGTTTGCTGCCGATTTGCCGCGCTGGATGGCTCATCTTGACCAAGAAACCCTGTCGATCACTTTTAATGCGCCCGAAGTGCTCTTTGCGCTGGGTTCCACTGAGTTAAGCAGTGAATTTCAGCTCATTTTGGATGACTTTTTTCCGCGTTACTTGGATATTCTGCTCGATTTTTCTGAGTCGATTGATGAAGTGCGTGTTGAAGGCCATACCAGCAGCGACTGGGGGCAAGGCTTTCGCACAGAAGAAGCCTACTTCAACAATATGCGCCTCTCCCAAGGCCGTACCCGCAGCGTGTTGGAGTATGTCTATCATCAGGAATCTCATAGTCCTGAGCAGCAAGACTGGATCAAACAGCAGGTGGCAGCGGTGGGCTTTTCCTCTTCACGCCTGATCCTTGACCAGCAGGGCGAAGAAGATGCCCAACGATCACGACGTGTTAGCTTTCGTGTCATCACCAACGCTGAGCAACAAATTCGCCAAATTTTGGCTGCAGACTGATTGACAAAAAAGTATCAGCCACCCAGGAGAAACGCCATGCAAGAGAAGGCAGCAATACCAGCAACCGAAAAACCAGCAAGTGACCACAAGCTACTGGAAGCTTATATCCAAAAGCCCGAAAAAATGGCTTTTTATCAGCACGGACTCGACAAGATGCAGCACTCAGGTGTGTTTCAATTCCGCTGGCATTGGAGCTGGTGGGCCTTCTTCTTCAGTGTTCCGTTTTTGCTCTATCGTAAAGCCTATCTACCCGCTTTAAGCGCTTTGATCTCTATCGCTTTTGCAAGCTTAATTCCTTTTGGTGGCTTGGTAGCCATGGTTATTTGGGGTGGCTGCTCTAGTTACTTCGTCCTTAAACGCTTCCATCGAATCAAAAGCGAACTCCAAGGAGCAGAGGAAGAAAAAATACGTGCTCTTTATTCATTGGGTGGTTTTCACACCTGGGTTGTCTGGGTTCTCGGAATTTTTTGGGCACTGATTGTGATGCTCGTAATTGTGGCGATGCTCTTTGCAATAATGGACTCAGCCGTTAACTTTTAAGGCAAGGTCAACCAGCAAGATAGTAAAAACCAGATGAAGCTCGATATTGACCTCACCGCACTAGAGGAAGCCGTTCAGCAAATGGGTTCGCCCTTGAAGGCGGATTTTTCGCTGGAAAAAAAGCTTGAAGCCTGGGCAACGCAGCTCAGCCAAGAAGGCATCAGTATTGAGCTGAAAGACCTAAAAAGCCACCGCAGCGGTTTACTACAGGCGCGTGGCTATCAGATTTTGCTTTATATTCAGGATCATTTACACGGCGTAGAAGAGGCGCTTGCTGATGGAAAAAACGGACGGCGTTTTCATGTTGCTGAATGCAGCACACTGCAAGAAATGAAGCAAAAAGGCCGCTTCCAACGTTATGTGGTCACCAATAATTTGAGTGGCGATTTTTTTATTCGTGGAGTCAGCAAGAATGGCCAAAACCTTGAAGGGCGAACCCGCTTGCAGGTGTGTCAGAACTGCCTGAAGCTTTTGAACTATGAGGGTATCGTTACGCATAAAAACTTTACAGCGGTGAGCCAATTCGATATCCAAACCTTTTTTGCCAAGCATAGCTCGCATTTTGAGCGCCTGCCCAAACGCATCAGCGGTCAGCAGGATGGCTATACGCCGGATTGGCCGCAAGTCTCTCAGCGCCTACGAGAGCAACAGGGCTACACCTGCCAAAGTTGTCATGTACAGCTGCGCTCTGCGCCTTATTTGGTGCATGTACACCACCAGGACGGTGTTAAAAGCAATAACCTGAGCAATAACCTGCAGGTTCTGTGTGCTGATTGTCATAGCAAACAGCCCTATCATCAACATCTTTTTCTGAGCCTGCGTATTCTGGTGAACGTGAACAGTGATTCTGATCGAACGTGAACACCTGTTT
>NZ_JACUUA010000246.1 GCF_014859565.1 Marinospirillum sp. | reverse complement strand
ATTCTGCTCTTTTAAGTAGCGCCCTGTCCCCATAATGGTGCCAGTGGTGCCCATGGAGCTGATAAAGTGGGTGACCTTACCACCAGTTTGCTGCCAGATTTCCGGCCCAGTGCTCTGGTAATGCGCCAGCGGGTTATCACTGTTACCAAACTGATTCAGCACCCGACCCCGGCCTTCCTGTTCCAGCTGCATTGCCAGATCCCGCGCCCCTTCCATGCTGGCTTCCTTGCTGACCAGAATCAGTTCAGCACCGTAAGCCTGCATTGACCACTTGCGTTCATCGGAGGAGTTTTCCGGCATGATCAGGATCATCTTGTAACCCATCACCGCAGCGGCCATTGCAAGGGCTATGCCGGTATTGCCGGAAGTGGCCTCAATAATGGTGTCACCGGGTTTAATGTCGCCCCGTGCTTCGGCCTCACGGATCATCGAAAAAGCCGGGCGATCTTTAACTGAGCCGGCGGGGTTATCTCCTTCCAGCTTGGCAAGGATGGTGTTGTTTTTTCCTGCACTCATGCGCTGCAGGCGAACCAGGGGGGTATTACCAACCAGATCGGCCACGGTGGGCCAGAGGGGAGATGTGCTGGACATCGTTTTGTTCACTCCACTAGGGGTTGTTCTGACACTCAGGACAAGAGATCCACCACCAAACCTTTGATATTCACCAGCCTGCGGGCAATTGAAACTCGATCCTTCTGCTCGGTCATGACCAGCTGCAGCAGCTCTTCGGCTTCTTCGTTGATACGACGTACCACCTGATGCCGATCAGCCGGATGCCAGCCCGGACCAACACTTTCCACCTGAAAGCCACCCTTGACCACCTTGCCCAGAATATTCGCCAGCAGGGCACGGAAGACCTCAAGGTTGCCCAGAGTGGGATTACGCTCCAGCTCATCTCCAGCTTTACCCAGTAAATCCTGCAGCTGGTGCAGCTCACTTCTCAGGTCTGCACGTCCACCGGAAGATATCTGCTGTAGTAACTGATCATTAAAGCTGGGAGTATCACTGGTGGTTTTACCTGCTGTCTGGCTTGATCTGGCTTTCTGGCGATCCGAACGCAGGTTTTTTAACATGGTGTTAATGGGCAGCATGGGTCAGTTTTTTCCGTCTGCGGCATTCATGAAGAGAGGTTTTTCCAGCTTGTAACCCTGCTGTTCACAAAACTTTCGCAAGGCTGTGGCGCCTTCAGTCACCCGAGCTTCAAACTGCTCCTCCAGGGCGCGACGCTGTTGATCCTGTTTTTCTTTTTCAGCAGCATCCAGGGCATTTCTTTCGGCATGGGTTGCAAAACCCTGAGCCTTTTGATGCACCTGATCAAACACCTGCAGGCTTTCATGCTGAACGTGAACGCCTTCATCCAGCAGATCCAGAAAGACGCGGATACGCAGACAGCCTTCAGTCAGGTTGACCTGACGATCTTCCAGTGCACAGGCCAGCAACAGCAGGTTTTCCATCACATTCTTGCGAGCCTGCTGTGTTTCTTCAGCATGTTTTTCCTGCGCTCGTTGCAACTGGCGCTTGGCTTCCAGATGCACGTGCAAGGCATAACCTGCGAGGGGAATCAGAAAGGCGATGCCAACGGCCAGAAGGATTGCAGCATTTTGGGCGCTCATACAGGATTACTCTTGCGAAATATCAGCGCCCAAGGATAGCAGATGAACACCACTTAAGGCACTAGCCGGTGTTGCGTAAACCGGCAGCAATACCTGCAATGGTGACCATTAATGCTCGTTCCAGCATGGCCTGGTTTGCAGTTGTGCTGCATACACCCTGCTGCTCACAAGCCCGCACCCTCGCCATTAACTCAGCCTGCAACTGGTGCAGTGGAATAATGTAGGGGTTACGTACACTGATGGCCTGCTGTGTCAGCGGCACCTGCTCCAGCAGTTCCTGCTGTTCTCTCAGAGTCAGCAGGCATTGCACCAGCTGGATTTCCCGCTGCCGCAGACTCTCCCCCAAAGGTTTCAGAGCATCTTCCACCAGTAGTTCCTCATACTCCCGAACCGAGGCAAGATCCACCTTGGCCAGCACCATTTCCAGCATGTTGATGTTACTGGCAAAAAACGGCCAGCCTTCAATCATCTCGCGCAGTGCCGGAGTTTCACCTCGTGCTACAGCCTGCTCCAGTGCAGTATCACTGCCCAGCCAGGCAGGCAGCATCAGGCGTACTTGAGTCCAGGCAAAAATCCAGGGAATGGCGCGCAGCGATTCGATGCCACCACCGGGCTTACGCTTGGCAGGTCGACTACCCAGCGGTAATTTTGCCAGCTCCTGCTCTGGAGTCAGCTGACGGAAATAACGCACAAAATCTGGCGTATCCTTAACCAGCGCACGGTAACTGCCAACCGCTTCACTGGCTAAGCGATTCATCAGCTCGCGCCATTCCGGGCGGGGTGCGGGTGGCGGTGCCAGCGTAGCCTCCAGCACCGCGCAGGTGTACACCTCCAGCGCCCGCTCGGCCAAGGCAGGCAAACCGAATTTGAAGCGGATCATTTCACCCTGCTCGGTGACCCGCAGACGCCCCTGCACCGATCCCGGCGGTTGCGCCAGAATCGCCGCCTGAGTTGGGCCGCCGCCACGACCTACAGTGCCACCACGACCATGAAACAGCGTCAGGTGCACCTGATGACGAGCACACACGTCGGTAACGGCTTCCTGAGCCCGATACTGCGCCCAGCTGGCCGCCAGCTGACCGGCATCCTTGGCTGAATCGGAATAACCGATCATGACCTCCTGACGACCCTTGGTGTAGTCACGATACCAGGACAAGGACAACAAACCGTCAATCACACGAGGCGCACGCTCCAGATCGGCCAGGGTTTCAAACAGCGGCACAATACGCATGGGGCGATCCAGACCGGCAGTTTTTAACAACAGCGCCACTGCCAGCACATCCGAAGGTTGACCCGCCATGGAGATGACATAAGCACCCACAGCATCATGACGCTCAGCAGCAATGACCCCACAGGTATCCAGCACTTCACGGGTTTCATCACTGCAAGGCCAGTTTTGCGGCAACAGGGGGCGCGGATTGGTCAGCTCATGCAGCAGAAAATCCACCCGGCGCTGCTCATCCCATTCGGCGTAATCACCCAACCCCAGATACTGGGTGGCTTCAGAAATCGCCTGCGCATGGCGCGGTGCTTCCTGACGCACATCCAGGCGCAACAGATTCATGCCAAAAGCAGACAGGCGACGTAATATGTCTTTTAACAAACCGTCAGCAATCACCTGCATCCCCTTTGCACACAGGGATTCATAACAAAGCAGCAAGGGTTCTCGCAGGCCATCGGCATCAAACAGAATACGTTCATCTTCGTAAGGTTTGCCATCCAGCCGAGCTTTTAACCAGTCAAGTGTGGCTCGCAGCCTGTCGCGCACCTGCCCCAGCAGCACTCGGTAAGGCTCTCGCACCGGCCCGACACGCTTGATCAGTGCATCACAGGCATCATGCATCGACAGCTCAGAGCGCAGTTGATCGATATCCCGATGGTACAAATCTGCCGCCATCCAGCGTGATAACCACAAAACTTCCTGAGTGACACGAGAGGTGACTCGTGGATTACCATCCCGATCCCCCCCCATCCAGGAAGCAAAGCGTATGGGAGCAACATCCAGTGGCAGGGTTCGACCGGCGACAGCCAGCAAGCGCTCATCCAGCGCCCGGTAATAAGCGGGCACGGCCTGCCACAGGGAGTTTTCGATCACGGCAAAACCCCACTTGGCCTCATCCACCGGAGAGGGACGCTGACTGCGGATTTCATCGGTGTGCCAGGCCTGAGCAATCAACTCTTCTAGTCGTTGTAATACCAGCAGGCGCTTTTTCTCGTTACTGGACTGTTCATAATCCGCCAGGCAGGCATCCAGCGCATCGTATTTCTGGATCAGGGTGCGGCGACTGACTTCGGTTGGATGAGCAGTAAAAACCAGCTCGACCCGCTGATTGCAGAGACTGTTAAAAATTTCATCCGGCTGCAGCCCTGCACCCTGAAGTTTATTCAGCAGCAGGGTAAATCCGGGTTGCTCTCCACGACGATAATCTTCCACTACCCGTTCACGGGCGCGGTAGTGCTGCTCAGCGGCATTGGCAAGATTCAAAAACTGGGTGAAAGCACGCGCCACTGGCAAAAGCTCTTCATCGGCCAGATCTTTTAACGCCTCACTTAAAGCCTGGGGCGGCATATCACCCTGATGCACCTGCTTGGACAAAGACCGGATGGATTCCACCCGTGCCAGAAAATCCGCACCCAAAGCTGCACTCATGGTGCGACCTAAACCCTCTCCCAGAACCCTGACCTGTTCTCTCAATGAAGCGTCCAGATTGGTCATGCCGCCTTCCCCCTCTATAAAAAATGCAATGTTTTGCTGACCTGAACAATGGCATGGCTTAACAAGTGCAGCAAGCCCAAAAAACAAAAAAATCAAACTGTTTCCAGCATTGGGGTTGCTAAAGATCTGAGGATCATTATAATGCGCAGCCGTTGGCTATGTA
>NZ_JACUUA010000245.1 GCF_014859565.1 Marinospirillum sp. | reverse complement strand
CAGGTGGGTCAATTTTATTGGCCAAAAGTGGGTCAAAATAAATGGCCATTGACAGAGACCATGTTGATGTGGTCGACATAGCAATAATCTGTGTCGAAAAAAATGAAAAAATCAACATTGGTACACACCTGTGTTGATTCAACCGACAGCAGGATTTTATGAGGAGAGAATGGAGTGGGTTTAGCGAACCAAACCGGACCCCAACTTACTTGTTGGTGATAGGTCTCTTCACAACAAACATTGTATTTAACACTTATGGCTTACTCCTGCTGGTGCAGCTTTTATTTCAAGTTTTGAACGTAAGTCTGTTCCAACTTGGTCTCTTCTGAAATCGAACATATTAAGATCGAAGCTATTAATAGCCACCTGATTATTACCGGATGAGTGAGCAATCAAACGTTTATGCGCATCCTTGTAAGGGGCTTTAGCGTAAGAGCTACCGAACTCCCCCGTGTTGACCAGAACAACGTGCTGAAACATATGGTAGTGGAGTGCATCAACCATAGTATCAAAAGAGTTCACGTCCTGATTTAAAGACGGAATCAGAAACGTATTGGATTTATCGCGCAAGTCAGCACTTAAAGCGATATCAGTCGCATCAAAACAAATGGCACCCGTTAAAATAAAACCAAGTTCACTGGGAAACTGTGGATGTCGTAACTCCAGCATAAGTTGATAGGGACGCCAAGGTATAACTTTACCTGTTTCATCAGCCATCATGTTCTGCTTGCCTTGAAGGCGCAAAATTTCATTTTTATTGCCATTATGCTTTCTTGGTACAATCCAAAGTGCGCAGTTATTTGGACCTTTCACTTTGGGCTGATGCATAAATCCCAAGCCAGCAAAAACGATGGAATGGGTTTTACGCGAAAGCTGGATGAGTATATCCCTATCATCCTGATGAACAGCCAGCTCAGGCCAAACAATCAAATCAACGTGATGTTCTCGTACTCCATTTTTTGGTTTTTCTAGGTGTTGTGCTTCTAGATGCTGAATAATCAGCTTGGCAACACGTGCAATATGGCGGCGATGCTTTGTGCGATATTGTGGATTATCCAGAAGCAGGCCATTTTCTGCAAAATCTTTCTTTTTTGGTAGTTTTGACTGCACCATGACGACGGTTAGATTAGTCTTGTCCTTGCTCCAGTCTGGCGTGATTTTTTCTGATAACCCTGGTATTGCGGAAAGCTTGCAATAAATTTTTTTAAGTTCTTTCAGGCGGTCTTCCAATAACTTTTGCACAGCACCCAGAGTCATTTCGTATGGCCAAAGAAAGCCCTGATCATTAATGTGGATGCCTGGCCACTTGAGCAGCTTGGAAACTAAGGTTGTTATCCAGCTTGAAAAAGCTGCACTTTCACCAGCCAAAGACTCAGGTGTGGTATACAACCCTAGCTGACGCTTGAATTGGGTTGATTTCAAGCCGCGATACCCTGCTCTTGGTGTGCTTGATACACCAAACCCTGTTGGGTCATCCGAACCAGCCAGTGCCGCACGAATACACAGAGCAACTTTTTGAAGAATGGCCGCCTCTTGTTGAGCTGCCTCATCCTGCTGGCACATATCTTCCGAATTAATTTTCAGCAGGTGTCGTGCTACTGGTGAAATCGGTGATTGAAATGCAATATCATGAATAATCAAGCGTCTTGCAAAGTCATCAAATTCCGGCGGATTATGATATCCACCTCCTTCAAATAGAACTTTTGTCTGATTTAAATCTAGAGTTTTTCCTTGCCCTTTAATTTTGAACTCATCCGCTTTATTTAATAGCGCGAGCATCAGCTTGATAACCATTATTTCGTTAGCAAATGGGTTGTCAGTACGAAGAACTAGCTTCAGTAGAGCCGTTGGGGTTTTTATTTTCTCCAAGGGCTTGGCTGATGGTTTGATATCTATGTATAGTTTCTCAGCCAATTCTCTGATGGATTTTTTATTTTTTTCTTCTTTGTACCAGTCATACTGTAATGTGCGAGCATGAAGAATAATCAATATAACCAAGCTTTTATCCTGAATAGCCAGTTTTTCCAAGATGCTCTTTGCATTAACTGATGGCTGATTAAGCAAGCAGCAGGTGGCTCTAGTCAGTGGTTTTATATTCGTAACCAGTTGGCTTGCAAGTAATATGCAGGTGGCTATTTTCTCTTGATCCAACTCATCAGAAACAGTGATATTGCGATAACCTTTTGTCAGCTTAAAAATAAGATCTTGCTTATTATCACCTGTTGATTTTTCTAGCAGTGTATCTAGCCGAATCAAAATAAGAAAGCGGGCTTGGCTGATCAACAAGTCAAACTCTCCTTGTTTACTCATGGTTGACTGTTTATCAATCAGCTCGGCAGCAAAGTTTTGCAGACGCTCAAAGAAAGCATCCACATTTGCTTGTGCTGGAATGGCTTGTGGGTCTTTGCGGTGGATTACTACAGCTGAATGGCGAAATATTTCTGAAAGGCAGTAGCTTACAACTGCGTGTTGCTTTAAATCGTCTAGGCTGGGAGGCCCAATTAAATTACGGTAATTTCTAATATATTCGATCTGCTCAAGTACTGGTTCAAGCACCCTAGTGCTTGGGAAAAGCTCTAGGCCTTTTTTCAACAATAAAACCAAGGCTGGATCACGGCTCCAGCAAGCAATCAAGCGCCGTGCCATTCTTTCTTGTAGATAGTCCCAGTCACCTAGTATTGCTTGCCCGTCACTATCGATTTCTCTAGCGGTGAAGTGGCGCATACTGTTCAGCATGGTCGAGATTTTATTGGCGGCAAAACGTTTTAAGGTATCATCACGTACATCAAATGTGCTTTTCTCAATCTGCTCCAAGCGATTAGGTCTACATTTCCTCTCGCCGTCCTGATCTGGAAAATTATGTGTCGATAAAATTAGCAACGACTCTAACTGACCTAATAGCTCTCCAGCATCTTCATGGGAAACAGGACCGCTGGTTTTGCTTTGAATCTCCTCCAAAGTGGCAGATACACCTTTTGCTTTGCCTCTGTAGATTTCTACCTTGGTCTTTTCAGGGTGTAGCTCTAAACCTAATTGATCCAGTTCACTCTTTAACCAAGCTCCTAAGCGTTTTTTGATGGTGGGAGTTGGGTCTTGATTGATGCTATTTTTCCTAGATGGGCCGATGAGGACCAAGCGCATATCATCAACATAACGGCAGTAATCGACTAATTTAAGGTCTGTTTCGGCATCATCTATCAAGCAGTCGATCTGCTTAGCAATCCATTCGTCAAACTCCAACATGTAGATATTGGCGAAAAAACCAGCTGCCACTAGCCCTTGTGGTAAACCTTTTGGTGGCTCTGCACCTTCTTTTTCTTGGTTTCCCTTACAAAGAGGAAAGTCCTTCAAGCTTCGCTTAGACCATTCCCAACCATCAAAAGCAGACAGTATATGCTTCACAGTTGGCGAGGTGTTTTTAGAGAGGTTTTTTTGATCCTTGGCTATCTGACATATTTTGGCAATCAGTTTGGCGCGACTAATACAGTCAAAAAACTTCTTTAGATCAAGATCGACCAAGTAAACCTCTTGGTCAGATGATATTTCGGACAAAGACTCATGAGCAAAGTAGTAAGGCCGTTGCAAAAACTTACGGTAATCAGTGAAGTACTTACCATAGAGAGTGGTTGCACCATAATTGTGCTCGGCTTTGCCATCTTCGCTGTAGGTGCAATAAAGACGATTGCCATAGCTGACAACCTTTTTCTCGTGAACCTCTTTATAGTCAGCTGCGGGATCACCTTGTTGTGCTTCGACCTCGTTAGCCAAGCACATCATCACCAGCGTCATAATGGTTTGTTCTTTGATACCAATATGTGCTAGAGGTCGAAGTTTTAATTCTTGAGCATTTTTTGGCATCCACTCTGTTCTACAAAATATATGCTCATCAAGCTCAAACCCCAGAAAACCCATATCAGCAAAACGTTTAGCTACACCTTCTGTCGGTTGATTTTCTTCACTAGCACTCTGCTCTTGGTAAAATCCCCACTGCTGGGTCTTAGGAGCAGGAATCAGTTCTAGCTTCTCAAACTTAATCTTGGCTAATTCATGCTTCCAATCCTCACAAAGCTTTGCAAGGTTCAGCGCCGAAAAATCCAGTTCAAAATTATCCGCATACCAGTTAGTAGTACGGATGTAGTGATGTGCCTTTTTCCACGCCAAAGCCATCAGCAAAGGGTCGGTAATATACTGGTCTGTTAGTGCAAGTTGTTCGTATTTTTTATCAAGAAGCGGCATGGGCTTTCCTTAGCTAAGAGTTTATTTGACCGTTTTTTGAGCAGGCTTAGATGAACACCACTTATGCTTTGAGATTGGAACTGGGTACTGAGTTAGCCTAGAAAAGCACAGACTATAAAAATACCTTGTCTAGATTAGCCTAAAAATAACAGCATCTGAAGGGCAAAAAACCAGGAGTTTTGGCGCGCTCGGCGGGATTCGAACCCACGACCACTGCCTTCGGAGGGCAGTACTCTATCCAGCTGAGCTACGAGCGCATTTTTGAGA
>NZ_JACUUA010000244.1 GCF_014859565.1 Marinospirillum sp. | reverse complement strand
GCACCAGCTCCGGCACCAGCTCCGGCACCGGCTTCTCGCCCGGCTCCAGCACCAGCACAGGAAAGTCAGACTCGTGTGCAGGTATTACCAGCCAATCCTGAGCAGGGTGTGCCGCTGGGTGATGACACGGATATTCAGGTGGATAGTCTGGTGCCGCCGCCTCAGTCAGCAGCAGCAAGCAAACCCGCTGTGGTCGCTGCTGCTGCGGCACCGCCACCGCAAAAGCAGGAGCAAGCTACACCACCACCTCAGCAGCCCGCCATTGCCAGCAGCTGGCTGGAACGTTTTCCCAATTTATCAGACGATTTACAAGGCCAGCAGGAAATCATTCAGCGCCTTGAACAGGAAGTGAAAGAGTACCAGCAGCAGATAGCCCAGTTGCAGCAACAAGTACGTCAGCAGTGGGGAGCCGCAGCTGCCCCAGCCTCCGCCCACCAGTTTGTTAAATATACCGATGAGTACCAAAGTCGCGGGGCGATGGATTTTGATCAGGGTGTCATTGTGGTGGAAACCGTGGATCAATCCAATCCAAAGGAGCGCCTGAAAGAAGCAATCATCACCACGCTGTTAACCCCTTATGATGCTGAAAACCCTGAAATCTACAGCGACAAGGCGATCAGTTATTCGGGTCCGGCATTGCTGGCCGGTCAGGTGATGGATCATGAAGGGCAGCCGGTGCGCTGGGAATGGCGAGCCAATCGATTTGCTGATCACCTAGTGAATAATCAGATTCAGCAGCTGCAACGTGATGGACATACCGTTTATCGTGTAGAAATTCCGCTAGTTGCCAATCATACCGAAGTCCGGGGTCATCAGTACGAACACCTGGTGCGGGATGCCAGTCGACGTTACAACGTGGATGAGGCGCTGATTTATTCAATTATGGAAACTGAAAGCCACTTTAACCCCTACGCAACCAGTCATATTCCAGCTTATGGATTGATGCAAATTGTGCCATCAACTGCAGGCAGGGACGTGTTTCAGAGACATAAACAACGTAATGATCAGCCGACTCGTAGCTATCTGTTCAATCCTGCCAACAATATTGATACCGGCACGGCCTATCTCACGATACTGCGTGACATTTATCTGAAAGATATCCGTCACCCTCTTTCAAAGGAATACGCCATTATCTCCGGGTATAACGGGGGAGCGGGTAACGTGATGAGAACCTTCCACACGGATCGGCGTCAGGCCATTAATGTGATCAATCAACTGACACCGCAGCAGGTGTACGATCGTTTGCACCGTAATCATCCCAGTGCTGAAGCGAGGGGTTACATCAAAAAAGTAACAGAGGCTCAGCAGCGTTATCGTGCCATGGCCTCTGCTCGGTAAGATGTGAGGGCAGGATTTAAATGTCCTGCTGTAACCGCATTAGGTTAATTTCTCGAGATGGGTTAAATTCAGCAATCAGGCTGGAGGAGTTTTTGATTTCAAAAACATAGTTGCTGCCAGGTTGCAGGGTGATTTCTGAGCACTTGCCACTGCCGGAGGTGCAAACCTCACTGGTGCTGGCAGTCAGGCTTGCCTGGATATTTTTGTCGGTGAAAATTTCACCGGTGGTGCTGATGCAGCGCAGCTGTTTGCTCTGCAGGTGCATTTTGCCTTCCTTCAGGTTGACATCAGTCGTCATGGTGCAATTACTCAACTTGTGGGTAGATGTACCTTCCACGCGGTTGGTTTCGACTGAAAACCACAGGTTCTCACGGTTCTGCCCTTCCTTGAGAGTAACCTTGCTGATGACGGTAGCATCCAGCATCTGCCCAGTCTGCAGTGGTAAGGTATCCTGAGCCATTAATCCAAAAGAACAGCCCATCAGGGCAAAGGTTGCAATTAATTTTTTCATAGCCTGCATGATCCCTCGTTGATTCAGTGTTCACTTTTCATGAGTATAACAGAGTCTATTGATTGGTTATTCAGATCAGTTTGACGCATGAGTTTTACCCTTCGCTCCCTGACAGGATCATAAGTTTTTTTGATGCTAATTCCTACTATCCCGGTCGGAAAAGCTGGTTTTTTATGCAGTAAAGATATACATTTCTTATACAAAGTGGCTCCAGCTGATCCTGCAAGAGAAAATACCTATGAATGCTCTGACACCTGTACAAAACCGTAAAGCGAATGCTGACATTAGCCCAATGGCTGAGTCCATGATTCCTCATTATCATGCCATCCTGAAAAACCTTGGAGAGAATCCTGAGCGTGAAGGCTTGGTGGACACACCCAAACGGGCAGCAAAAGCCATGGAGTTTTTGACCAAAGGGTATCGTGAAAATCTCACTGATCTGATCAATGGCGCTGTATTCACCTCAGAAACAGATGAGCTGGTGATTGTGAAGGATATTGAACTCTACTCCATGTGTGAGCACCACCTGCTGCCTTTTATTGGTAAATGCCATATTGGTTACCTGCCGCAGGGCAAGGTATTGGGTTTATCCAAATTTGCCCGCATAGTGGACATGTTTTCGCGGCGTTTACAGATTCAGGAACAGCTGACTCGTGAGATTGCCGAAGCAGTGCAGGAAGTGACCGGAGCTGCCGGTGTAGGTGTAGTGGTTGAGGCACGCCACATGTGTATGATGATGCGTGGTGTGGAAAAACAAAACTCCATGATGCGAACCTCTGTAATGCTGGGTCAGTTGCGTGCATCACAAAACACCCGCCAGGAATTTCTGAAGTTGATTGATTAAGGAAGCCCCGTAATGCCTCATAATGATCCTTATTCACTGGCCACCATTCGTATCAAAAACCTGCGCCTGCGTACCTATATTGGTATCAAGGAGGATGAAATTCAGAACCAGCAGGATATTATTGTGAACGTGGTGATCCGTTATGCTGCTGATCGTGCAGTGCAGTTTAATCAGATTGATGAAGCTCTAAACTACCGCACTATTACCAAAAAACTGATTGCTCATGTTGAAAATGGACGTTTTGCACTGCTGGAGCGCTTGACGCGAGAGCTGCTGGAAATAGTCATGAGTCATGAGCAGGTTCAGGTGGCTGATGTAGAAGTCGACAAACCTCATGCGCTGCGTTTTTCTGACTCGGTTTCTGTTACTCTGAGCGCAAAGCGCTGATCCAGTCCTTGTATGAGAGTAAGAGACCTGTACTATGAAAGACCCGCAAGACTCCCAACCTGTTATTAAAATGAATCACAACCTCTCCATTTTGGCATTGGTACTGGCAATGGCCGGTGTGGTTTTTGCTGTTTATGGCCCCTGGTTTGTTGCTCCTTCGGTTGTTGCTG
The DNA here is from genome assembly GCF_014859565.1 of Marinospirillum sp. Next base: position 1,254 of record NZ_JACUUA010000244.1, on the reverse strand, counting down.
GCTTGCTGGCTCGCCGCGCCATTCATAAAGAACCAAACTACTACACCGGACTGGTGTTTGTGTATGCCTCGCTGCTACTGAATGCAGTGCTGGTGCTGTTGTTTCTGTTTTTATATCTGGGATAGTTGGCTGGTGAGTGATGGTACACAACAGCAACAGTAATCTGTATCAACAGCGTTATAATAATCTTGTGTAGGTTTGAAATATAAGGAAAAAAAATGCGTAAAATCATGATGTTGGCAGGTACTGTATTGCTGCCATTAACGGCAATTAATGCTCAGGCGGTGGATTTTAATATCACTGCTGGTGTTAATCTGTGGGATGTTTCACCTTCCGGTTATATTCAGGGTAAAGAAGGTGAAGATCGACTGGATGTGAAGGATCAGCTAGGACTGTCCGGTGAGTCTTCAAATCAGCTGTTTGTTCAGTTTGATCACTTTATTCCCGTGATTCCTAACTTTCGTGTGAGTCAGACCTCACTTGAGTTTTCCGGTAACACAAATAAAACGGTTAAATTTTTAGGTGAGACGTATTCGGGTAGCACAAATACCAGCGTTGATCTTAGCCATACCGATGTGACTGCCTATTACCGCTTTCTGGATGGTGTGACTTCCTTTATTCCGCTGGTGGATCTGCGGGTGGAGCTGGGTGCCACGCTTCGCATGTTTGATGGCTCTTTTGCATTTGAAGGTACGGGTGCAGAACCACGCAGTGTAGATCTAACTGCTCCGCTTCCTATGGGTTATCTGGCGGGTCGGGTGGGTGTGCCTTTTGGTCTCTCTGCCGGAGCCAGTGTGAATACCATCAGTTATAGCGGTAGCAGCCTGACTGACCTGACTTTTGATGTGCGCTACCAGTATGACGGTTTTCCGCTGATCAAACCCGGTATTACCGCTGGTTACCGTGATTTTAGCCTGACACTGGATGATCTGGATGATACCTATGGTGATCTGACATTGGACGGTGCATTTTTTGGTGCTTACATCCGTGCCGGGTTCTGATTGACGGTCGGATTGTTGTTGCTGCAATAATTGAGTAGGGTGAGGCGTTGCCGCTTCATCCCTCTCACAGAACCGTCTGAACTGGACTTTTGACCCAGCTCAGTCCGCTGAACCTCCGCCAGCAGTCGTTCTGGTTTTACCCTTCACACTGTTACCAGGCTTCTTCTTTCAGGTGACTCGGTTTGCCGGCTTCGCCGGGCACAACAAAAAACCCAGCTTTAAGGGCTGGGTTGATTGTTGAATAAGTGCCTGA